>CAJWUE010000017.1:0-22621 GCA_913047775.1 uncultured Rhodobiaceae bacterium
CATTCTGGTCAATTAATTATTTTGTTATTATAGGAAGAAATATTACATTATTTGATAAAAATGTAATAAATGCGCATTAATTTTTCTGGACAGAAAGTTATCGATAATAATAAAGTACTGAATATTTTGATCTTGGAGAACAAATTCCGATCTATTAAGGATCGAAAGATTAGTATATATTGATATAGTTTATAAAAAGATTTATTTTAAGATGGGATTTATAAGGAGAATGGAATGGCTTTGATACGCTACGCTCAACCGGGTCTACATGGTGATAAAGCACCAGAACCGAACCTGAACTATGAAAGAATACCAAAAGAAAGATACACATCCAAAGAATTTATGAAGCTTGAATGGGATCACATTTGGACAAAGATATGGTTGAGAGGAGGTCTTTCTCAGGATGTTAAAGAACCAAACGATTTCACCACTACTGAAATAGGTAATTGGTCAATCATATTAATTCGCGGTGAGGACGGAAAAGTTAGAGCTTTCCATAATGTCTGCAAACACAGAGGAAACACACTGGCCCAAGAGAGAATGGGTAAGATTGATCAAACTTTTAAATGTTCTTATCATCGATGGCAGTACGATGCTATGGGTCAAAGAGTTGAAAGTCCAGATCCCGAAACTTTTCCACAAGGACTATGCGATCCCTCTCTCCACTTAGATGAATTACCATGTGAAGAATGGAATGGATGGATAATGTACTCGCTTAATCCTGATGTTAGACCTTTAGAAGAATGGTTAGGCCCTGTTAAAAACCACCTTGAAGCATATAACTTCGATAAAATGGATTTGGTTATGGATATGACTGTTGAGTGGAGTTGTAATTGGAAGGCTTCAGTAGACGCCTTCAATGAAACCTACCATGTTTGGGGAACCCACCCCCAGCTGATGGATTGGTTGGACGATCAAAATGTACAGATTGATTTATATGATATTCATAATAGATATCTTGTACCATTTGGAGTTCCAAGCCCAAGACCACATGTAGAACAAGAAGAAATTGGTGAGAATTTAGCTGTTTATATGGAACAACACGGTGTTGATCCAAAAGGTTTTAATGGCACGGCCCAGCAAGCGCGTCGCGCAATCCAGTTAGCGCAACGTGAAAGAGCTGAAGAAAAGGGTTGGGATTTTTCGCAATTAAATGACGATCAAATGTCTGATGATTATCATTATTGTGTTTTTCCTAACGTAACCTTAAATACTCACGCCACCAATTATATGATGTTTACTCAAAGACCTCATCCAGAAGACCCAAACAAATGTTTCTACGATCTTCAAATGTTTAGCTTGGCAAGCGATACCGATAACAAGAGAACTAACCAAGCCAAACAGGTAGAAGAGGACAACGCTCCATCCAATACGACAGGAGTCGAAACTGAAACTGAAACGAAAGTTAATCCCGGAATGGATGATGCAGTAAGTGGTGTAGATAATAAAAATGGACGCCCAGAATACGTCTATGTTAAAGAAGGAGAAGAACACACGCTTGGTGAAGTTCTTGATCAAGATGCTTCAAACTTACCATTTGTTCAGAAAGGTATGAATAATCCCTCTTACAAAGGGCTTTGGTGTGGAAGACAGGAAAGACGCATAATTCATTTTCACCAAGTTGTCGATCGACTAATTATGGAAGATGGCGGACAGGTTCCAGATTATCAATAATTAATTCTTAGGATTTCATTCCAATATGACTGAGGAAAATACCTATCAGCTGCTTTGTGATTCCAGCGAAGTTGAAGAGAGCTCGGAGGCGACTTTTGAAGCAAATGGTCGATCTATTTTAATTATTCGTTCAGATCAAGGGGAGTTGTTTGCAGTCGAAAATAAATGTCCTCATGCAGGTGAAAATCTATCCGGAGGACGTTTTAGAGGGGGTTATTATGCATGTCCACATCATGGAGCAAGGTTTGAGTTATCAACAGGAAAATCCATGACAAATCTGTCAACGAAGCCTTTAATATGCTTTGATGTCAAAGAAAATGGTGGCAAAATTGAAATAATAGTGCCAAAAAAAGAAAAGAAGAAATTTGTACCGGGAGGGGCTCCTCCAGGTTTCGGCCCAATGTAAAAATGTAAAGTAGAGTTTTATTAGGAGGAAAAAATGGACTTAGGTTTAAAAGGAAAAAAAGCATTAGTAACAGGAGGAAGTAAAGGTATTGGCAGGGCAACTGCTGAACTTTTAGCCTCTGAAGGTGCTGATGTTGCTATTTGCGCAAGAAATGCTGACGAGGTTTCTGCCGCAGTTGATGCATTAAAATCTAAAGGCGTTAATGCTATTGGATCTGCTGTTGATGTTGGAGATGGTGATGCTTATAAAAAATGGATAGAAGCCGCAATCGGAGAACTAGGGGGTCTAGATATTTTGGTTCCTAACGTTAGCGCAGGAGGTGGAGCAAATATCGGAAGTGAAGATGGCTGGAAAGCCAACTTTGAAGTTGATATCATGGGAACGGCTCGTGCTGTAAATGCATCCTTGGAGAGTTTAACTGCATCAAAAGGAAGTATAGTGATTATATCTACCACGACTGCACTTGAAGAAGGTCCCGGTAGTGGTCCTTACGGAGTTGTTAAGGCTGCACTGATAAATTATGCTAATCACGTTTCTCAAGCAAACGGTCGTAATGGAGTTCGGTGCAATGTTGTATCACCTGGACCAATTTATATTGAAGGCGGAGCATGGAATTTCATAAAAGACAATATGGAAGATTTCTATAATGCGACAGAAAAAGCTATACCTCTAGGATATGGTGCGGCCGAGGATGTAGCGAATGCAGTCGTCTTTCTTGCTAGCCCAGCAGGGGGGCATATTACCGGCACCAATCTCGTTGTTGATGGCGGCTTTACTAAAAGAGTCCAACTGTAGACTGGGTAATAATATGACTGATGATGTCAAAAAGAAAATAGACGTAGTTCTTGTGGCGGGCGGAAAATTTCACGATATTGATTTTGCTCGCCTAGAACTCTTGAAGTTATTATCGGAAGATGAAAGAATCAGAACAAGAGTATTCGAGGATTATTCTAACCTCCATGCTATAGAAAATGCGGACTTTCTTATAACCTATACATGTGACGTAAGACCAACATTAGAAGAACAAAAAGTATTAAAGAATTATGTTGCACGTGGAAACAGGTGGCTGGCTTTACATGGTACGAACTCTATATTGCAATTTTTATCGCCTACAGGACCTGTAGATAGCCCAAGAATTGCACCTATAATGATGGAAACTTTAGGTTCTCAATTTATAGCACATCCTCCTATAGAACCCTATACAGTGACGGTTGCAGATCCTAACCATAAGCTAGTCGAAGGCGTTGAGCCTTTTGATACAACAGATGAATTGTATCTAATGGATTTGCACGGAGATCTTCATGTTTTGTTGGAGACTGAATACGGAGGTAAGGCAGCAGGTTTTGTGGAGGAAGATTGGCCAGATTCAAAATGGCCAGTGTTCTATCTTCATACTGTAGAAAAAGGCGAGGTTTTATACCTAACCTTGGGTCATTGCCGTGGGCATTACGACATGTTTGATACACCTGTTCCAACAGAATATTATCCTGAGGTAGAGAGGTGTGCTTGGGATTTACCAGTTTTTTATGATCTCTTAAGAAGGGGCATTGATTGGGCAAAGGAACCTTCTCTTAAAACTTAAGAATGACAGAGAAAATTGCTTTTATTACTGGAGTTGGTCCTGGCACGGGATCGTCTCTTGCAAGAAGATTCCACAAAGGCGGTTATAAGGTTGTTATGATTGCTCGTAATCATGAAAGATTAACTGCCTTGGAGAAAGAACTTGAAGGATCAAAAGGATTTTCATGTGAATTACGTAATCCCGAATCCATAGCAAAAACGATAGCCAAAGTTGAGAAGGAAATAGGATTACCAGATATTTTTATCCATAATGCCGTTAGGGGAACGAGAGGAAATTTTCTCGAATTTACCCCTGAAGAACTTCAGTCAAATCTAGAGACTAATGTTATTGCTTTGCATAGATTGTCTCAAATTTTTGCACCAAAAATGATTGAAAAGGGATTCGGTTCAATTATCGTAACTGGCAATACTTCTGCTCATAGAGGAAAGGCAAATTTTGGAGGAACTGCTTCGACAAAAGCTGCGCAAAGAGTGCTAACGGAGTCCATGGCAAGATATTTAGGTCCGAAAGGAATTCATGTTGCCTACATTACCATAGACGCTGCCATTGATTTAGAGTGGACAAGGAAAATGTGGCCTGAAAAACCTGATGAATTTTTTATACAACCCGATGATATAGCAGAAGAAGCTTGGCATATAGCACATCAGAATAAATCAGCGTGGACGTTTGATCAGTGGTTAAGACCTTTTGGAGAAAATTGGTAAAAGTTGTAAATATACAACTAATTTGGAAAATTAATAAATAATGCTGCTTTCCAGAGGTAAACTTTACTTAATAATTAGTTAAAATTCTTAATAAATCCCTTTTTTATACATAATATTAATCTTTTCTTAGCTTTTATGTACTTATATCAATTATTTATTAATAATATCTTTATCTTGTCCTTTTTATGTTGTACTTAGACGGTTCATTCATTCGGAGAGGATTTAACAGATGTTAAATAAAAAGATAACAATTTATTCGTTGGCTCTAGCATTTATTTTGAGTCTTTTTTCAACTGAGTATGTTTACGCACAAAGAACAATTAGCGCTTCAATTGAAGAAATTGTCGTTACAGCACAAAAACGAGAAGAAAATTTACAGGATGTACCAAGTTCTGTTAGCGCTATGGACGCCAACACACTCGAAAAAACTTTTGCTCGAGATTTGATGGATGTAGCTGGTGTTTCACCTAATTTAATTATCGATCCAATTCTTGGTAATGGTACTGCGGCAATTTCTATTCGAGGCATTCAAATGAATGATGTTGAGAAAAGTTTTGACCCGGCAGTTGCTGTTTATCAAGATGGAATTTATTTAGCTACTGCAACAGCAGCGCTCCTTAATACATGGGATGCTGAAAGAATTGAAGTTCTTCGTGGTCCTCAAGGAACAATGTTTGGTAGAAATACAGTTGGAGGTCTTGTTCATGTTATTAGATCAAAACCAACTGGCGAACTGGGTGGAAAAATTAATCTTACCGCTGCTGAAGACGAACAAAAAGATGTGAAAGCCACTATTAACTTTCCAGCAATATTAAACGGTACTTTAGCAACAAAAGTTTCAGCCATCAAACTAGATGGCGGTGCCTATTTTTATAATAAAACCCGTGAATCTGATGAAGGTGATGTTGATGTTACGTCATACAGTATAAGTGCTCTTTGGAATCCGACAGATGATCTAGAAATTCAAATTACCTATGATGATATTGACGATCAATCGGATGTACGCCCCGTGTCGTGTTTTACTCAACCAGGTGAATTATTCGGATTGTTTCAAAACATTGCTGCTGAATGTGGAAACGCCAGTAATCTTGGTTTTCACAGAACTGTTTTCCAAAACACAAAACAAACTTCTAGCGTTGAAATCGAAGCGGTCACTATAAATGTTGAGTATGATATTAATGAAAACAATAAACTTGTTGTTGTTTATGGCACTCGTGAAATGGAAGAGACTTCATTGCAAGAATTTGATGCAGCCTCTGGAGAATTGTTCAGAGTATCCCGCCCTCAGTTTGAAGAACAGGAAAGTCTCGAGGTTCGTTGGGAAGGCAGTTATTTATGGGGAAAAACAACTCTAGGTGCTTATTTCTGGGATAGTGAGTATGATGCTTGGCAGACAACTTATTTCTTTGGAGGGTTTAACGATTCGCCAAGAACCCTTCATTCAACTGAAAACACCGCTTTCTTCGGTCAAATTGACTACGATGTTTCGGACAAATTAACACTTACTCTAGGTGGTCGTTGGATTGATGAAGAAAAAGATATATGTCAAATGTTTACAACCCAAACAGCTGCAGGAGAAACAGCAGTATTTAATTGGTGGCAGGATAATGATCCAAGAAGTATTGCTAAATCTTGGGGAGCTTGCCCAAGTTATGCTGATGCCACAGCTCAAAACGCCTATACTGACCCAGTATCTGGTGAATCAAAAGTTCTGACCGGCACGGAAAGTTGGGATGATTTTACTCCAAAGGTTGGGGTAACCTATGACCTTGATAATGGAATGGTCTATGCATCTTATACTGAAGGTTATAGATCTGGTGGATGGAATGGCAGAGCAACAGGAGCCAATAATATTGGTGCCTATGACCCTGAAACAGTTGAAAGTATAGAGATTGGCTTTAAAACAACTTGGGCCGATAATACTTTGCAAATTAATGGTGCGGTCTTCTCTGTGGATTATACAGACAAACAAGAAGATGTTGTTCTTCCTGGAACCGATGGTGCTGTTACTTTAACAATCGTACAAAACGCTGCAGCAGTGAGCATTGATGGATTTGAACTTGAAACAGTTTGGATACCAACTGAAGGTTTAACGTTGTCAGCAAATTTGGGAATCTTAGATGCCAACTATGATAGTTACTCAGTGCTCGATGGCGTTGGTAATACAGTTGATAAAAGTGTTCTAGCTCTTCGTAGAGCTCCAGAAACCACTCTAGCTGTCGCAGCTTTATATGAACACGCTTTAAGCAATGGAAATTATCTAGTTACATCTTTAAATTATCGTTGGAAAGATGATTACTGCATCTCTGCGAATAATTATGGTATCGAAAAACATTATTCTTCCAATCCAGGTTGTAATAAATCTTTCGGATTACTAGCTGGTTCTATTAACTACGAGACTGAAAACTGGAGAGTTTCTTTCTACGGTAAGAATTTAACTGACGAAGATTATATTCTTCATTTCTTAGATGTTGCGGCCGGCTATAGTGCAACAAGCGCATCCGATCCTACACCAGTTTATGGCGCTGGATTATGGAGCTTTGGTACAGTTAATAGACCAAGGCATTTTGGTATAGAATTTGAATATAAATTTTAATTGATTAAAAAATATTTTAATTAAGGGCGCTTTATGCGCCCTTTTTTATTAGCAGATTACCCTTTTAAAAAAATAGAGAGAACTGAACTTTTAAGATAAGAAAGATATCTTTTTTTACTAGGGACTTTTTTATTATTGTCTAATTCTCTTCTTCTAAAAGCCAAGGATGCTGTCAAAAAAGCGGCGTTATTGGCGAGTCTAGTCTCCCACATATGGTTATCTTCAATGTTATTTATTCTTTTAAGCTCTTTTTCTACATGAAACGCGACTTGGCTAAATTGCCTTAAATTATTAACAAATTGCCTATCATAGTCTGTTACCAGATGTTGAAGAAAATAAATATAATTTTTCCAATGTATATCGTCGATGCATTTTTCATATAGTGGATCAATATAGACATCAAGCAAGATATTGTTATTTATGTCATCATTTCCAATAAACTTTTCAAATCTCTTTTTTCTTTCAAAATCTACTACTTCCATTCGGATTTCTAATAGAGCTCTTACTAAACCATCTATTCCTCCAAAATGATAAGAGATTGCTGAAACATTTTTTTGACTAGTGAGGTTAATAATGTCTCTGTGTGAAGTATGATTAATTCCTTTTTGACCAAAGACAATTTCAGCAGCATACATTAATTCAAGTTGAGTCTCTGTATATTTGTTATGTGCTTCAACTAATTGAATTACGTTATCTTCTTTATTTGGATTTATAGTTTTGGACATGGCAGTTTGTTTATAATATTCAGAGATTATTAGACAATGCAACACCTAGTTTTTATTTAATTATAATATAAACGTATTAAATATAACATGTGATATATTGTATTTTTTATAAATTATAATTTTTTATCCGTATAAGTTATTGATTGTAATAAATATATTTTCCCCCATAGATATTGAAGAAAAGGTTATTTTTTCCTTTATTTTATAAAAACCTATATATAAAGTAATATAACTATATTAATTTAATTTTCTATTTCATTGGAGTTTTTATATGCGACCTATTAAATATTTTGTACTGCTTTTAGCTTTATTGGGCTTAACGGTAAGTACTAACAGCTTTGCACAATCAGAAGATGCACAGACCTTTACTGGTATTGAAGAAATCATTGTAACTGCCCGAAAAAGAGAGGAACCTCTCCAGGAAACACCGGTAACTATTACTGCATTAACTGAAGAAAGTATTCAGAAATTATATGCTACAGATCTAAAGGATCTAGCTATGGCTGTTCCAAATCTTATGATCAACCAATATGCTAGCGGAGGTTTTACAAATTCTGCAGCTGTTTTTATGAGAGGGATTGGAAACTCTGATATCGACTCTACCATCGATCCGCCTATCGGTATTTTTCTTGATGGAATTTATATTCCTCGGTCAAGTGGTAGTAACCTGGATTTATTTGATGTCGAACAAGTGGAGGTATTACGTGGACCACAAGGAACACTCTTTGGAAGAAATACAACTGCTGGGGCAATTGTTGTTCGATCTAAAAGACCAACCGGAGAATTCGGAGCCAAAGCACAACTAACAATAGGAGAGTATGGAAGACGCGATCTTCGTGTTGCGGTTGAATCTCCATTATCAGATACCATAAATGCTAAGATTTCTGTTCTTCAGCAAAAAAGTGATGGTTTTTATAAAGCTAGATATATGACTCATCCAGATTATTCAGTTCCTGCTCAAATGGGTTATGATTATCCAGGTGATTATGAGGATACAGGTGGTGATGATGTTTTTTCTGTCCGACCTATAATTGAATTTAACGTCAGCGATACTTTCTCATTGACGCTTATTGGAGAATATTCAAAAGATAAGAGTCAACCAAATCCTGCGATAAATGCCTCTCAGCCACATCAGATTTTGGCTAAAGTTTATGGTCAAGTGGGTGGTGGGTATACTCAAAATATTGACCTCAATTTTGGCCCAGGTTTTATGGATGTTGAAATTAAAGGTATAACTGTTGAAGCTATTTGGGAATTGAGCTCAGGCACCCTGACATCCCTTACGAATTATAGGGAAACAGAATATCAAATGAAAGAAGAGATTGATTGGTCTATTGCGCCTATGTTTGGAATTGTTCGTACTGAGCCACATGAACAAAAATCAACAGAATTGCGGTATAATACTGATATTAATGATCGAACTACATTGGTTGCCGGCGTATATTACTTCGAACAAGAATATTTACTTAGAAGGGATACATATATTAATACGAGCGGTAATTTCCTTGCTCACATTATTGGGATAACGACTCAATCGCATGAGCAGACATCCCTTTTTGCCGATGTTACCTATGCTGTTAATGACAGATTAAATATTAGCGTGGGCGGAAGATACACCAAAGAGGAAAAAAGCTATATGCAAAGAGCTTTTGGAGTTGGAGATGCTCAAGCACCTATGTATCTAGACGATGAATGGTCTAATTTTGGACCAAAAGTTGGTGTCGATTATCAACTTGGCGATGGTAAAATGATTTATGCTACTCTTGCGAGAGGATTTAAGAGCGGTGGGTTTAACGGTCGAGGAGGTACTCCTACCACATTAGGACCATTTGATGAAGAAACTGTGGATGCACTTGAAGTCGGCTTAAAAGCTGATTGGAGCAATTCTTTAAGGACAAATATAGCAATTTATACAATGAGATTTGAAGATCTTCAAAGAACTGTAATTAGGAACCTTATTAACTGTGGATGTCCAAACCCACAAGAAACAGTAACTGCTAATGCCGCAGAAGCGGAGATTAGCGGTATAGAGTTAGAACTTCAATATGTGCCATCGGATAACTTTCGTTTAAGTCTTGCTCTAGCTTTCAATGATGCGGGTTACGAAGAATATTTTGCTGATGTTTTTGGAACTGGCGCACTAGATTATTCTGGCCTTCCGTTGCAAAATGCTCCAGATGTTACAGGAGCTCTTAATATGTCTTACACTATTGATATGGACGGAGGGTCCTCAAGCGTTATCAACGTAGGTTGGTTGTATCATGACGATTTGAATTCGGGGGTGACAGGTTATCCGCTTTCAGAAATTGAAGCTCGCAGCGTGTTTAACGCAAGTGTCGATTACATTCCCTCTCAAGGCAATTGGAGGTTCTCTGTTTATGGTAAAAACTTAGCCGATGATGTTGAAAAAGTTGGTCATTCAAATGTCGGCGTATTGCTTGATTTAGCATATTATAGTAATCCCCGTGTTCTTGGCTTTGAGTTAGCTTGGGAATACTAATAAATTATTAAAGCGACCAATTAAATTGGTCGCTTTTTTTTCATTTAACTTTTTTATATAATAATTGCTTTAGAGTAACCAGAGAGTAACCAAAATGTTTTCAAAAAAAATATTTATAATTCTTTTATCCCTTTTTTTTATCCTTTCATTAGATGCTAAAGAATATTCACCAGGTGTAGGAAGAGATTTTCCGGACAAGTTATTGTGGGGCGATACTCACCTTCATTCGAATATTTCTGCGGATGCCTATACTATTGGTAATTCGAATTTAACACCCAGTGATGCCTTTCGTTTTGCTCGTGGAGAAGAGGTAATTTCGGAAAGCGGGGTAAAAGCAAAATTACGTGTTCCTTTGGATTTTTTTATGGTCTCAGATCATGCAACTTATATTGGTATTTTTAAAAGGATTGAAGATAGGGACCCAACAATTTTAGCAACACCTTTAGGAAAAAGGTGGAGAGAGTATATGGATGATAATAATCCAATGCTTTTTACAGAATTTGTCGAAGGTCTTAATGGTAACCAAGAACAAACTTTTGAAAAAGAGATTTATATACCAATTTGGAAGGATATTACTGATAATGTTGATAGATTTAATCAACCGGGCGTTTTTACTGCTTTTTCAGGTTATGAGTGGACTCCCGCTCCGACTGGTGACAATCTTCATAGGGTGGTCATCTTTAAAGATGATGCTGAAACGGTACAAAAAATTATCCCTTTCTCTGCCTTAGATAGTAATAGACCAGAAGATCTTTGGTCTTTTTTAAAAGATTACAATGCGACGACAGGTGGTGAGGCAATATCCATTTCGCATAATAGCAATATTAGTGGAGGACGAATGTTTCCGCTAAAGGATTCTTCAGGACAACCCATTGATAGGGCATATGCTGATATGAGAATGAGATGGGAGCCTCTGGTTGAAGCTACTCAGGTTAAAGGCGATAGTGAGACTCATCCTGCAGTTTCTCCAGATGACCCTTTTGCTGATTATGAGACTTGGGAAGGCAATATTGGGAGAAGTGAAACTCAACGAATGGAAAGAATTAGCACCACTGGTGATTGTGAAAATCCAGAAAATTATAAATGTTATCGCTACAAAAAAAGTGAAACCGATAGATATAAGGGAAGTTATGTTCGACCAGCTTTAAGGAGAGGGTTGGAGCTGCAGAAAAAAATTGGCGCCAATCCCTACAAGTTTGGTGTTATAGGAAGTTCTGACAATCACACCGCATTACCTGCATCTGCAGAAGATAATTTTTTTGGTAAATTTCTCGATTCTGAACCTGGACCAGGACGTATGAGCAATTGTATGGCGGGTTGCAACAGACCAGATGGTGAGGGTCAGGGTAATTTATGGCGTAATTGGTTAATTACTGCATCTGGCTATGCTGGTGTATGGGCACGTGAAAATACCAGAGAAGAAATCTTTGATGCCATGAAAAGAAAAGAGACTTATGCCACAACGGGACCAAGAATGGCCGTACGATTTTTTGGAGGTTGGAATTTTTCCGAAGAAGATGCAGTCAATCCAAACCTTGTCGAAATAGGTTATTCAAAAGGAGTTCCTATGGGATCTGATCTGGGTATGAGAGAAAAAAATAAATCACCTAGATTTTTGGTTATGGTTTCAAAAGATCCTAATGGCGCCAATATTGAGCGTGTTCAGGTTATCAAGGGTTGGGTAAATGGGTATGGTAAATCTGAGGAGAAGATTTATGATATTGCGGTTTCAGATGATGCCGGAGAAAGTACCGTAAACATTGAAAATGCTACTTATAACAATTCCATAGGAGAAGCTTATATCACTACTTATTGGGAAGATCCTGACTTTAACCCAACTTTATCAGCTTTCTACTATGTAAGAGTTTTAGAAATTCCTACACCCAGATGGACCACATACGATAGTGTCGCCTTTGGTATAGAGATCCCTTCTTACGTTCCTAAAACGCATCAAGAACGTGCTTACACCTCTTCCATATGGTATGATCCTCAATCTTGAGAAAAAGGTATTTTGCATTAGCCGGACTTTTTATCGGAGCTCTTACAATCTTTGTGGGAGTACTTAATTCAACTTTAAAAGAAGATACCTATACAATTGTCGTTAATGAAGAAATACTCAGATCATACTATTTAAAAAATCGCAATCTTGAGCAGCCTTTTTTTACCGAATTTGAGGAATTATCTGAGACACAAATTTTGTCCATAAGAAAAGACTTTATCAGAAAGGAGGTTTTGAAAAGAGAAGCCAAGTCTTTGGGTTTGGATGAAGTTGATACGATTATTGCCAATCGTTTAGCCCAATTGGGAGAACTGGCCTTGGTAGGGGCTGATTTAAGGGAAGAAGATATCAGTGAAGACGAACTTTTTTCTTTTTATAAGAAAAACAAAAAATCCTATATAGAAAGGGCGACAATTAGTTTAACGCACATCTTTTTTCGGGAAAATTCAAGTGAAATTCTAAGATATCGTGATTTTTTTAACGATGAGAAAAAAAGTATTTCTTCTGATGTTGAGATAGGTCAAATAGGTAACGTGTTTCCTTATCAAAAAAATTATTCTAGAAAAAATTATTCTTTTATTCTTGGGCATTTTGGAAAAAAAGGCACCGATCAAATTTTTTCACTACCATCCAATACGAAAAAATGGCAAGGACCGATAGAGTCTTCTCTGGGATATCACTTGGTTAAGATCTATGGTCATAGTCCTGAGAGACAGCTCGAATTTGAAGAAGTTTATTCTGAGGTAAGAAAAGATTTTATTGAAAGTGAAACAAAAAAAAGAAAAAGTACTGAATTAGAGAAAAAAATTTCAGAATATAAAGTTATTGAACGATAATTATCTTAATTTGCATCGAACTCAATATTCAACTTATTAAGCCCTCTCAGTAAAACATTGGGACTATATACAAAGTCATTATCCTCACCAAAACGCATGTTTTTGAGTCTATCCAGGATAATCGGAAACGCGGTATACATTTCTTTTCTGGCTAGATTCATACCGATGCATACGTGGATACCTTGGCCAAATGCGACATGTCTCCGGGAATTTTTTCTGGTTACATCAAACTTATCCGGATTTTCGAAGAGATCCTCATCCCTATTGCCTGAGCCGTATCTTATAATGATTAAAGAATTTTTTGGAATTTTTACACCGTCGAGCTCAGTATCAGCAGTTGCTATTCTCCACATATTATTTGTTGGAGTTAATAATCTGAGGGATTCTTCAACCATATTTGGTATTAGTTTATAATCATTTAGAACAAGATCCATCTGGTCGGGATTAGCAATCAATAAATAAATGGCTTCACTTATGGAGTGAGCGGTTGTGGCATTACCTGCCACTAGTAGTTGTTGAATAATAGAAAGTTGCTCCGATTTTTCAAGTTTACGATTTACACCATCATCATCTTCGAAAGTAAGATTTGCAAGGTCAGAAAGTATATCATCACTATCATTATCTTCTCTTTCATCTAATTTGTTGGCAAAATATTGTTGAAACTGAACTAGTTTTTTTGCAATTTCAATATGCTCTTCAGGAGAACTTGTTCCTGACAATTGGGCGACGAACGCATCAGACCAATTGCTAAATTTATCATAATCATCCATGGGTACACCCAACTGTTCAGCAATCACTCGTATTGGAAGCTGTTTGGATATTTGTGTTGTAACCTCACACTTTCCTGAGTCATAAAATTGATCAATAATGAAATTGATCTTTTCATCTATATTAGGTCCTAACTCGGATACTCTTTTAGGTGCAAAAGCTTTATCAACAAGACTTCGATAACGCGTGTGTCTTGGTGGATCTGCAGTAAGCATTGTATCGACAGGCGGGTAACCTTCATTGATAAGTATATCGGCAGCTTCTTGCGGATACTCTTGTCCGCCACTTCTTTGTACTGCCCCAAACTGATTAGAGAAAAGTTCTGCATCCCTTGCTACTTGGCAAATCAGTTCGTGTTTTGAAACTTGGAAGATACCTGTTGTTGGATCCTGAAAAACCGGGGCTTCATCACGAAGTTTTTTAAAATAAGAATGCGGACAACCCATAAGCTCTGGATCAAAGATATTCACATCCTTTAACTTCTTATCGATTGGTTTAATTGCTTCACTCATTGAGAATTTAAAAACTCCAGAAACTATATAATGCTTTTATTTTAAATAATTTCAAGGGAAAAGCCTAATAGTAAGCAATAAGACAAATTTGTTGTATTTATGCAACTATTATTATCTTTTATTTGATTATTTTACAATATTTTGGATTTATTGGTTGACGGTTATTTAACAAATTGACAAGCTAAGGTGCTAAATTACCGGCATTATTGAAATATTATGTGCCTGTGATCTTATAAACTTTTTATTTTGGGGAGGCATTATGAGAAATCTTTTATCATTTGTCGTATTTGGTTTATTTTTATCGTTTTCTTATTCGGCTATAACTGTTGCACAAGAGTCAAGTGCACCGTCTGTAGGTCGTCAAATCGATGAAATTGTTGTTACATCACGTAAAGTTGAAGAGAATATTCAAGACGTTCCACTAGCAGTTTATGCTATTGATGAGAAAGCACTTGATGATTTTCGTCCTACCACTATGAGGGATATGGATAGTTTAGCGCCAAATCTTCAAGTAGGTATGAACTCTGCCTCTGGTAATCAGAGCGCTATCTTTGTAAGAGGTTGCGGTTATGCAGGAGTGGAAAAAACTAACAATCCAACTGTAGGGTTGATTGTCGATGGTCTTTTTCATGGTACAAACACGGGCACTCTTTTGGACGCTTTTGACTGGGCTAAGGTCCAAGTTAACTCCGGTCCTCAGGGTGTGGTTTATGGTAAGAATACATCTTGCGGAAACATAGTTGTTGAAAGAGTTCGCCCCTCAGACGAATTTGAATTTAATACTGAAATATCAGCCGGCAATTATGATGCCTATGAAATGGGAATAATCTTAAACCTTCCAATTTCGGATAAAGTTTCTTCCCGTTGGAACATAAGAAAATTAGAACATCAAGGTTACTATTACAATAGAGCAACAGAAGCAGATTCAGGACGATTAGATCTTGCCTCAATCAGCGCTCGTTTCTTGATTACCCCGGATGAAGATACTGAGATATATTTTATTGCTGACGCTTTTTATGATCGAGGCGATACGGCACCAGTGTCTTATTCTGGTAACCCTTATGGACCGGGTTGTGTTGGAAACTTTGGAGCAGGCTTAGGTCTGGTTCCAGGAGCTAACAATGGATGTAATAAAGCTTTGGGAGGAGTTACTGTTACAGAGCTGAGTACAGCAGGTATTCCAGCAATAGGACTATTTCCTTTTGCCGGATTTAAAGGTCTCGAAGGATTCTTTAATATTACGGAAGCTTTTCCACCTCATACTGTGAGCCTGGATAATCCTGAACAATCTGATATGGATTTCCAAAGACTAAGCTTACAGGTTACTACCGCTACTCTCTTAGGAGAATTATCATCCACAACTTCTTTTGTTCAATTGGATGATAATGTTCTTCAAGATTTTGACGCATTACCAGGTTTTGCAAAAGGACAAGGTAACCCCGCTACATTAGGTGGTTCATTGCATACCGCAAGAAATCAGCACTATACACAATATTCTCAAGAAATTAGGTTGAACAATCAGATTACTGATCAAATTAATTTGACTGCAGGAATTTACTTGTGGAAGGATTCAATCAGCCTTCAACAGCATTCAGGAGGAGTTATTCAAACTTCTGGTCAGGATACTGAATCTTATGCAGTCTTCGCACTTGCACAATATGATATCACCGATACAGTTTCAATTTCGGGTGGTTTTCGATACATAGATGAAAAGAAAACTTTCCACTCTCAATATAACTCTATAGTTCCAGGAGGAGATCCAACATATGGTTCTACGGCTTATGATGAAGCCCCTGTAGTATTACCTAGGTTTGATAATGGAAATTCATGGGATGAGTATATGGGTGAAGCAACTGTCGATTGGCAGGCAAGCGAAGACAGCCTTGTATATTTCCGTTACGCTCGAGGTTTTCGTTCTGGTGGATATTCTATGAGATATGCTGCTTCGGATACTCTAAACGTAGCTAAAGTTACGGAAATGAATGCCAAAGGCTTTGCTCTTGCGCCTCAAGCACATGCTTGTGCAGGATCGAAAGGTTGTGGTTTTGGAGTTTTTGAACCTGAGGTTACAGAATTGCTTGAACTCGGTTCAAAAAACACGTTCCTGGATGGTTCACTACGCGTAAACGGAGCTATATTCCAAACTACTACAGAAAATTTTCAGGCTCAATCAATCTTAGTAACACAGGGTGCCTACCGTCAAACCGATACATTTATTGTTAATTACGATGAAACAGAGATATCTGGCGCAGAGCTATCAGTTCACTGGCTACCCCCAGTTGATGGTCTGACTGTTAGACTTCATCTTGGCTTCCTTGATGCAAAAATTAATGAGGCTGTAGTTGATTCTGGCTTGATTGGTGTTGGTGGTGCTCCACAAGCAGGAGGAGTTCAACTTGATCTACTTGCAGGTGCCCCTCCACAATTAGCTAGGGTTCCTGAAACAAGCTTTGCTCTGACACTTCTTTATGAATACCCACTACCTAACGGGCATTCATTGAATACCAACGTTACATACAGAGGTTTCGATGATCAAAACCTTACTATTTCATCGTTTCCAGATGCAGAGCCAAAATATGACCTTCTTGATGCCACAATTACTTATGATGCAGGTGATTGGTCAGTTGCTCTTATTGGAAGAAACCTAACAGATGAAGCATACAGAACACATTCTTTAACTTCTGTACGTTTCGAAGGGTGGGGTGACCCAGCAACCTGGATGTTGGAAATTAGGAATTCTTGGTAACAGAATTTTTATGCAATATATGGGCGGAACTTATCGTTCCGCCCTTTTTTTTGTAGATTACAAATTTCTGAAATTCTAGAAAGCGCAATAAATGAAGAGTTTAGAAAATAAAAACATTATCGTAACAGGAGGGGGCCGAGGGATTGGAGAAGCCACTTGTAAGCTATTAGCAAACGAAGGCGCTAATGTTGTAATCACATGTAGAACTGAAGAAGAAGGTAATTCTGTCGAAAAAAACATATTAAATTCTGGAGGTTCTGCCAAATTTATTGCGCATGATGTAACATCTGAGGAAAGTTGGAAAAATACAATTGGCGTAACCCTAGAAACATTTAAAAGACTTGATAGTGTAGTAAACAATGCCGGTAGCTTTATTTCGGAATCCATCACTGATTGTCGTCTTGAAGATTTTCAAGATGTAATCAGAACAAGTTTAAATGGATCTTTCTTGGGATTGAAATACGGAACACAGGCGATTCGTAATCATGGTGAGGGAGGTTCTATAGTTATGATGTCTTCCATACTTGCAAAAGTTGGAGCAATGAATCTTTCTGCATTGAGTGCGGCTCACGGAGGAGTAAATTTACTTGCTAAAGCAGGAGCATGTGAGTTAGGCCCTGAAAAAATAAGAGTAAATTCTATTCATCCCGGATTAGTTGATACTTATTCTGAAAATTCATTTGATGATAAAGAATTTATTAAAAATAATATACCTTTCAATCGGATGGCAACCCCAGAAGAGGTTGCCGAGACTGTTAGATTTTTGGTTTCAGATGAGTCTATTTTTATGACGGGAGCGGAACTAACGATCGATGGAGGTATGATTGCGAAATAGGTTAAATAATGGGTAGATTAAAAAGTAAGGTAGCTATTATCACTGGAGCTACAACGGTGGGAATAGGAAGGGAGACAGCTTTAAGGTTGTCTGCTGAGGGAGCTTTATTAACCGTAACCGGTAGAAACCAGGATGCTGGTAAAGAGACTGCTGATATGGTCATTAAAGAAGGTGGTAAATGTATTTATTTACCGCATGATATTTCGAGTGAAGAAAATTGGATTAGTGTCATTAAGGAAACCATAAAAGTTTATGGTTCGTTGGACATCTTGGTAAATAACGCCGGTCAGTTTTGGGTGAAACCTCTTGCCGATACTTCTTTAGAAGACTTCAGTGAGATTTGTTCCGTTAATATTGATGGAACCTGGTTAGGAATGAAACATTGTTTGTCAGAGATGAATGATGGAGGGTCCATTATTAATGTTTCTTCTCTTATGGGTCAAATGGGTTTACCAGAAGGAACAGGTTACTGTGCGTCTAAGGGGGCTGTGACTTCAATGACCAAAGCAGTAGCACTGGAAACAGCAAAACGAAAAATCCGAGTAAACGCTTTGCATCCTGGGGTTATTTGGACTCCTATGGTGGGGGGTGGAGAAGATGGAGATGAAGGCTTAAAAAATTTCTTCATTCAGGAAACCCCAATCAGGATGGTGGGTCTACCAGAACATGTGGCAGACGCTATTTTGTTTTTATGCACCGCAGAATACGTTACTGGTATCGAACTAAATGTTGATGGGGGAAGATTAGCCGACGGTGCAATGGGAAGCCATGCAGGATAAATCATTTGTTGATTTTTAGCATACCAACATATAAACACAATGAATGCCCGCTACTATTCAAACTACTCCTGAAGAAAGAAAACTAGGTCTTAGGATTCTTTTTCTTAGCATGTTTGCCATAGGAACTAGCCAAACACTTTTCATATCTGTGCTACCACCCTATGCAAGAGGTTTAGGTTTAAGCACAACGGAAATTGGATACATTTTCTCTCTGTCCGCCCTAGGTTGGATGTTAATGAGTCCTTATTGGGGCCGAAAAAGCGATTATGTAGGAAGAAAATCAATTATTCTTCTTGGTTTGGTAGTTTATTCAATAACTACCATTCTCATGGGAGTAGAGTTTAAATTGCATGAAGTTGGTATTTTAGGGCTTGGAACACTTTTTGCTTTTTTAATTTTGACAAGGGGTCTTTTTGGATTTTTAGGTTCTGGTACTCATGCTGCTTCCATGGCATACGTTGCCGATCGAACAACTGAAAAGGAAAGATCTGGAGTTATGGCGACGATGGGTTCTGCGTTTGCTGTAAGTACAGTTGTAGGACCGGGTTTAGCTTCTCAGGCAGTATTATTTGGTCCCCTCGTTCCGTATTTTTTGTTTGGTGGCATTACAGGTTTAATAGCTCTTTTAATATGGATTTATTTACCTGAGAAAACAAAACCCATAATTCCGGCAAGAGTACATCAAGTTAATTTAACTGCTTATGATACTCGTATTTTAACGTTTGTAATTATGGCTTTATTTATAAGCCAAACTCAAGCAATTATTATGCAAACCCTAGCCCTGTATCTTCAAGATAAGTTTAGTTTCACGACTATTGAAACAACTTTTTATACAGGAAGGATCTTAATAATGATGGGAATCTCTACTTTCATAGTTCAATTCTTTATTATAAGAAAGATTTCTCCAACACCTGGAACACTTCTACGTTCTGGAAGTTTTGCTTCAATTCTTGCTATATTTATTATTATTTTATCTAAAGATCTTTATTTGATGGCCCTAGCAATGGCTATGTATGGAGTAGGAGGGGCATTAATGGGTCCCGGATTATTTACAGGTGTATCCTTAGCTGTCGGTAAAGATGAGCAAGGTAAAGCAGCAGGAATTTTAGTTAGTGCATATGCAGCAGGATTTGTTTTAAATCCTATAACAGGTATGAAATTATTTGCGCTCCAACATAATTTCGCATATTTCTTGGGGATATTTCTTATGGTCCTTTGTTTAACAATTTCTATAATCGACAAACGATTAAATAGAAAAGTTGAATATGAAGAAGGTATAGGTCATTCTGGACACACCGGTTAATAGCTAGAACGTTCCTTCAAGCTCAATTTTAAAGAGGGAATGACCTTTGGTCTTAAAGTGTTCTGTTACTAAAATATCATTATTAGATTTAAATCCATTATAGATAATTTTCCTTCCGGTTCCAAAGTCAACAAGAACATTTTCAGCCTTAAGCTTCAGAGTTAGCCGAGGATTTAATTTTGCTGAAAAATTAAGCTCGAGAAAAGGATCCTGTGTCCATCGTCCCCAGAGAAAAGGATCATAGATATTTTTCATTGAAACACTAGAATACTTTGCTCCCCAGCTGTATTTTCCTCCAGGGATATCTTGTCTAAGACCTAACGTAAATTCCCATGTAGGAAACCAAGCCAAATCTCGTTTTTGTTTGGTTAAAGGATCAACCACTTCTGAATGTTGAAGATACCCCATGAAGCTAAAAACACCTCCAGGCAAAATATCTTCAATTCTTAAACTTCCATCTAATTTAATCTGTTGCCTTTCAGCAGTGCCGAGGTTTCCGATTGCTGCATATCCACCTACTGGAACCCTTTCAACAGGACCATCAATTTGAGTAGCAAACCCTTCAAGGGTAATAACTCCTCCATCGTTAGGTAGTCTCCATTCATGTTCCAATTGTATTTCCCATGAGGTATCCGGTTGTAAATCTGGGTTTCCAGCTCTAATTCTCTCCTCAAATACATCATAGCTTGAAATAAAATCGTCAAAGTCAATTTGACCGACACTCCTTTCAATTGTTAATCGAATCTGTCGATTTGATTCATAATCCCACTTTAAATCTATTCGTGGTTTCCAATACTGAAATTCACGACTTTCATTAACATCACCAGATTGACTAATTTCTGACCATTCATAGTTGAGGGCAATTTCAACTCTAATATTATCTTCTATAGGAAAATTATATGAAAGGAATCCTTCATAACGATCTTCTTCAACTGTTCCTTGAGTATTGGATAAATCTGTATCTATTAACCTTCCTTGATCATCAGCAGTTAAGAGTAAGAAATTTCTATCAAGTTTATTAAATGCAGCCTCGAAACCGTACTCAAAAGTGCTAGGACCCAAAGAGCTCGACATACTGGCTCTTAAGATTCTTTCGATCTCAGTTCTATCTGTAATTTCCCTTCCTATTTCACTGAGGTCTCCCATTCCTATTTTTTGATATTGACTCACGCGGGGGTGTTTATTTTGTTCTGATAATACAGTTCGTATTTTTAATGAATGTTTTCCTTTAAAGTCATGCTCCCAATCGCCCCCGAATTCCCAACCGTCAAAAGAATCGGTTCTATCCCAATTGATAAAAGAACTCGGATTCTCTCTTAAAGAATCCTCAGGACTATAGTAATTTTGATTTTGTGGTTCAGCAGCAGATCCGTCGAACCAGATAAGAGTGTTGATTCTTATGGTGTCGATAGGAGTTAATTTTGAAGAGACGTCAATTGATGCTTGGAAACCAGATTTAAATTCAAAAGTTTCACGTTTTCTATACTGATAAATTGACGAATCCCCAAAGAGATGGAATTCGTCATAAACTCTACTACTTATAAAACCAATTTTTTTCAAACCTATGACGATATCGGTATTTTTAACCTTTGTTGACCACGAACCTTCACCCGTCCAAATACTATTTCCAGAAGATAAGATTTTAAGAGCAGTTTCCCATGTTCCAGAACTTTTCAAAGAGCTTGAATCAATAATTACATTAACAATAATTCCCTCAGAACGAACATCCAAACCTGCTTCTGATCCCCTTATTACTTCAATCCTTATAAGAGCGTCAGCCTGAATTCTTGAAAGAGTTTGCATTACATTATTGGCTTTGGAAGACAGTCGTTCACCGTTTATTAAGATTTGTGTGCCCGAGGAGCCAAATCCTCTCTTCTCTTTTCTGCTAGCAAGATCAAATTTTGAGCTTGATCCACCACCGCCTCCTTCAGTAATTGATTCAACGCCGGGGATTCTTTTAATAGCATCAATAACAGAGACAATATTGTATTTTTCAAAGTAATTCTTATCATAAATAATCTTATTATTTTCTTGAGAAAGAAGATTATCTAATAAGCCGCAACACAATAAAAGGCTTAAGAAACCAACCCTTAAAACTTGTTTCATTTTAATATCTTTTATGTCCTATTTTCGAACCATCCGTGGAAACCGTACGGTACTCTGTGTGGCAGTTGTGCTTTAGCAATAGGTCCTTCATCAACATGATTCGCATCCAAAATAACCAAATCTGAACGATTCTCTTTTGCCCTGAAGACTGTAGCTATTAACCAACCCTCTCCTTCATTGCTATCTTTGGATTTAGCTATAAATACTGGTTCACCTACTGCATCTCCAACTTCAGTAGTATATTCCTTTCTTTCTCCTGTCTTGTGATCATAGTGGACAATCGAATTCATGCTCATACCTGGTGCATGGTCACCAATTGACCCAGCATAATAACCATGCCGATATTTTTGGAGAGCGAATCTCTCATCTGACCTTGGAAATTCCCCTGTAATATTATCAAGAGAAGTCTTATTAAGTTTTGAAGCATTAATGTCAATTTCCCACCTTGCAAGTTTTGCTTCGGCATCAGTTTGTTTAGGCATTGTTCCATCCGCATGAGGAAAAAGAGGAGGCACTCCGAATTCCATTAAATCACAAATTATAGAAC
>CAJWUE010000018.1:0-20683 GCA_913047775.1 uncultured Rhodobiaceae bacterium
CACCTCTTATTGGAGAAGAAATAAGAATAAACTTACCCAAGGAAGGAATGTGGAGATTAATTCCTGCAGAAGAAATTGCTAAAACGGCATTACGAGCTTACTATGAAAATCGCATACACTGGTATGTCCCGGAAGATCTGGAAGATCTAGAGATGTCAGTCGTAAAAGATCCAATAAAAACTAGAGATGACTTAATAAGCACAGGCCCTATGAAAATGCCAATAGAGTAAATATATCTAATTCTTTATTGTTGCTTTAGCGTTTTCAAGGAGAATTATAGGATCATCGTGTTTATCTTCAACAATTTCTTCACACCAACCCAGAATATCTTTAAGAGCATCAGGAGGATCTTGTGGTTTAGTCCTGGCTACACCTTGTATAATATCTCCCGTATGCCCGTTAATTGTTAGTATGTCATTCTCATAAAAAATTTCTTCGTTAATAACAACTTTCCTTTCTTCAACATCTACAATTATTTCCCGAGCACCAGTAATACAGGTCTTACCTAAACCACGAGCTATGACTGCCGCATGGCTTGTTAATCCACCATGTGATGTAAGTATACCGTCAGTATTATGCATAGCTTTAATATCTTTAGTATTAGTCGCAACCAGAACCAAAATACTTTTGCCACCTTGGCTTTGTATTCTATCAATTCCCTCTGAATCAAAGGCTATTTTTCCAGATATTACACCAGGTGATGCGGGTAGACCGGAGGATAAAATAAGATTGTTAAAACTATCATCCAAGATAGGTGTAAGAGACCTCTTAATGGCGTCAGGATCAGTGGATGCAATAGCTGTTTCCTTTTCTATAAGACCTTCTTTTACCATATCTCTTGTAATATTGAGGGAAGCTTCGAGATTGGTTTCGGCATTTCTTGATTGAAGAATCCAGAGATTTCCAGATTCTATAGTAAATTCTATATCCTGAACATTACGAAAATAATTTTCTAACTTAATAGAAATATTTAATAGCTCTTCATAAATAGAAGGGAATTTCTCTTCTAATGTATCTGAATCCGAATACTCGTTTTTGTATTTTTTATTAATACTTTGTGGGGTAAAAAATCCTGAAACTACATCTTCTCCTTGAGAACATAAAATATATTCACCCTTAACCACTTTCTCTCCATTATCAGGATTCCTTGAAAACAAAACCCCTGAGGCACTTTTCTCATTGAGGTTTCCAAAAACCATCTTTTGTATATTAACTGCAATTCCTGCTTCATCAGGAATATTGTTTAACCTCCTAAAGGCTACTGCCCTTTCGTTTTTCCAAGAATCCATAACTGCATAGATGCCATTAACTAATTGGTCATTCACATTTTCTGAAAAGGGTTGTTTATTTTTTTCTTCTATTAATGACAAATATTGGGTACAGATTTCTTCAATATCTTCAGGATCAAGCTGACTTGTAGAAGATAAACCTGCCCCTAAAAGATAGCTTTCAAGAATTTCATCAAAAAAATAGTGCTCAATATTATAAACCACATGGGAATACATCTGCAAAAATCTTCTCCATGTATCTAAAGCGAAAATCGATTGATCGTTTTGTGAAATTTTATCGACAATTTTTTTGTTTAAACCAATATTTAATATCGTATCCAACATACCTGGCATAGAATATTGCGAACCGGACCTAATCGATAAAATAAGAGGATTACTTGGATCCCCAAATTTTAGATTAAGTACTTTTTCTATACTGGAGAGATTATCCTTTAGTTCATCGAAAAATTCATTGGGCAAAGCTTTATTCTTTTCCCTATAATCAAAAGCCTCAGAAGTAATAACAAAACCAGACGGCACTGGTAGACCCATTTGTTTCATCAAGCAAAGATTCAAACCTTTATTTCCGACCAATTTTCGATCAGAAACAACATCCTCTAATTTTTTATCGAATGAATGTATCCACTTTCTCATATTATAATAATATTTTTTGGATATATTGGGGCAGATCTAAAATAGATACTCGTTCTTGAGCCATCGTATCCCTATCTCTTACAGTGACTTTCTGATCTTCAAGAGTCTCAAAATCAACCGTGAGGCAAATTGGTGTTCCCACTTCATCATGCCTCCTATAACTCTTTCCAATATTTCCAGAATTATCAAGCAAAATTCTTCCTATTCCTAAGGCTTGTAAGGATGATTTAATTTTCAAGGCAGTTGAAACGAGCTCTTTATTGTTTCTTTTAAGAGGTATAACCGAAGCCTTAATAGGAGACAGATGTGGCTTTAAGGAAAGCACTGTCCTTTGTTTTCCATCGCCCAAATCCTCTGTCTTGTAAGCCTCATTAAGAACGGCCAATACCCCTCTATCCACTCCAGCCGAGGGTTCAATCACATAAGGTATTGTCCATGTATTGTTGATTTTATCCTGAACCGCCAGCTTAATAACGGAATCAGAATTCTGCTTTACCTTCGCTTTTATATCAAAATCTTTTTGATTTTTGGTATGCGAACCGATGTCAAAATCTGTTCTATTAGCAACTCCTTCTAACTCTTCAAGTCCATGTGGAAATCTATACATAATATCAACAGTTTTCTTTGAATAATGAGATAGATCTTCCTTAGGAATATCAACTAGTTCTAAATTCTTTTTCTTGATCCCTTGTTTTTCCCACCAATTTACTCTGTCCTTCACCCATTGATCATGCCACTCTTCATCAGTTCCCGGTTCTACAAAAAATTCAAGTTCCATCTGTTCAAATTCTCTTACCCTAAAAATAAAGTTTCTTGGGGTAATCTCGTTTCGGAATGCCTTTCCAATCTGCGCAACACCAAAAGGTAAAGTTCTTGAGGTCGTATCAATAACATTTTTAAGATTTATAAAAATCTGCTGAGCTGTTTCTGGTCTTAAATAAGCGAAACTCGACCCATCATCTATTGGTCCAATGTTAGTCTTGAACATCAGATTAAATGGTCTTGGTTCTGTTAAGTCTGTCGAACCACAAGAGGGACATTTTCCATCCTCAATGTGATCCGCACGCGATCTTGACTTACATTCTTTGCAATCTACTAGTGGATCGGTAAAAGTTTCTTCGTGCCCTGAATATTTAAGAACGTCAGGATGAGTCAGGATAGAAGAATCCAAACCCTCCACATCGTCCCTTTCATATACCATCGAGCTCCACCAAGCCGTTTTTAAATTGTTCTTAAGTTCCACACCAAGCGGTCCGTAATCATACAATCCTTGAAGACCACCATAAATTTCATTGGTTTGAAAAATAAATCCCCTCCTTTTGCAAAGAGCTACCAATTCTTCCATGTTGTTTGCAGTCACATGTTCCTCCTGGGTGCTAATTTCTGTTTTTATAGTAATTTCTTCTTAAAAAATAGTGATAAAGTTTCAATAGTTTAAAGCAGTTCCATTTCTCAATATATTCTCAACCTCTTTCGGAGTTTTCCCAACTTTATTATTTAGCACCAGACCATTATTAAATCTTATTGGTTTTTTAGAGTCTCTAATTCCACTAATTATAACTCTTGATGCTGGTTTCTCCCTATTTGAAAATATAGGAGTTATTTTTATATCACCCATAGTTGAGGCAAAAATATTTAACATTTCAGGAAAATTCTTTATATGATTTATAAATGTTACAGAGCCTCGAGATTTAACAAAAGTTAAAGCAATCTTAAGCCAAACTTTAAGTGTATCCTTGTTTCCGGCATAAGCATTCTTTTTACTTTCATGCAGAGGAAAAACTATTTCATTTTCTTGATAATATGGAGGATTTGAAAAAACATGATGAAAAGTCTGTCTTTTTAACTTAGGAAAATCTTCAATTCCTCTGTCTAAATTGCCTTTTATTACAGTTATATTTTCATCCCTATCATTCATAGAAATATTACTTCTAGTTAGATTAAGAACTTCTACATCATTATCTATTCCAACAATTTTTATATTTTTTACTCTTTGTGATAAACAAAGAGATACAACTCCACAGCCAATACCCAGTTCTAAACATTTTTCTCCTTCTTTAGCAGGGATTGCTGAAGCTAAAATTACAGAATCGTGACCTGCTCTAAATCCGTGTCTTTGTTGGAGGACTTTTAACTTTCCACCCAGAAATTTATTTTTAGTAATTTCTTTGCTCATAACTAAATTCTAAAATATAAGAAAAATATGGGAAATGTAATTAAATTAGTAAAACGAAAATATAAAGATGACGAACCAATCCAAAATCTTTTATCACTAATTGAAAATGATTTTGTAAAAGTAGAAAATTTAATAAAACAACAAATTATAAGTGAGGTAGACAGGATACCTGATCTTGCCAATCATATTATTCAATTGGGAGGGAAACGTTTAAGGCCAATTCTTACTTTAACTTGTTCTAAAATTTGCGGCTATACCGGCGATAAACATATAAATTTAGCGGCAGCTGTGGAATTGATGCATACCGCAACTCTATTACACGACGATGTAGTCGACGAAAGTAATTTAAGAAGAGGGAAGACAGCCTCTCATATTCTTTGGGATAACAAATCAAGTATTCTTGTTGGAGATTTTTTGTTAGGAAAGGCTTTTCAACTTATGGTTGAATCGAGATCTTTAGATAGCCTGAAAAATCTTTCTGATGCATCAGTAAAAATCGCTGAAGGCGAAGTTATGCAATTAATTTCTTCAGAAAATATTAAAACAACTGAAGATCAATATATGGAAATTATTGAGGCAAAAACCGCATCGCTTTTTTCTACCTCTTGTGTCGTCGGAGGCCTCATATCTAATTCGAAAGAGGAGGAGATAGAAGCACTCTTATCATTTGGTAAAAATATAGGTATTACCTTTCAGTTGAAGGATGACGCTTTGGATTATTTTGGAAAAAAAGAAGAACTGGGAAAGAATCCTGGAGATGACTTCTTTGAGGGAAAAGTCACTCTTCCTATCATTCTTGCTTATAGAAGAGGTAACAAGGATGAAAAAGAATTTCTAAAAAATACTTTTGAAGAAAAAATTAGAAATAAGAATGCCTTAAAAAAGACAACAGAAATAATAAGAAAATACAAAACTATTGAAGATACTCTTGAAAGGGCAAATCATCATGGAAAGATAGCTAAAGATGCGCTTGAAATCTTCCCTGATGATCCTTTTAAAAATGCTCTTATGAAGTTAGTAGACTTTTCAATTGTTCGTTCCAATTAGTTTGCATTTTCTTACAAACCAATCACCATAAAAATCTTTTATTTGTTTTTCTACAAAATCTATCTTTACTTCAGGAAAAATACCAAAACAAGCAGATCCAGAACCTGTCATTCTTGAAAAAAGAGAACCAGAATCGTCTAAAACTTTAATTGCTTCCTTGATTCTCGGATTTAAGGTAACTGAATAAGACTGCAAATCATTTGTGAAAAGATTCAATCCTTCAAGCCTTCCTTTTACTAATAAATTGCATTGGCTTTGTAAAAGTTCTTCATAATAATATGGTTTTTTTTTCTGAATCTTATTTATGTCAATTTGATCAAAAACTTCTTTGGTGACGACATTAAGATTTGGATAAATTAATAATATCTCAATATCTGGAAAATATGGAATCTTCACAATATTTTCACCATAACCTGACAATATAAGAGGCTCAGATACTAGGCATGAAGGAACATCTGAACCTATTTCAAAGGCTATTTTTGTCATTTCCTCAAGAGACATATTTAATCTCATATATCTGTTCAATAATCTAATTGTCGCTGCTGCGTCCGCTGAACCTCCGCCAAGACCTGCTCCTATAGGTATTTTTTTATCCAAAACAATCTTTACTGCTGGCAATTTTTCAATTTTCTTTTTTTTAAGAATTGCATTTAGGCTTTTCATTACTAGATCATCATTACCAAAATTTTTTTTAGCACCGGATATCTCGTAACTAAATCTGTCTGAGCGCTCGACACTAAGCATATCTTGTAAATCCAAAAAGACTATAAGACTCACTAGAAAGTGGTAATTATCTTTTGTTTCTCCTGTTAGGTTCAAAGATAGATTTAGTTTTGCGGGGGCTTTTTCTAAAAAATTCATAAGTTTTTTTCTTATCTACATTCCACCGTACAACGGACCCTCTCCTCCTTGTGGAGCTACCCAATTGATGTTTTGTTTGGGATCTTTAATATCACATGTTTTACAGTGAACACAATTTTGAGCATTTATCTGAAAGACTGGATTTCCTCCACTCTCATTTTCTAAGATTTCGTATACACCTGCTGGGCAATATCTTTGAGCGGGTTCATCATATTTTGGTAAATTGTAATTAATTGGCACTTCTGGATCCTTTAGAGTCAGGTGAATGGGTTGATCCTCCTCATGGTTTGTGTTTGAAAGAAATACTGAAGATAATTTGTCAAAAGAATATTCTCCATCCGGCTTAGGATAGTCTATCCTCTTGCATTTTTCAGAATTTCTTAGGGTCTCATGGTCAGGTTTAAGGTGAGATAATGTAACGGGCATAGATATTCCAAAGGTATTCAACCACATATCAATTCCACTAAGAATTGTCCCAAAAATTGCTCCGTATCTTGATTGGAAGGGTTTAACATTCCTAACTTTCTTTAATTCCTTTGCAATACTACTTTTTTCATATTTCTCTTGATAATTTTCTAATTCATGAGAGTGGTCTCCAGAAATAAAATTTTCAGCAATTGCCTCAGCGGCAAGCATTCCCGAGGCCATTGCGTTATGAGTTCCTTTAATTTTAGGGTAATTTAGAAAACCTGCAGAACATCCCAATAAGGCGCCCCCAGGGAAGTTAAGTTTTGGCAATGATTGAAATCCGCCAGTAGTAATAGCTCTGGCTCCATAGCCTATTCTTTTTCCACCCTTTAAAATTTTTCTAACAGATGGGTGAATTTTGAATTGTTGAAACTCCTCAAAAGGAGAAACGAATGGATTAGAATAATTAAGATGAACTACATAACCAATAGAAACCAAATTCTTTCCAAAATGATATAAAAAAGAACCACCTGATGTTCCATCGCTAAGAGGCCAACCCATTGAATGTTCTACCAAACCCTCATTATGATTTTCAGAACTTATCTCCCATAACTCTTTGATACCGATTGCATATTTTTGGAAATCCTTTCCATTAGATAGTTGATAGCTATCTATCAAGAATTTTGAAAGAGATCCACGTGCACCTTCCGAAAATAAAGTGTATTTTGCATGTAACTCCATACCTGGCTCCCAGGAATCTTTTGCAGTACCATCTCTTGAAACACCCATATCACCCGTAGCAACGCCCTTTACACGATTATTCTTATCAAATAGGACCTCCGCCGCACTGAAACCAGGGTAAATTTCAACGCCTAAACCTTCTGCAACCTCACCGAGCCATTTACATACTTCACCTAGACTCACGATGTAATTTCCATGGTTCTTCATCATCGGGGGTAAAATAAAATTTGGTATTCTGATCGACCAATTGGGTCCTAAAAAAGATATCTTATCTTTTTTAACTTTAGTTTTGATTGGGGTTTCTCTTTCCCTCCAATCAGGGATCAATCTGTCTAATGATGAAGTTTCTATAACCGCGCCCGATAAAATATGCGCTCCGATTTCACTTCCTTTTTCAAGAACACAAATCGATAAATCAATATCATCTTTAATAGCAGTTTGTTTGAGGTGAATTGCAGCAGATAGCCCTGCCGGCCCAGCCCCTACAATTAAAACGTCATATTCCATAGACTCTCTTTTTGAGGGGTCTAATGCTTGACCCTGACAAGAATTTAGTTCATTTAATGGTAAATCATTCATTTCTATCTCTAATTATTACACCTAACATATTTAATTAACCAAGTGAAACTGCTATCATTGTAACATTTCGTTATATCGTTAATTGGTTTATATTAGATTCATAGTAAAAATGATAATTAATGCTGACAAAAAAATAGATGATCTAAAATTTCAGACTGAATCAGGAATAACTGAAACTATAGATGATAATTATGAATCCTTGTTTCATTTTCCTTCAAATTCTTCAAACATTGAGCAGTTATCAAACAATGAAAACAACTCTTATGAGGAACTAAAAGAAGTTTTAAACCTTGTGGATTTAAAAGAATTTGTTGAGAATTTTCAACTTTGCGAACTGAAGAAAACTTCTAAAAATACAGTTTTCAGTGATGGAAATTCAAAATCCAAGTTAATGTTTATTGGTGAAGCTCCTGGACAACAAGAAGATTTAGAAGGAAAGCCTTTTGTAGGAAAATCTGGAAAACTATTGGATAAGATCTTATCTTTTATTAATTTGGATAGAGGAAATATTTACATAACAAATATTCTACCATGGAGACCGCCCGGAAATAGAACACCAACCGAAGAAGAGTTGAAAATTTGTTTTCCTATAGTAGAGAAACATATTGAAATTATGAATCCTTCAATAATTGTGTTGGTTGGATCCGTTTCTTCAAAATCCATCCTAAAAACCAAACTAGGCATAACTAAAATTAGAGGGGAATGGCATGAGTACGTGAAAGGAGATATCATCATTCCATGTCTCCCAATATTTCATCCAGCTTATTTATTAAGAAGACCAGAACAGAAATCTTTAGTGTGGAAAGATGCGCTCCTTCTTAAAGAAAAGATCCAATCACTTAAAGGGGGAATCATTCATGACGATTGACCAAGAAGAAGAATTCATTCCTATGAATATTTCTGTACTTACAATTTCCGATACCAGAACTTTGGAAGATGATAAATCAGGGGATTTGTTGTGTGAGAGAATTCAGTCTTCAGGTCACAAATTATACAAACGGGATATAATTGAAGACGATAAAGGAAAAATAAAAAAAACAATAAAAGATTGGAGCTCGGATGATCATTCAAATGTTATTATAACGACTGGTGGAACCGGGCTAACTGGAAGAGATATTACTCCTGAAGCTCTAGAAGAAATTTTTGAGAAGAAAATAGATGGTTTTTCAACTATCTTTCACTTGATATCATATGAAAAAATCGGTACTTCTACCTTACTGTCGAGGACGACAGCTGGAATTTTAAATTCAACTTATATTTTTGCACTTCCTGGTTCACCAAATGCAGTCAAAGATGGGTGGGATAATATTTTGAAGTTTCAATTAGATAGAAGATTTAAACCTTGTAATTTCGTAGAAATAATTCCGAGGTTGGATGAAAAATAAAAATTAATTACAAATTCTTTTTTAAATCCTTAATACTTTCTTCAAAAATTTTAGAAGACATCTTACTATCAAAGTTCTGTTTTATGTAAGCCTTAGCTATTTCAAGCGATAGCTCTGTTGCCTTTAATTTTACTTCTTTAATAGCATCGCTTTCTACCTGTTTGATCTTAAGTTCCGATTGTTTTTTCTTCCTTTCAATATCTTCTGATAGTGATTTTTCCGCATTGGCTTTGAAGATTTTGGTATGCTCCTCAGCGTTTTTCAGTAAATTAACAATTTCGATATCCGCCTCTTCGAGTTTCTTTTTTTCTTTAGCGAGAATTATTTGGGCCTCTTCTCTTAAACTCCTTGCCTGCTCAAGTTCTTTTTGAATATTTAAAGATCTTTCATCAAGAACATTCAATATCCTCCTTGGTAAACGTAAGATTAAGATGAGACCCACAAAAATTATGAATGAAATTGCTACAAAAAATTCTGCGTTAAACATTACATTTCCCTAATTTATATCTTTAGACAACTTTTCAAGACTCTTCTTATCAACCTCTCCCGGAAGAATATTTGAGAGCATCTCAGCGGTTATTTCCTCAGCAATTTCTGAAATTCTAGACATAGCAAGATCTTTGTTTATGAGAATTTCATCTTCTGCTTTTTTTATTTCTTTTGAAATTTCTTCATCAAATTTTCTCTTTTCGCTATCATTCAGATCTAAGATTTTTTTTCTTGAAGAGTTGATCAATTCTAGTGATTTTGATTTCGCCTCTGCAATTTTTATGTCCAGTTCTTCTATTGCCAGATCAGTATCATTTGATAATGCTTTTGCTTTATCAATATCTTGAGCAATTATATCTTTTCTCTCTTCTATCACATCAGAAATTCTAGGAAGTGCGATCCTAGAAAGAATCAAATAAAGAAAAGAAAGGCTAAGAAAAAGCCAAAATAGTTGTGGAACAAATGTTGAGAAATCTAGCTGTGGCATATAGAAACTTTGTTAAAGTACAAACAAAAGTATCAAGGCAACAACTAATCCAAAAAGTCCAGTCGCCTCAGCGAGAGCAAAGCCAAGGAGTAAATTTGGAAACTGTGATTGAGCTGCGCTAGGATTCCTAAGTGCTCCCGACAAGTAATTTCCAAATATTATTCCTATGCCTATGCCTGCGCCTGCTAAAGCTATACAAGCTATTCCGGCTCCAATTAATTTTGCTGCTTCAGGTTCCATATTAAATCTCCTTTTAAAAAAATTATTAGTTAATGCATATGCAATGCGTCATTTAAATAGATACATGTTAAAATAGCAAAAACATATGCTTGTAAAAAAGCAATTAAAATTTCTAATCCAGTAAACGCAACCATTACGGCAAGAGGTAACCAACCTCCTAAAAAACCCATAAGTATAACAAAACCAGAAAAAACTTTTAGCATGGTGTGACCGGCCATCATGTTGGCAAATAACCTTACTGATAGACTTAACGGACGGGTAAAATACGAAATAAGCTCTATAACCACTAAAAGCGGTAACATGAAAACTGGAACCCCTTTAGGAACAAAGAGCCCTAAAAAACCCATACCATGCTTTATAAAGCCAATTATTGTAACTCCAATGAATATAAGTATTGCTAATCCAAATGTTACCGCTATATGGCTTGTAACTGTAAAACCATAAGGTATCATACCCAGCATATTAAGAAAAAGAACAAACATAAAAATAGTAAAGATAAACGGGAAGTAGGTTTTACCCTGCGAACCAACATTCTGCCTTACCATATTTGATACAAATTCATAAGAAATTTCTACAACAGATTGTAAACGAGAAGGTATTATAGAATTTTTTCGTATCGAAAATATCATAAAAAAGCTAATTGCAGTAACCGCAATTAACATAAAGAGGGAGGAATTAGTAAAAGATATATCTAATCCACCCAAGTTTAAATCAATGTATTTTTTTATCTCAAATTGATGCATGGGGTCTACAGGAAAGGAGCCTGAAGTATGATGATTATTGATATTTTCTGCTGAAGCCATTTTCAAATACCTTATTTATTCAAATTTTTTGCTGTCTTTAAAACATTAAAAATACCAGCTGTTATCCCCAGGATAAAAAATACAATTAAGAACCATGGTGCGGTTCCAAGCCAACGATCTATTGACCAACCCATAACTCCACCAACTATCAAACCTGCAACCAAATCCGTACTTAGCCTAAAAGCCAGTCCAATAGGTGATGGAGAATTTAAGTTATCAGATTCTTTTTGATGATTGTCGTAATTTTCTTTTCCGAAATTAGATATTCTTTTAGATAATTCAGATGTTTTTTGTAAATTACTATTCATATCTTTTTGATCTTCTTTTTCTGATTTATCTATCAAAACACATCCAAAAAAATTACTATTAGGTAGCCTCAAATAGGTAACCTCAAAGTGAAATTACTAGCGTCATTACCAACTGTCAAGAATATTAATTTTTATTAAGTCATTGAATAATAATGATTTTTTTAAAAATAATTAAGCAATTTTTCTAATCTTTTCTGCAGCGTTCAAATCTACAGATACTAATTGGCTTACACCTTTCTCCTGCATAGTTATTCCAAAAAGACGATCCATTTTGGCCATCGTTAATGGATGGTGAGTTATAATCAAAAATCTAGTGTTAACTGTAGAGGAAATCTCTTGAATTAAATTACAAAATCTTTCTACATTTGCATCATCTAAAGGTGCATCGACCTCATCAAGCACACAAATGGGTGAAGGATTTGTCAAAAAAACTGCAAAAATAAGCGAAAGAGCAGTTAAAGCTTTCTCTCCGCCTGATAAAGAAGACATAGAAATTAATTTTTTTCCCGGTAATTGAGCCAACACTTCAAGACCTGCCTCTAAGGGATCTTCCGAATCTATAAATTTTAACTCTGCTTGACCTCCTCCAAAGAAATTATTAAAAACTGTTTGGAATTTTTTATTAACTTGATCAAAAGCCTTCAGCATTCTTTGTCTTCCTTCCTTATTTAAGTCTTGAATACCGCCTTTGAGCTTTTTAATCGCATCCTCCAAATCTTTCTTCTCAGCTTTCATTTCATCAATTCTTTCTTTTATTTCACTCGCCTCTTGTTCTGCACGGAGATTTACTCCTCCTAATTCTTCGCGCTCATTCTTATATCTGTCTAACGTCGTAATTATTTCTTGTTCTTTTTCTAAATTAAATTCACTCTCTAGATCGGTTGTAACCAAAAGCTCTTCTACATTTGTCTTTAAATCTTTGGAAATTTGATCCTCAATTTCTTGCAAGCGAAGATTATTTGATTCACAGGTTGATTCTATTCTTCCTTTAGATTCCCTTAATATTGATTCGTCTTCAGATAGTTTCCTTATATCTGAAGAAATTTCTCTCAAATTATTTTCAACTCTTTCTAAAATATCAGCAGCTAAAGAACTTTCTTTTTGAGCATTATTTATCCTATCAATAATTTCTATTTTCTTTTCTTCGTTTTCTTTAGGAAGATTTCCAAATTTATCCAACTCATTTCTAAATCCGACCATTTGATCATTTTGTTTCTCTATTTGTTCATTGGCTTCTTTGATTCTCTTTTCGACATCTAGTGAGCTATTCTTATTTATCTCATACCTTTCAATATTTAGTCTTAAACTTGATATTTCCTGTTGGATTTCATTATTGCTTAATCTTAAATCCTCTAGAGAACCGAGATTACTATAAAAAATCTTTATCTCATCGTGTAGATTAGTGAGTCTATTTCTTTGAGCTAATCTTTCTGCTGCTGAACCTGGAGCTCCCGCTGAAACGACTAATCCGTCCCACCTCCAAAGGTCTCCTTCTATTGAAACAAGCCTTTGACCATATTTTAGTTTATGCATTAATTTTGCACCAATATGCTTCTCAACTAAACCGGTTTGATCTAAACGTCTCAAAAGAACATTTGATCCCTTAACAAAATTCGATAGAGGTAAAATGCCCGATGGTAATGAGTTTTCTTCTTTAATTTTGTCCATCTCAATCCAATGAATTGGAGAATTTTCTTCAATAGAATGGTAGAGCTCGTCACCAAGTAGGGCATCCAAAGCCTCCTCATAACCTTCATTAACTGATAATTCATTGATTAAGGCATTATCATTGTTTAATTGCTCTCCTATAAGTTTTTCTAATGCCTGTCTTTCCGCCAATAATTCAGTAATTAAGTTATAGTTTTTTTCGTTCTCCTTTAAAATTCCTAATAATTTAGATAATTCCTTTTCAAGTTCATCCTTATCGAGATTTTCCAATAAAGAATTTTTTTCATCAATATTTTTACCTTCAAGATCATTAATAATCTGCTTTTCTCTTTTCAATTGTAATATTGAAGTTGTTATGAGGTTATTAAGTTCATTTTTTCTTTTTTCAGATCTAGAAAAATCTTCATGTAAACCTTCCAATTCAATTGTTAATCTTTGAAGTTTTGAAGAGGAGTTATTTGCTTCATCTTTAAGCTTTGGAATTTGATCTTGTAATTTTAATTCTTCGGTTTTCTTGTTGGTAATTTTTCTAACAAGATTTTCATGATTTTCTTTAACTTTTTTAAGCTCTTCTAAACTTTTATTGTTTTCATTCGATACAATCTTGTATCTCAACGCAAGAAGATTTGCCTCTGTTTTCCTAATTTTTTCTGATAACGATTTGTATCTATTTGCTTCTCTAGATTGCTTATTTAACGATCGCATTTGTGATAAAAGCTCTTTTAGAACATCATCAAGTCTTTCAAGGTTAGCTTCAGCAGAATTAATTCTAAGCTCTGCCTCATGCCGTCTTACATGAAGACCTGATATCCCAGCAGCATCTTCTAAGATTCTCCTCCTTTCTTCCGGTTTTTGATCTATTAACTCTTGAATTTGCCCTTGTTTAACTAAAGAAGGCGATCTTGCCCCTGTCGCGGCATCGGCAAAAATCATCTGGATATCTCTTGCTCGAGTATCCATTCCATTAACCTTATAAACGGATCCAGATTCTCTTTCTATTCTTCGTGTAATTTCAATAATATCAGAATTATTACATATCTGGGGGGCATCTCTTTCTTTGTTGTTCATTACCAGAGTTACTTCTGCGGAATTTCTCGCTGGCCGATTTTGTGTTCCAGAAAAAATCACTCCATCCATATTTGGTGCCCTCATGGATTTATAAGAAGCTTCTCCCATTACCCATCTCAAGGCTTCTACAAGATTAGATTTTCCACATCCATTTGGACCTACTACACCGGTCAACCCCTTCCCAATATCAATCTCAACTGGATCTACAAAAGACTTAAAACTGGATAAACGAATCTTACTAAAATCCAACATTAACCTCCGTAAGGCTTTTATTTAGTATTTTAATTGTTCCCTAGATATTCAAGAATCGTTTCAAAATCTAAAGTCGTAAGCCTACTTTCATTCACGAAGATTGCCGGTGTGCCATTTACACCAAAACGGTTAGTAGCCATTTTTTGATTGTTTTCAATTTGTGAAAACAAAGTCTTATTTTTTAAACACATTTCAACCTCTTTTTCGGATAAACTGGCCAATCGTGCAACCTTTAATAATCCATTATAGGGATTCTCGTTATCGAACAACCATTGATCTTGGGTTTTTAATAAGACATTTATAACTGCAAAATACTTTTCGTCTCCAGCACAATGTGCAATCATAGAACCAGCCATGGCATAGCGATCTATTGGAAAATCTCGAAAGATATATTTTACTTTTCCTGTATTTATAAGTTCTGTTTGAATTTTAGGAAAAACTTCGTTGTGGAATACTGCGCAATGAGGGCATGTAAGGGAAGCATATTCAATTATAACATTCTTTGGATTATTGATTTCTAAAACGTGATCTCCTTCTAAGGGAGCTAAGACTCCTCTAGACGAAGTTACATTAGAATTTAAATTTTGTAGGTTATTAGAAGAAATTTCTGATGGGCTAAAAAAAAGAATTCCCAAAATGGCAAAAACCAAGAAAACTCCAGCCAATACGATAATGTTTTTTCTATTCATAATAATAAATACAATTAATAGTCTATTAAAAACCTTTTATGTTATTCATTACAACTTTATTTTTTACATTTATTATTTTATTTATTTTCAACATAAGTATTTCTGAATCTCAATCTATTAACAGCCTTGTATCCATAATAATTATTAATTTTTTTTATAATATCGACTTTAATGTATTCCATTTCTGTGGCTGTTGCTCCATCAGTTGCAATAGTCAAAATGCCGCCACCTTTTTGGATTCTAATTTTTTCAGGGACAGAAATTTTTGAAAATTCTTCTCCAACAATCTCATTCCAATTGTCTATTACAAATTTTTTGGTAAAACCTTGCCTATTGTAAAAAGGTTTAGAAATTTTTGAAACAAACCATCCAAGTTGCATTGGTGCTGACAAATCTTTATTATTCTTATTCATTCTTTATTCAAACCTTAGAAAACATGACTATAAAAGATTATAACAATTTACATAAAAATGTTCTTCATTGGTATGATAATAATAAACGAGACTTACCGTGGAGAAAAACTAAAAGTCAAAAAAAAGATGCCTACAAAATTTGGGTTTCTGAAATCATGCTTCAGCAAACAACCGTTAAAGCGGTGATACCATACTACAGTAGTTTTATTAAAAAATGGCCAAATGTAAAAAAACTATCCAAAAGCAATGTAAATGAAATTTTGGAATTTTGGTCAGGTCTGGGATATTACTCAAGAGCTAAAAATTTACATAACGCTTCTAAGATTATTGATAAAAAATTTAAAGGTGTCTTTCCTAATAATTATCAAGATTTAGTAAGTTTGCCTGGAATAGGTAGATATACTGCTGGAGCAATCTTATCTATTGCATTTAATAAAGATGCTTTAGTTGTAGATTCCAATATCGAGAGAATTATTTTAAGGCTTAACGCAATAAAAAAGGATCCAAAAAGAACAAGAAAGGAAGTTGAAGAAATTGCAAAAAAATTTACTCCCTCTAAAAGAGCAGGAGATTATGTTCAAGCTTTAATGGATATAGGATCTTCAATTTGTAAGAGCCAAAATCCTAACTGCATAAACTGCCCTATAAATTTTCGTTGCTTAGCATATAAAAAAGGGTTAACCGCTGAAATTCCTTTAAAACAAAGAAAAATAATTAAAAAGCTCAAGAAGGGGATTGTCTTTTGGATTACATCAAAAAATAATAACGTATACCTCAGAAGACGACCAGATAAAGGCATTTTACCTGGTACATTAGGTTTTCCTTCTACAAAATGGTCAGAAGAAAGATTAACTGCAAAGGAAAAAGAGTTTTCTGGAATAAACAACTGGCAAACAATGTCGGGGGAAATAAATCATTCTTTTTCTCACTTCGATTTACAGCTTAAGATTTACGCAAAATATGGTTTTAATGAAAAGGAGCTCAAAGGAGAGTGGAAACAAAAGTCAAAAATTGAAAAGATTGGTTTGCCAACACTAATGAAAAAAATATACTTACATGCTCTAAATGTAGAAAAGAACAAAATATGAATAATCAGTATAGTAAAACGGGTGAGAAGGTCCTCGAAAAATGTAAAAAAAAGAATGCAGATAATGCAGATGTTATAATTATTAAAAACTTTACATCATATTCTAGCTGTCGACTTGGAGAACTTGAAGAAATAGAGCAATCAGAATCTAAAATTCTAGGTATAAGAGCCTTTGTTGGCAATAAGAATGCTATCATATCAACAAGTGATTTTTCAGAGTCTTCGATAAACAATTCAGTTGAACAGGTGGTTCAAATGGCCGAATTGGCTCCAGATGATCCTTATTCTTTTATTGAAGAAAAAGAAAACGATGAATCCATAACTAATCTTGATCTTTACGATAGTTATGAATTATCAGCCCAAGAACTTGAAGATAAAGCCAAAGAGGCTGAAAATTCTGCGCTAGCATGTGTGGGTATAAAAAATTCAAACGGAGCTTCTGCTTCACAATCAAAATCTAATTATTACATTGCTAATTCTAAGGGATTTTCCGGTTTTTATAAGAAAAGTAACTTCTCTATTTCTTGTTCAGTTATTGCGGAAAAGAATGGAAAAATGGAGACTGACTATGATTTTGATACCAAATTACATTACAAAGATCTATCCGATAGTAAAAAAATTGGGAAATCCTGTGCAAAAAGAGTTCTTGATAAATGTAATCCTAAAAAAATTAAAACCTGCAAAGCCAATATAATTTTTGAACCAAGAATAGCTAGATCTATCATTTCTCATTTTTCTTCTGCTATTTCCGGATCTGCAATAGCAAGAAAATCTAGCTTTCTCATTAATGAATTTGGGAACAAAATAATGAAAAATAATATTAGAATAATTGATAACCCATTATTAATTAGGGGATTATCATCAAGACCATTCGATGCCGAGGGAGTTATAGGAGAAGAAATAGATCTAGTAAAAGACGGTGTAATTTTATCTTGGCTTCTCGATAATTCAACAGCAAAACAATTAAACATGAAAACAAATGGACGTGCAAGTAGGTCTGTATCAAGCCCCCCAAGCCCAAGCCCAACTAATCTATATTTGGAAAAAGGACCTTTAAGTCCACTAGACTTAATAAAAGATGTAAATGAAGGCTTTTATATAACTGATTTAGTTGGTCAGGGCGTTAATATGGTGAACGGTGACTATAGTCGCGGAGCAGTTGGATTCAAGATTGAAAATGGGGAAATAACATTTCCTGTAAATGAAATAACAATCGCAGATAATTTACTAAATATGTTTAAGAAAATGACTCCCGCAAATGACCTGTCTTTCAATTTTGGTATTAATTCACCAACTTTACTAATTGAGGATATGACTGTTGCAGGAATTTAAACCCTCTAAAGAACACTCCATTGCAAAAGAAGCTATAATGGGAGCAGGAAAAATTGCTCTCAAATGGTTTCAAAATGATCCAAAATCTTGGACTAAGGATGATGGAACACAAGTCTCAGAAGCTGATATTGAAATTAATGATTATTTATCAGAAAAAATTAACAAGAAATTAAAAAAAATTGGATGGCTGTCAGAGGAGAATCATGATGATTATTCTAGATTGGAATTTAGTAAGGTGTTTTTAATTGACCCTATAGATGGAACTAAGTCTTTTCTAGAAGGTAAAGAAGATTTTTCTATCTCTGTAGCACTAATTGAGAAAGGAAGACCAATTTCCGCCTTGATTTTAAACCCAGTTTATAACGAATTGTTTGAAGCTGAATTAAATAAAGGATCTTGGATGAACTCTATCAGAATAAGAGTTTCAAATAATAAAAATTTGGAAGGCTCGAGAATGTGTGCTTTTAAACCTATGTTTAGCCACCCCGCTTGGAAAGAACCTTGGCCTAAAATGGTAATAAAAAATAAAAATTCTATAGCCTATCGGATGGCTCTTGTAGCTATGGGTAAGTTTGATGTTATGATGGCCCTCAATCCGAAAAATGATTGGGATATTGCTGCAGGCGATCTTTTAGTGACTGAGGCTGGAGGAGAAGTTACCGATCACCTAGGAGAGAAAATGACTTATAATAAAAAAGAAATTAAAAAAAAATCGGTGGTTGGAGGATGTAAAGATATCCATATTAAAATAATTGAAAGGGTTAAAGACCTACCACTGTAGAAACTATTAATGATTTGGATAATTAATTGAAAAGAAATAAATACATCTTCATAAAATTCTTCCTACTATTATTATTTCTTTCTGCAAATTTTCATACTAATGCAGAAACTCAAGATCCACTTGAACCAACAAATCGCGCGATTCATGAATTCAATGACAAAGTCGATCAGTTTATCCTCAGACCCGTTTCTTTGGGATATAGTTATTTACCTAACCCCCTTGAAAAAGGTATATCCAATGCCCTGCGGAATATTGGGGAACCAATTAATTTTACTAATTATATTTTTCAAGGTGACATCGAATCCTCTTTGAATACTTTGGGAAGATTTGTAATTAACTCTACAATTGGTTTCTTTGGTCTTTTTGATGTTGCAGATAAAATGGGATTAAAAAAAAATTATACTGACTTTGGATATACTCTAGAGATTTGGGGAGTCCCAGAAGGAGACTATTTAGTTATACCTTTTTTTGGACCGAGAACTACAAGACATCTGGTTGGAAACGTTTTAGATCTTATAACAAATCCACTTAACTACTATTTACAAGACGAATACATACTTGTTAGATCCTCTCCTACACTCTTGTACGCCTTATCATCTCGGTCATCAAATATGGAAACTATAGATAATCTTAGGGAAACTTCGATAGATTATTATAGTTCCCTTAAATCTATCTACACTCAAAATAGAAAGTCTTTCAGTATTAGTACGGATGATGATATTAATGAAATGGGAGATTTTTTTGATTCATTTAATGAAATTCAAGACTAAAAGATGAAGATATTTAAATCACTAGCCTTTTTTTTATATATTTTGGCTTTTGTTTTTTTCTGTGACGTTACTTATGCCGATCAGAATCTTGATTCACCGGAAGAATATATTCAATTAATTGGAAATAAAACTTTAGGTGTCTTAGATAGAGAAGATTATACTTCAATAGAAAAAATTGATCAAATATCAAAAATCCTTACAGCTAATCTTTCCGTAAAAAGAATAGCCTATTTCGTCTTGGGCCCATATAGAAAAAACTTATCCCTTGTAGAATCGGAAAGATATATAAACCTCGTTAAAAGATTTATATCAGAAGTTTATGCTAAAAGATTATTGTCTTACTCGCACGGGATTATAAATGTAAAAAATTCTAAAGACAGAGGTAAATTGGGAATAATAATTAACTCCTCAATAACTTTTGCAGACAATCCAAACCCTATAAGAATTGATTGGTGGGTTATAGAAAATAATCTCGGTCAATTAAAAGTCTTCGATATAAGGGTGTCTGGGGTATGGATGGCCCAAGAGCAAAGATCAACATTTACAGCCTTTCTAAGCAAAAATAATGGGAGCATAAACAAGTTAATGCAAAGAATGGAAGTACAGTTGGAATAACAATCCGGTGAAGTTTCTGGTTAAAAATTGCAAGCGGCATAAATCCTGAAAAGAATAAATGGTGGGCCCGGCAGGATTCGAACCTGCGACCCAACCGTTATGAGCGGTTTGCTCTAACCAACTGAGCTACGGGCCCAATAATGCTACTATTATAGATTAATTGTCGAGAAAGCTACGTAATTTTTTAGACCGTGTGGGATGCTTTAATTTTCTTAAGGCCTTAGCCTCAATTTGTCTTATACGCTCCCTAGTAACAGAAAATTGTTGGCCTACTTCTTCAAGCGTGTGGTCCGTATTCATACCAATTCCAAACCTCATTCTAAGAACTCTTTCTTCTCGAGGTGTCAACATAGCTAATACTTTTGTAGTAGTTTCTCTCAAATTAGATTGGATTGCTGCATCCACAGGTAGTAAAACATTCTTATCTTCAATGAAATCACCTAAATAACTATCTTCTTCATCTCCAACGGGAGTCTCTAATGATATTGGTTCTTTGGCTATTTTTAGAACTTTCCTCACCTTATCCAAAGGCATTTTAAGCTTTTCAGATAACTCTTCAGGT
>CAJWUE010000019.1:0-20328 GCA_913047775.1 uncultured Rhodobiaceae bacterium
GCCCAAAAATTTTATGAATTTCATAATTTCATAATTGCTAGACGTGGGTTTGCTGGTGTAGAAGGTAATGCCTGGGCAAAGAATAAAGAGCAGCTTGCTGATATTACTTATGAATGGAAAAGAGCTACAAAGTCGTTACGAAAGCAACTCTAAGGATAGAAATTGATTCAAATGCAGCTCTAACATATACTCTTTATGAGGTTATAGTACTGAACTAAAAAAGGTGTGGCAAGATGAGTACCAAGTTGGATAATGGTAGAGAATCTCTAATTCCGATAGCCCGTGACGTGATTGAACACGCTCGAGAGGGAACTATGAAACAAGCGGGTGCAGTGATGCGTTTACCCGCAACGAATTACACGGACCCTAACCGCTTTGAGGCCGAGTTGAAGCAGGTCATCAAGCGCGTGCCCATTATTTTGGGTCCTTCTTGTGAAATTCCAAATCCCGGTGACTTTAAAACTCTATCTGTTGCGGGCATGTCCCTCATAGTCAGCAGAACCAAGGATGGTAATGCTCATGCATTGATCAACGCGTGTTCTCACCGCGGTACGTGCCTTACACAAGAAGAAAATGGTAATCGGAAACGCTTCACCTGCCCTTATCATGGCTGGAGTTTTTCGAATGCAGGCGATTTACTGGCGATTAATTCAGAGGATGATTTCGGTGAGATAGATAAAAATGATTACGGATTAAAATCACTTCCTGTGTATGAATCGGCGGGGCTGATATGGGCGATACTGAATCCGAATTCCACAGTTGATATTCCCGCTTTTCTTGCGGGCTACGACGATATGCTTGAAGTGTTCGCTTTTTCCGATTGGGTTTATGTATCGAAGCGTACTTTCGCTGGGCCAAACTGGAAGATAGCGTATGATGGTTACCTTGAGTACTACCACGTGCCGGTGTTGCATCGTGACACCTTTGGCGTCGATACCACCAACCGTGGTCTTTATTATACATGGGGTCCGCATCAGCATATTAAGTCTCCTGACACAGAAAAGGGACACATTGCCACTGAAACCCTAGGCTATATGGCGGAGCTGATCGACAAACCGGAAGCTGAGTGGGACACAGAGACTCTGACTTATGGGGTTTGGACTGTATTCCCTACGACTTCAATTGCCTCGTTTGACGCAGGTGGTCGCGGGGTGATGATTTCACAGATCCTTCCCAGTGAGTCAGTTGGAGAAAGTATCACCACTCAATATTATATTATGGAAAAACCGCCGAGCGATCCTGAAGCTGCAGAGAAGCAATTCGATTTCTTTCAGCAGGTGGTGATGCAGGAGGACTATGCTACCGGCGGTTCTGCACAGTCAGCGCTGAAGGAAGGCGGTCTTGATCATGTGATATTTGGCCGTAACGAGCAAGGCAATCAGCACTTTCACCAATGGGTAGATAGGGTTCTGGGTGCGGATTCCGATGACGAGCTCAACTCCTTGTTCGAGAGTGCGGGGCGTACTGGTATCGAGCCTTGCTGATGGCACATCTTAAATTTATAAAGGGAAGTAATAGTATCAAGTATACTGTACAACTTACTTTATGAGTCTTTTGACACCAGAACTACTCGCCAATATTGGCCGCGAGAGTGAACCAAAACGTGAAATCGTGACTCGGCGTGATATCCGCAAATATGCAATCGCCACCAACAATCCACAACGTAAATATCTAGATGGCGACGAAGCCCCGCCCATGTTTCATGTACCACTTTTTTGGGATGTGGTTGAGCTCGAACAACTCTCTCCAGACGGAGTTTCTATTGATCCCCTGCTGCCAAAATTCCCGCTGCATCGGGATATGGCAGGTGGCCTTGAAATCGAGTACCTAAATCCAATTCATCCCGGTGATTGGCTCACTTCAACACGAACGCTGACCGACATTTACGAAAAGAAAGGTCGCTCCGGTCCATTGATTTTCTATGAGGTCATCATGGAAATACACAATGACGACGATGAATTGGTAATTCGTGAAAAGATGACGAGGATTTTGAGATGAATGTGGCTGTTGGTGATACGCTACCTGAACAGTTTCACACGCCCGATAACGTTCAACTCATGTTTTACAACGCTGCGTTGTGGAACGGCCATAGAATTCACTTCGATGAACCTTATGCCAAAGAAGTCGAAGGCTATCCTGGCCTCGTGATAGCAGGTCCACTATTGGGTGACTGGCTGAATCAAGTCGTTGAACTCTGGTTGGGTGAGAGCGGTCGACTGACGAAGATTGAATACTCGAATCGCGTCGCAAGTTATATCGGTGAAACACTGACTGCCGGTGGTAATGTCACCGCCATCGAAGACAACACAATTACAATCGAGGTTTTTATCAAAAATGAGGATGGTGATGTGATCGCACCAGGAGTCGCAACCGCAGAGATCATCGCATGAGCGCCGAACTCGCCATCGTTGGTGCCGCTGACACAGAAGTCGGCATCGTTCCTGGCAAAAGCCCGACAGAACTTTGTGTCGAGGCAGCTCTTTTGGCCTTGGATGACGCTGGCCTTCACAAATCCTCGATTGATGGCCTTATTACCTGTAATTCGATGGCCGAACCGATCATGTATCACGCTGAAGCCATGGCTGAGTACCTACAGATATTTCCACCCATGTGCATGACAGTGAATACTGGTGGTGGCACGACTTTTTCGGTTCTAGCCCATGCGGCGGCGGCAATTCAAGCAGACATGGCAAATACCATTCTGATCAGCATGGCGGATAGTCTGCGCAGCTCGATGACGCGAGAGCAAGCCATGTTGACACAGTCGTCCACAGGCCACCCCCAATATGAACAAATCTACGGCCCAACCGTACCGGCCTACTACGCCCTGATTGCAACTGCCCACATGGCTGAGTTCGGCACGACAGCGGAAGATTTAGCCGAGGTCGCCGTTTCAGGTCGACTCCATGCTGTCAGGAATCCAACCGCACAAATGCGGGAAGCAATATCAGTCGAAGATGTTGTCAGTTCCCGGCTTATTGCCGACCCACTCCATCTTCTGGATTGCTCACTCGTTTCTGATGGTGGTTCCGCCATTATCGTTACCTCAGCGGAGCGCGCTAAAGACTTCCCTCACAAACCGATTTACCTTCTGGGTAGCGGTGAGGGCCACAGTCACGAGCACATTAGTCAGGCGGCTGACCTGACGACCTCCGCAGCATTAAATTCAGGTCAGACAGCCTTCAAGCAATCTGGACGGTCACATAAAGATATTGACTTCGCCCAGATATACGATTGCTTTACACCCACAGTACTCATCCAACTGGAAGATCTTGGTTTCTGCGCCAAGGGAGAAGGCGGCGCCTTTGTATCAAGCGGTGCTACCAGACCTGGCGGCGATCTTCCGGTAAATACCCACGGCGGCATGTTGTCTCACTGTCATCCCGGTAATCCGGGTGCTATGTTTGCGTTGACTGAAGCGGTCTGGCAACTTAGAGGTACGGCTGATGCACGTCAGGTCAGCAATGCACAAACGGCGTTGGTGCACGCTCAAGGTGGCATTATGTCCAGTCATGCAACACTCATCCTGGGGGTTGATGATGTCTAAGGCAACAAAGATTCAGCCAAGACCAACCACCGTTTCAGAACCCTATTGGCAGGGCTGCAGCGACAAGGAATTGCGTCTGCAGTTTTGTACCAGTTGCAACAAACACCAGTTTTATCCGCGCATCGTCTGTTCAACCTGTGGTAGCTCTGAGCTTGAATGGCAGAAGGCGAGTGGCCAAGGCACCATTGCCAGCTTTACCGTGGTTCGTCGCGGTGTTTCAGAAGCTTACACTGCACCCTACCTGGTTGCCCTGATTGATCTCGCGGAAGGTGTCAGGATGATGAGCCAGGTTCTGACATCAAACCCAGATGACGGTAGGTTACGAGTTGGCGCCAATGTCGCCGTTTCCTTTGTTGAGTGGTCGCCCGAGATGATGGTACCGGTATTCACACTGGCCTGAAATTGTCTTTAATCAGTTCGTTTCCTTGGCAGGTTCTACTTCAAGCCACAGATGGTGAAAACCACGCAACATACTGGAATGGGTACGTTCATTTTCGGCATGCTCTGGATGGCAAATGGTTTTATAGCGCCGGAACAGACCCTTTAATGCAAAGCGTGCTTCCATACGAGCCAAAGGCGCGCCGATACAAGCATGGATACCACGGCCGAAAGTGTGGTGATCCACTCCTCGAACGCGATCGAGACGAAATTCGTCGGCATTTTCGTAATGTTCTGAATCGCGGTTGGCAGAGCCGAGAATAGCATAGACGGTATCCCCCGCTTTAACTTTTTGACCATGAAATTCAGTATCAGCAGTAGCTTTGCGATTAACCCAATGTACTGGTGCGTCGAAACGCAAAGTTTCTTCAACAGCGGCTTCGACCTTGTCAAGGTTTTCGCGCAATTCTTTCCACGTTTCGGGGTGAGCTGCGAGGTGATTAAGTAGATTGCTCAGCAGATTAGTGGTAGTTTCGTTGCCAGCAATTAGCAGCAACATATTGAAACCGACGATATCTTGATCGCTGATGCCTTCGCCGTCGACTTCCGCCTGTACCACCTTACTGATCAGATCATCACCAGGATGTTTTCTTCGCTCGGGAATCAGTGATGCAAAGTAATTGGCCATCTCCATGATATCCGGCATACGATCTTCCAGGTTGGTCGCTTCACTGGTACCCGTCAATGCATCAGACCAACGCTTGAAATCATCAGCCCGCTCTTCCGGGATACCCATCAGCCGAGAGATAATGTACACCGGCAGGGGAATAGTGAATTGCCCAGAAATATCGATGACGGTTTTTCCTGCCATACGATCCAACAGCTCTTCTACTAGCTTGGCAACCTCAATCTCCATGTCTTTTAATGTTCGGCTGGTAAAGGCTTTGTTGACGATGGCACGTAACTGGGTGTGGCGGGGTGGATCATCGGTGAGTAGGGGCAAGGCAATCGCTTGCTGGTCCCCTTCACCCATGGCTTTGGAGGAGAACAGGACGGCGTCTTTCAGTATGGCGCGAACATCATCGTAACGACTGAGAACCCAGCCTCCAACATCTTCCGCCCACCAGATAGGACTGTCTTTGCGCCACTTTTGGTAGTGAGGATAGGGATCTTCGAGGATTTCCGAGTTATGAAACTTCATGTTTTAGCTCCTATATGCTTATAAGCGATTATTGAGGTTTAATCGGGTAAATTTCTTTTATTTTTTTAGTTTCTCGTAAACCTGTATATAAGGCAGCATGTGAAAATCCATATTCATTGACACTTGTTGCTTCACCAGCAAAAAATATTTTATTTTCAATTTGATTAGCTAATTCAGTCCTTAATTTTAAATCGTCTTGATTGTGCCCTGGTGCTGAGTAGGATCCCAGTATGTATGGTTCCAACCCCCACCTCGTAATTAAGTATGATTCTGGTTCTGGAATATCATTTCCATAAGCAATTTTTAGAGATTTCATTGCTTCCTCAATAATATAATCGTCTGATTTTTTCTCCATATTTCTTGAAAAATCTCCTGAAAAGAAAGAATAGATAACCGGTTCATTTACCATTACCTCATTACTGAGCCAAGTTGAAAAGGCGTGCCTATCATCTCTCTCTATGAAAAAAGTTTTGGCGTCGCCCCAAAAGTTATAGGGAAATTTAAATATCACTTTATTTACATTTCCCCAGTTGATATTTTTTATGGCTTCTTTCTTTTTTTCCGGTAAATCAGGGACAAACTCAATGAGGTTTTTTTGTAAAACTCCAAGCGGAACAGTCACAACGACAGCATCAGCAATATAAATATTGTCACTTGCAAATACCTTTACGTTTTTGGATGAATAATCAATTTTTGTAACTGGGGTATTCAATTTTATATCTAGATTCTTTGATAAATGATTTGTAAATTGATCAAAACCTCCGAAAACCTCTTCATCATCTCCGGAATTCTCCATGTATTCTGCTTCAGCTACTAAAGTACCGATGGGTATATTTTTTGAATCTTCAGCTGCGCTTAACTCTAAGTTTTGGAGAATTGCTTGAAAAACTACATTTGGCGCAAATGATATTAATCTTATTTTTTTTAAAAAGCCTATTACATCTTCTAAGGTTGCAGTCGGGTAAATATAAGAAGCAATATAAGCGGTTAGTCCTATCCTGAATTCAATTTTTTCCAAGTCATCTTCTGATAAATTTATGATTTTTCCATTTTTATCGAACAATTTAAAATTATCGGCAACACTTAACGAAGTAATATTTGTTTTTAATCCTAACTCTTCTTTCATCAACATCAGGCGGTTACTTTCTAACTTATTACCATGAATCCAGTTTGCTCCTCTTTCTAATGGAAACCCTAATGATCTATCTGTATAAATTCTTCCGCCTATTATATTTCTTGCTTCAAGAACAGTAACTTCATAACCAGAATCATGTAATTCCTTTGCTGCACCCAATCCTGATATACCTGCACCTACCACTAATATTTTAGTTTGTTCACTATCAGCAAAGACACTGAAAGATTGCAGTGAAACAATCAGCAAGAGAAGTTTTATAAATATTTTCATGCATCCAATAATATTTAGATAAAAAATAAAGATCCTCTTATTACCATCATTGTGATTAAACATAAACTTGAAATACTGAAGATAGTTGCTCTCCAAGAAACATTATTTATAGACTATTTTTTGGAAAATATAAGTTTAGGATATATTAGATAAATGTTTAATTTTAAAACTATCTTTCCCAGTGTAGCTGATAACAATTATCAAGGCAGTAAAGTTGCTTTGTATTTTTTTATTTTATTAACTGCGGCAATGACTTGGCGCAGTATTATTCATATGTTCTTTGTTGACTATGGATTGCACGACATAGCAAATTTCATTCATTTTGATGGAAATCCAGATCCTAGTAAACTTATTCATTTTTTCTTTTCAATATGGGGTTTTGCAGAACTTATTTTTTGTATAGTCTGCTGGACAGTTATTATTAAATATCGTTCTCTCATCCCTGCTTTATATACTCTTTGGCTTACAGAATGGTCAGTAAGAGCTTTCTATTACTCCCAGGTAATGGGAATAGCAGATATGAGTGCTTATAAAACTGGAGTTACGCCAGGAGCCGTTGGAGCTCCATATTTATTTGTAGCTTTATTAATTTTTTTTCTTTTATCTATTAAAAGCAAGTAAATAAAAATAAAATAAAGAAAAAAAATTATTCCGTTTGTAAAACCTGTTTTGAGGTGAAAATAATGAATGAGATGGACAGTAAAGATCCAGGTTATGCATGGGTTATGGTAATTTCAGTCTTCACTTTAAGCGCTTTGTCATTTGGTACTTTGGCTTCAATCTCTGTCTTTCTTAAACCATTGTCATTAGAATTCAGTTGGTCTAGAGCCGAAACATCTTTGGCGTATACTGTAATTTCTTTTTCATCAGCTGTATTTGGAGTCTTTTGGGGTTATATAGCCGATAAGTATGGAACCAGATGGTTTGGAATTATTGCTGCTTTGATGATGTCTTTATCTTTATTTTTGTTGAGTAAGCAAACAAGCATTTTTTATTTTTATGGGTTTTATTTTCTCTTTGGAGCTTTTGGAAATGCGATGGTTACATCACCCTTATTTGCAAATGTAGGTTTTTGGTTTCGCCATAACCCGGGATTGGCGCTAGGAATAACAGCTTCAGGAGGTGCCGTAGGACAAGGTCTGATACCATATATCTCTGGAATGATTATAGTGAGTGATGGTTGGCGAGAGGCCTACTCATCAATGGCTATTGTTTATCTATTGATAGCTATCCCAGCCGCATTATTTATTAGAGAATCCCCTCGTCGTGAGGCAGCGCGAACCGCGACAACAGATGAACCTACAGATTTTCCTCTTTCAGAAAAAGAAGCCATAACATGGTTATGTTCCGCAGTGATTTTTTGCTGTATTTGTATGTCTGTACCAACTGTTCACCTAGTGCCTTTGTTAACAGATTCAGATTTTTCTATCGAATTTGCTACCAGCGTCTTAATGGTACTCATGTTTTGTGGGGCATTTGGGAGAGTTCTTGGGGGAAAGCTAGGAGATATGATAGGAGCCTTACCTGCCTACGTACTCATGTCTACAGGTCAAACCATCTCAGTAATTTGGTTCCCTTATGTTTCTAGCCCCATGGGACTTTTTCTTTTAGCTGCATTTTTTGGATTTACCTTTTCAGGTGTAATGTCGAGTATCCTAGTTTGTACACGAATGATGGTTTCGGCTAAATTTGCTGGTCGAGCTAATAGTCTAGGTTCATTCTTTGGATGGACTGGCATGGGTGTGGGAGGTTATTTTGGAGGTTATTTTTTTGATATTTTTGGTGATTATTATTGGTCATTTGCCTTCGCTTCCATTATGGGAAGCATAAACCTAATAATCCTCTTACGTTTCTTATTTAGAATCAACAGCAAACGCAGTGGGTTTGTAAGATTAAAAATGTAATATAAAAACTGTCTCTGAAACCCTTAAAGAAAATGGTTTTAATAATGGTAACTACTGAATAAGATTAGCAGAATGTTTGATGTACACCCAATAGCAGAAGCTTTAGGTGCAGAATTGCATGGCGTTAATTTGTGCGAAGATCTTTCAAGCGAGACTTACTCAGAAATCAGAAGATTACTTGTAAAACACCAAGTAATTTTTTTTAGAGATCAAGATATTAGTCGAGCACAACATAAAGCTTTAGCTGAATCTTTTGGGCCAGTTCAAACTCACCCGGCATACGATACAGTTCCGGGCTATCCAGAAATTACTATTCTTGAAAGCACAGCTGAAAAGCCTTCAAAAATTGAGGTATGGCACTCAGATATGACTTTTCGCAAGCACCCACCATTGGGGTCAGTCTTACGTTCAAAAATTTGTCCACCCGAAGGCGGTGATACCCTTTGGTCGAGCATGACTGCTGCCTACAATGGACTATCAAAATCAATGCAAGTTTTTTTATCTAATCTTACGGCTGAGCATGATTTTAGTTTTGGATTTAAAGAAAGCTTAGCTGAACTAGGAGGAAGAGAAAGATTAGCACAAGCTGTTGCGGATAATCCTCCTGTTAGCCATCCGGTGATACGCATTCATCCAGAAAGTGGAAAAAAAGTAATCTTTGTTAATGCTCTTTTTACAACCAAAATTCTAGGTTTGACTGCAAATGAAAGTTCAGAAATTTTAAGTTTTCTGTTTGGGCATGTTATCACACCAGAATTCACATGCCGTTTTCATTGGAGGCCTAATTCAATAGCTATTTGGGACAACCGAAGCACTCAACATAAACCCATAAATGATTATTTTCCAGCGCATCGCCTACTTGAGAGAGTAGCTATTGATGGTGACAAACCTTACTAACTTTTTGTCAGATAGTTTAGAATCCATTTAGTAACTTTTAAATCGTCTGTTTGGGTCTTTAAAGACTCGCATGCTTGATTATACAAAGTTTTCCCGAAGATATCTTTTCTCATATCTAGTAAATCTTTTTCAAACTCTTTTTCAAACTCAATATGTCCTTGAAAAGTAAGCACGTGATTATCAATTGACACCATTGCAATGGGACAGGATGGTGAGCTTGCTAACAACTTCCCATTTATAGGAAGTTTTTGAACTTCATCTTGATGATTATAAATAAGGTTAAATTTTTCCTTAATCTCACCAAAAAAAGTAGCATTTTTATTGAGTTGGACAGAATCGACACCTACGTGCCAACCTTTGTCTGATTTTGCCACTGACCCACCCAGAGCTTCTGCAACTATTTGATGTCCAAAGCAAATGCCAACAATATTTTTCTCTTGCTCATGTAAAAATTGAATAAAATTTTTGAGTTCTTTAACCCAAGGTATGTCATCGTAAGCACTAACTTTACTACCAGTGATTAGATAAGCATCACACTCATCAACATGTTTGGGATATTCACCATTGTGTGCTTCATAGCTTGTGACTTGAATATTTTGATCAGTTTGCAGAAGTATTTTACTGAACATCGCTGGATATTGTCCATACTTTGTGGCAAATTTAGGTTTAATAGTATCTGTATTTAAAATTCCAATTCGCATGCAAATCATATTCCTTGACGAAATTCATTATATTCCATTTATTGAAAGGTTAAGAATATAAAATGACAAAATTAGGCTTCATATGTTAATTGCATTCTCTTTAATCCTTTTGCTTTTGTCAGTTTTTTTAGGTTCTCCAGTAGTTGCATTAGGGTTGGGTATTAGTTTGTCAATAATTTTTAATGTCCATCAAGATTTTTATACGAAAAAGATTGGCACGAGATTACTTCAAACAGGAATCATACTGATGGGTTTGTCTATCAATTTTGTTGATGCATTAACAGTAACAAAAATTTATTTACCTGCCATTTCTATTTTTGTTTTATTGGTTTTTGTTCTTGGGTTAATTATAGGAAAAATAATAGGTATAGATAAGCGTTTCTCTCTTTTAATTGCTGCAGGTACAGCAATATGTGGTGGTACTGCTATGGCTGCAATAACCCCAATTATTAAAGCTAAACCTGAAGATTTGGCAGCAGGTATTTCTATTATTTTTATATTAAATGCATTCGGAATTATTTTCTTCCCAATGATTGGACAGGCCCTTAATTTATCTGAGCTTCAATTTGGTGCATGGGTTGCTACAGCCATCCATGACACAAGTGCGGTTATTGGTGCATCGCTGAATTATGGACCTTACTCGGTTGAGACAGCCGCAACATTAAAATTAACAAGAACCTTGTGGTTAATACCTTTAATGATCATGTTGGCATTTGGAATGAAGAGTGAAGAAAAGAAAATTCAATTCCCTGTATTTGTTATTTTTTTTATTATAGCTATAATCCTAGGTTCTTTTATTGATTTACCATTTAGCAGTATGGAGATTAAGCAATTGAGCCAAGTGTTTCTTTTATTAGGGTTATTTTCCGTAGGAACCCAGATCTCAAGAGATACACTGAAAAATTTTACAACTGATAGATTGATATTTGCTACAAGTTTGTGGTTATTGGTTATTCCTATTTCTTACTTTCTAGTGAACGTAATTAAGTGGGAATAGAATTTTAAAAACTAATGAAGGGGAAAAGGTTTGAATTATGTTTGAAGTAGGAATAGGTATTTTTTTTGGATCTCATTTAATTCCATTTATTGGTAAATTAAGACTTTTTTTACAAAACAAATTAGGTGAAAATCCTTATAAGGGATTATTTACCTTGGTGAGTCTGGTTGGATTATTGTTGATAATCTTTGGTTATGACAGTAATACAAACCTACTTTATGCCGTGAACGCAAGTGCCTATTTGTATTCCAAATACATTATGTTTATCTTCTTTACCTTATTAATTGCAGCGAATATGCCAACATATATAAAACAAACCATCAAACACCCAATGTCTTTAGGTATAGCAATTTGGGCTATTTTACACCTAATGGTTAATTCTGATATATCTTCAGTCATCTTATTTGGATCATTCTTAGCTTATTCTGTTATTTCGGTTTTATTGTCTGAACTTAGAGATTCCGAAATTAAAGAGATTAATCCGAAAATATCTTTCGATATTCTATCGGTTGCCTTAGGTGTTCTTTTAACTTTTCTAGCATTCAATTTTCATGAATACTTATCTGGAGTTAGTTTAGGGTGACTATTGAGTAGAAATAGATGAAATCTATTGTTAGAAATGTTCACAAATATTTAAGTTTTTCAATTTCATTGCAACTTTTACTTTGGACTGTTTCGGGAATTTATTTTGCATTTAACAAAATTGAAATGGTGAGAGGAGAACAATATATTCTATCATATTCGTATGCGGTAGATTTGAGTCAAATTAATCTTAATATAGCTGAAGCAGAAAACGTACGTTTGTCAAAGCGTTTGAATGAAGAAATTATAATTATAACTAAAGATATTGGAAATGAATATTTAGATATAAAAGGCAATTCATTGGATAAACTGTCAACGGATGCGGCGTTAAAGATAGTCGGCAATAAAACAACATTAAAACCTTTAAATGTTGAAGAGATAAAGATGGAAAAAAATGGTTCGGAGTATCGGGGAAGACCCCTACCACTTTATAAAGTAACCTCAAAAAATAAAGCAAATGAAAAGATTAATGTTTATTTAAATGTATTTTCTGGAGAAATTCTTGCAATTAGATCTGCTCAATGGAGGGTTTGGGATTTAATGTGGGGATTTCATATAATAGATTGGCAAGAAAGGGACAACATTAATAATTTTTTACTAAAAATGTTTTCAATCCTTGCTTTAATCAGCTCTCTAACGGGTTTACTTTTATTTTTTAAGGTAGATATTAAAAAATAATTGTCCGTGGAAATAATGAAAGAAATAATGGAAAGATGAAGTTTGGAAAGTTAATAACGTACAGTTTCCTTACATTATTAATCATAATTTCTGTTTTTGGTTTACAGCCATTTCGACAAACCGTGGATGCCGATAAAACTTTAGTTGAGCAAACAGGCGTTTATGCCACCGAAGTTAGGCGATTACCTGATGCTACCTATCTAGTTTCTGTAAGAACCACTATGCCTAACGTAAAGGCAGATATGATACGTTGGTGGTTTGTTGATTTCCTTCAGACAACTCAACACTATAATTGGTGGCATCCGAAAGATCATGTTTGGATGGATTGGGAAAATAAAAAGCCTGGAGAAATTATTGGCGCCAGCCATTTAGTGCATGAATATATCGGCGGTGAACTATCAAAACTTAGAATACAGTTTGTCAATTCGTCTGAGTTCTTTGGCTATGATGCCAATGATAAAGAAACCTTTGTCATTTGTGCAAGAGTAGGTTTGCTTGATGAGGAGATTAATATTGCAAAAATGTGTCACGTTATTAGGAATACGCTGAATGGAGCAGAAATGAGATCTCGTTTTTGGTTGGGACATGTCAATAAGCGTGATGGAAACAAAACCATAGCCTCACTAAAGGGTTTTATTGGTAATACGGCTTTAACACGTCTATTTGTCCTTGATAAACGGAGCGCGGAAGATTTAAAGCGCCATGCAAATCAAGAAATGGCATTTTTAGCGGAATTACTCCCAGGTCTATATGAAGCGAAAAAAAGAGAATAAGAAAAAAAATTGATTTTTTACTTATCCACAGAAACTATGGTCAAGGCTTTAATCCTTGTGATATAGTCTTTAGAAATTCTGTGGGGGAAATTCAATGTCAATTAGGCGGTCAGCTTACGTAGCGCTTTTAACTTTTATATTATCCATTAATTCAATCTCAGCTCAAGAGAATGCAGCAAGTATAGCTCCAAATGAAATTGAAGAAATAATAGTAACGGGATCGCAAATTAAAGGGGCTAAAATTACTGGAGCTTTAAACGTTTCAGTCATTACAGGCGTAGACATTGAAGCGATTGCAGCTGATTCTGGTGATGTCTTGCTAGAACATATAGCAGAACAAGGGCTAAACTATTTTACTGAAGCCGAAGACGCCGCTGGTGGTGTAAATGCATCTCGTGGTGATGTTGGAGCTTATAACTTAAGAAATTTGGGTGTTGGTAACTCTCTTACCCTTCTTAACGGAAGAAGATTAGTTAACTCACCTGGTTATCAAACTGAGTTAATCGGGGGGGATTACGTCCCAACCGTTAGTGTGAATGCAAACATAATTCCAGTATCTGGACTTGAAAGATTAGAAATTTTACGGGATGGTGCTTCAGCTATTTACGGTGCAGACGCTGTGGCCGGTGTAATAAACAATGTATTGCAGACAGATTTTGAAGGTTTTAACGTTACAGCTAGAGTTAATGGATTCGAACACTTTGATGCCGAAGACATGAAAATAACCGCTAAGTGGGGATCGTTCTTTAATGAAGGAGCTACCAATGTAAGTGTATTTTTTGACTACTACGATCGTGAAAACATCAACGCACAAGAAGATCCAAGATGGGGTGCAGGAGATCACAGGCCTTTTGTTGACGATGACTCGCCTTGGAAAACAAGCACTTCTTTTAGAAACTTAAGCTCACACTCTCTTCATGGTCAATTTGATATGGTAAGTTCCAGTGAGCATGCTGGAGAGAGTTACAATCATGTGTGGACCGACTCCAATGGAGAATTTGAGATTTTTCCTTTAGGCGATGCTAAATGTACCAATAGGGGTCATCCCCTATTTGATACAGGGTATGGAACTTGTATTGCTCAAGACGGAAATGGCGCTTTAAGAAGTAATTTCTGGGGCAAAACCGATGTTAGATCTGAACTAGTTAGAACCAATATTGTGATGTTTATCAATCATGACATGGGCAATGGTATTGAATCATTCACAGAGTTTGCTTATTACGAATCGGATAGTGACAGAATTGCCCATGCTTCTTATGCATTTTCTTCCTCGAAGCATAGAGTGGGTCCAGATAATTACTATTTAAATCAATTAAAGGTAGATGTAGATGGTGTCCCAACAGCCATATTTGCAGGCAAAAATCTTTACATAGATAACTATCGATACATGGAGGTGCCCAGACTGGTAAATGTAAAAAAAGAAACTTACAGATTTCTTCAAGGATTCAGGGGCTCGAGCGGTGATTGGGATTGGGAAACAGCTTTCGTAACTTCTAAAGCTGAGTCTGACGATGTAACAAGCCAAAGAATGTCTAATAATCTTTTAAAAGAAGCTTTGTATGACTCTACTCCAGCAGCTTACAACCCCTTTAGCGCAGGTGTAGATTCAAACATTGAGAGAACATTGATTGATGTCTATAGAAAAGGTTCAAGTGAACTCACGATGGTTGATTTTAAAATATCCAATAATTCCTTATGGGAGCTTCCGGCAGGAGATGTAGCTTTCTTGGTAGGGTTTGAGTATCGTGATGAAGAAATAACTGATAATAGAGATCCAAGACTAGACGGAACTATTACTTATACTGATTACGAAGGAGATACCTATCCGTTAGTTGCAGATGTTCTGAATTCATCACCAACAGGAGATGTTTCAGGCTCAAGAGATGTTGTATCTTTCTTTGCTGAACTGCAAATTCCAGTAACCGATTCAATTGACATGCAGGCAGCAATTCGAACTGAGGATTTCTCTGATTATGGTTCCTCAACAGTAGGAAAACTGGCAGTAGGCTGGCAAGCAGCGTCGTGGCTTGATTTTAGAGGCTCAATATCATCAGCCTTTAGAGCCCCAAACATCGTTCAGGTGAATGAAAAGACTGTTGTGAGATCTGGAACAAGATATGACCGAGCAGCATTCCAAGTTAATGCCGTGCAAAGCGTTGAAAATGTAATTGATTCTGATTCACGTTACACCATACAAAGAATGGCAACGGGTGCAGAAAATCTTGAAGCTGAAGAATCAGACAACATATCCTTCGGTGTTGTGCTAACTCCAACAGATAATTTAATCGTTACCGTTGATGCTTGGAGCATTGAAAAAGATAAAACCATTGGCTTATTTGGTCGTGAAAACCAAACAGTTAATGACATGCTATTACGATTTGCCAATGGAACAAACAATTGCGCAACTTTTGCAGGAGATCCTTTAGTGGTAAGAGAAGCTCCTGACGATGGTGATGCAGCAGGTTTTGCAGCAGCAGGCGTATGCCCATTTGGTGACATTAAATACATTAAAAATAATTACACCAATATGGCGGAAAGAACTGTTGAGGGACTTGATGTCGGTGTCTACTACAATTTTGAAAGCCAAGTGGGTAATTTTGATATTCGATACATTGGAACATTTCTTGATAAGTTTGAGCAAAAAGCCAGTGGGCAGTTTGCTGAACTTCAAGCCAAGAAAGATGCTGGTGAAATTCCAGAGTCAATTCCTTTAAAGGGTTTTGGTGATCTGCTAGGAAAAGACGGAATATATGACAACAAGCACACGCTAAGAGTGTCTTGGGACAAAGGGCCATACGGAGTTAGTTTATATGGGCTTAGGAAAGGTTCATTTGTGCAAACTTCATTGGGCTTAAAGGATGGCGCAGCTTACCTTGTTCCCTCTATGACAACGTGGAATCTAACAATGTCTTATGACTTTGAATTAAAAGATCATGATGCAAGGGTTAGATTTGCTGTAAGAAATCTTGACGATGAAAGAGCTCCTACAGCAGATAGGTATTATGGATACTATGCTGATGCTCATCAGGATTATGGAAGAAACTACTATATTGATTTCACATTAATGATGAAATAAAACCAATAAATATAAAAGGAGCTATTGCTTCCTTTTTTTTATAAAATCAGTTTATGAATTTCATTAAAAATAATAAAGGATCTTTATTGGGAGTTATTTCCGCCTTAATTGTATTAATTTCATTCTTACGTATTTATGAGCCTTAAAAAACCCTTACATACGCCATATAAAAATGGAAAAGGAGGAATAAGAGTAGGCCTTCAACCTATTTCCGAATCTGAGTGGTTAGAAATTGATGACCTTTTTGAATCAGAAATTTTCTTGAAAAAAAACTTACTTGAATCCCATAAAAAAGAAGTTTACCAAGAAATCGAATCTTCTAAAACTGCACAATCAGAATTTCTTGAACTGCTCATTCAGTATTTACAGAAATTTCATCCCCAAAAATATTTTTTCGAAGATGACTATATTCAAGTTAATTTGAAGGAACACCCTTTAAAGCTATCAAGAAAGAACTATTCTCCGCTTGAACTTGCTTCTCTTTTAGTACAGGAAGATTTAGTGCTTATGTTAAAAGGGGGTGAAGACTATTTTCTTGGTGCTGCATCTCTATGTGCCCCATCTAATTGGTCTCTTGCTGAGAAATTTAAAGGCTCACTCATGGCCTTACATAAAGAAGTTCCAGGCTATCAAGAGAAGATAGGGCAACGAGTAGGCGTTATTTTTAAAAAACTCCCAGAAAATAGAATGCTAGAAAGATTCAATTGGTCAATTTACGATAGCCCAAAACTTTTTCAGCCAGCTAAGAGTAAATTTCAAGTCACTAAAGGGAAAGCTCTGTCTTATAGTAATGTGGGAACAAGTCTGTATGTGAGAGTAGAAAGACAAACCATAAGAAGGCTTTCCTTAAGTCAAGCTATAGCGTTCACTATCAGAGTGCACATAAGTCCGCTAAGCGCGATTCAACATGATAAAGATCTTTTAAACGATCTTTTTGTAGCTATAAAAAACTTAGATTCTAAGATGAAAGAATATAAATCGCTAGATGGAATAGAAGAGATTTTGCTTGAGTGGTTAAAAGAAAAAAAAGAAAGCGCCTTATAAGTTAACATATGTAAAGATTAGAAAAGAGATATGACAGTAGCTTTATAGAGTGAGGTAATTGAACTAGGGTTTATTGTAACAATAGTTGGTAGTTTAAGATCTGATAAAGAATCCATTCTAAACAGAAAAATAAGGAGGAAGAATAATGAAAATACTTTGTGTTTTATATGATGACCCAAAAGGCGGAATGCCAGAAAAATACGCTTTAGATAGCATACCAAAATTGGACAAATACCCAGACGGAATGACACTACCAACGCCCAAAGCAACTGACTTTAATCCAGGTGATTTACTAGGTTGTGTTTCAGGAGAATTAGGATTAAGAAAGTTTTTAGAAGATGCAGGGCACACCTTAGTAGTAACATCTGATAAAGATGCAGAAGATTGTGAGGCAGATAAAGAACTCGTTGATGCAGATGTAGTAATATCACAACCTTTCTTTCCATATTATCTAACTAGAAAAAGAATAGAATCAGCGCCAAATTTAAAAATGGCAATTACAGCTGGTATTGGATCAGATCACGTAGACTTACAAGCGGCGATGGATCATAAAGTTGATGTTGTCGAAGTAACTTATTGTAACTCAAGGTCTGTTGCCGAACATATTGTTATGATGATTTTATCTTTAGTTAGAGATTATCACAATCAACATAGAATTGTGAATGAAGGTGGCTGGAATATTGCTGATGCAGTACAAAGATCATATGATGTAGAAGGAATGCATATTGGAACGGTTGCAGCTGGACGTATTGGTTTAGATGTATTACGGAAAATGAAACCTTTTGACGTACATTTACATTACTTTGACAAACATAGATTGCCTGAGTCTGTTGAAAAAGAACTTAATTTAACTTTTCATCAATCTGTAGAATCAATGGTGAGTATTTGTGATGTAGTAACAATCAATTGTCCGCTACACCCAGAAACAGAAAACTTGTTTGACAAAGAAATGATTAGTAAAATGAAGAGAGGCGCTTACCTAGTTAATACCGCAAGAGGTAAAATTTGCAATAGAGAAGCTGTAGCAGAAGCACTTGAATCAGGTCAATTGAGTGGCTATGCTGGAGACGTTTGGTTTCCACAACCAGCCCCAAATGACCACGTTTGGAGAACAATGCCAAATCACGGTATGACACCACACACATCAGGAACGTCTTTATCAGCACAGGCAAGATATGCCGCTGGTGTAAGAGAAATACTAGAATGTTTCTTTGATGGAACATCAATAAGAGATCCTTATTTAATTGTTAAAGATGGTGATCTCGCGGGTATGGGCGCTCATAGTTACAGTAAAGGTACTGCAACAGGAGGCTCTGAAGAAGCGGCAAAATATAAAAAATAGTTATTAAGGTTTTGAGAAGCAGTAGAATTTTTTAAAGCTATTACAAATTAAGTAGCTATTAAGTGGGAATAAAATGAACAAATTTCTAAAAAAAGGATCCAACATATGAATATGTTGAAGTTAAGATCTCCTCTGGTTTTTGTATCAGGTCATACTGATTTTTTGCTAGAGGGGCTAGGGATTATGTTAAAAGAAGTCAGTTAATGTCTATAAATCAAGCAACTCATTTTCAAGTAGCACATGATGCAATAAAGTTTTGGGACATTGAATGTAAAGATTTATCCTTCTATTTTCAGAGTCAAAATATTGTCTATAAAGTTGAGGATAATGATCAAAACTTCTACGCACTAAGAATTCATCGGCCAGGTTATCACGATTTAGATTCTCTTAAATCAGAACACTTATGGACATCTTTCTTGAAGGATAGCGGACTTGAAGTACCTGAAGCTTTGTACACAATTGAAAACGAAGCTTATGCCGAAGTTAAAGTAAGTGGCTCTAAACAAATTCTTAATGTTGGTTTGGTTAAGTGGATACCAGGGGTACGTTTGATGGATAAAATTAAGGAAGATTATACTGAAGAGCTTATATCAAGATCCTATAGGCAGCTCGGAGCATTAATAGCACGAATGCATAAAGTTTCTTTAAATTTTCAAGTGCCCGGCTCTTTCTCTAGACATTCGTGGGATGAAGAAGGGCTTATGGGAAACCAGCCATTTTGGAAAAGATTCTGGGAAATAGAAAATGCTTCTTCTAGCCATAGAAATGATCTGTTAATAGTTAAGAATAACATTTATGAGATTCTGAAAGACCTACCCAAAGGTAGAGAGTTCAGTATGATTCATGCTGATCTTCATTTAGACAATATTTTAAGTTTTAAGGATTCTTTGACCGTTATTGATTTTGATGACGCAGGATTTGGTTGGCATTCTTGTGATCTTGCTAATGCCTTATGGGAGCCAGAATTACTTCCAACACCTTTGTATAAGATAGCATACGAGTCAATTGCAGAAGGTTATACTGAGATAAGAGACGATTCAGGTTCAGTTATTGAAAACATTGAACTTTTTATACTAATTAGAAGTTTAATTATTCTTGGATGGGCTGAAGATAGGAAAGAGTTGGGGTATGACACTAGGATCCCAAGTATTTTAGACTCGGCTTTGGAGACCGCTAAAGAAATGAACCTTTTATGAGTAAAAATTTCTAATGGTTATAAGAGAGACTACAGAGTCTGATTTCGAAGAAGTCTTCAGTTTAATTCAATCTGCATTTGGAAATAGGGAAGAATCTGACTTAGTGAGACGCCTAATTTCTGATAACGATGTGCTGATTAATCTCGTAGCTGAATCATCCTCAGTCATATTGGGAAATATTGTTGTATCAACAATTACTATGGAACCAGATTTAGGTTTGTTTTGTGGAGGGATTGCACCCCTTTCTGTATTGCCGGATCAACAATCCTCAGGAATAGGTTCAAAACTCATGAAAGCGGTGATAAAGGAAAGCAAGAAAATGGAAATAGACGCTTTATTTCTTTTAGGGGATCCAGATTATTATAATAGATTTGGTTTTACTGTTTCGAAAATAAAAAATGATTACAGTGTTGAACACTTTCAAGAATTAGAATTAAATAAGGGTTGTTTGGTTAAAGTTAAATCCACAGTAAAATATGCCAGTGCATTTTTAAGTTTAGGTACTTAGCCGAATAAGGAGGAGTGAGTATGAGTATAAATTATAAAAGCCCATCCGAATATCTGCTTGCAGGCATTGATGATCAGATATTAACAATTACGCTCAATC
>CAJWUE010000020.1:0-20043 GCA_913047775.1 uncultured Rhodobiaceae bacterium
AATTAGCTTGAAAACATATATCATACCTGTAGTGTTTCGTAATGAACAATAATTCCAAACAGATTTTGGAAGTAGCCATATTGGGGGCCGGCATCTCTGGCTTAGGTATGGCCGTTAACTTATTGAGAGCCAAAAATACATCTTTCTTAATTTTTGAAAAAAATGAAGGAGTTGGAGGAACTTGGCGTGAAAATACTTATCCGGGTCTGTGTTGTGATGTCCCATCACATTTTTACTCCTTCTCATTTGCAATGAATCCTGACTGGTCAAAAACCTATCCTGAACAATATGAAATCTTAGATTATTTAGAGGGTGTAGCTGATAAATTTAAGATACGCCCGTATATAAAATTTAATGCAAAGGTACTGGAGGCAAAATACAACGAGGATGAAAATCTTTGGAATGTCTCTTTGGAATCAGGTGAAATATATAAGGCTAAGACATTGGTGAGTGGTCTTGGCCAATTAAACCGTCCAAAATGGCCAGAAATAAGGGGTATTGAAACTTTTAAAGGTCACTCTTTTCATAGCGCCCAATGGGATCATGATTATGAACTAAAGGGAAAAAAAGTTGCTGTGATAGGAAACGGTCCTAGTGCCATTGGCTTTATACCTATTATCGCGAAAGAAGTTGAAAATTTAACAGTCTTTCAAAGAACTCCGAATTGGATCGTACCTAAACCAGATAGGATTTATGGTCCTTTTGAGAGATTTTGCTTAAGATATATTCCTTTTTTTGCAAGAATGTATAGATTTTATTGGTTTTTTCTTCAAGAAAGAAACTACCTGGCTTTCTATCAAAAGCATAATCCGGGAACAAAATTTATTGAGAAAGCTATATCGGCTATTTCCACAAAATTTCAATTATTTAACTTTGAAAGTGTTTATCAAGCTGGTGCTCTTATGCTTCTTGATGAACAAGTAGATGATAGTAAATTTAAAGAAAAACTCATTCCTGATTATCCTATCGGGTGCAAAAGAATAATTCCAACCAATGACTATTTTCCAACATTATGTCAAGATCAAGTTGAGTTAGAAACGTCTTTGATAGAAAAGATATCTGATAATAAGATAGTTACTAAAGATGGAAATGAACATGAGGTTGATGCAATCATTTATGGCACTGGATTTGACACAAATATATTCATTTCGCCAGTAAAAATAACGGGTCTAGGAGGAATTCAGCTTGATGATGTCTGGCGAGATGGAGCAGAAGCGTATAGAGGTGTTATGGTTCCAAATTTTCCTAATTTCTTCATTTGCTATGGTCCAAACACCAATACTGGACACGTTTCAATAATATATATGATCGAATCTCAAATTCTTTTTATTATGAAATGTCTAAAATATTTGAAAAAAAATAAGTTATCATATGTTGATGTAAGAGATGATGCTATGAAAAGCTATAATGACAATATCCAGAAAAAATTGTCCGAAACTGTTTGGGCAGGGAGTTGTGGGAGTTGGTATAAAAATGCTCAAGGAAAAATAATCAATAACTACCCAGGTTATGGAACAGAATATTACCTAATGATGACGAATCCAAAATATTCGGAGTTTAATACCAATCTTAGAAGTAATACCTAATTAATCGTTATACAAATCAGTAAAATTCTTAAAAGATTCTAAGATTTCAGGGTTTTTCAGCACTTCAGTATTTTTAACTTCTTTTCCATTAATTATATCGCGAACCGCAATCTCAGTAATTTTTCCTGAGCGTGTTCTTGGAAAATCCTCAACCTTAAATATTTTTGCAGGGACATGTCTGGGGCTAGCGCCTTTTCTAATAATGTCTTTAATACTGTTAATAAAGATTTTATCAAGATCCCTACCACCTCTAGTAATGACGAACAAAATAATTCTTTGATCATTTTGCCAATTTTGGCCTACTGCAAGAGCCTCCAAAATATCCGGAAGTGATTCTACCTGTCTGTAAATTTCTGCAGTTCCAATACGTATACCCCCTGGATTAAGAGTGGCGTCAGACCTCCCTTCAACTATAAAACTTCCTGAACCTGTCTCAATTATATAATCGCCATGATGCCAAACATTATCATAACGCTCAAAATATGAACTTTTGTATTTTTGGTCGTTTTTGTCACCCCAAAAACCAATTGGCATAGATGGAAAAGAATTGGTGCAAACCAATTCCCCAGGCTTATCAATTAACCTTTCTCCATTATCATCCCATGCTTGAACATTCATTCCCAGGCTTGCACACTGAATTTCACCCTTTCTAACCGGAAGGCAAGGGTTTCCATGGACAAAACACGCAACTAAATCTGTACCTCCTGAAATCGATGATAATTGTAACTCTTTTTTTACGCTCCCATAAACCCAATCATAACTTTCTGGAGCAAGGGGAGAACCAGTTGAGGCAAAAACTTTTAAATTTTCAAGACGATATTTTTCAGATGGTATAATTTTCATCTTATTTAAACTATCGATATATTTTGCTGATGCCCCGAAAAAAGTTAATTTCTCTTTTTGCGCAATGTCAAATAAGACAAAGGGATCGGGATGAATTGGCGATCCATCATAAAGGACCAATGTTGCCTCACAAGCAAGAATGGATACTATCCAGTTCCACATCATCCAACCACATGTTGTAAAATACAAAACCCTATCATCTCTTTTAATATTACAATGATATTTGTGTTCTTTTATATGTTGCAGTAAGGCGCCTCCTGCCGAATGCACAATACATTTAGGCTTTCCTGTCGTTCCACTTGAATAAAGGATGTACAAAGGAGCTATAAATGGTAATCGCACAAAATGTATTTCTTCTGACATGTTTTCGGCAATTAGCTCTTCCCAGTTCTCAAAATTTTCAATATCTCCAATACTGGCATGATTTACTAAGATTCTTTTTTTGAGGGAGTTTAGTTTTTTTGAAATTTCTAAAGCTTTTTTTCTTATGTCAAATGTCTTGCCTCCATAACCATATCCATCACATGTTATTAATATAGAAGGTTCGCATTGCCCAAATCTATCGATGATACCTTCCTCTCCAAAATCTGGAGAACATGATGTAAAGATTGCACCAATCGATGACGTCGCTAACATAGCAATTACAGTTTCAGGACAATTGGGTAAAAGAGCTGCTACACGGTCTCCTTCTTTAATGCCTTTCTTTAAAAACCAGGCGGATAAAGAAGCAACATTTGCCCTTAACTCTGCTAGGGTGAGTGAACATTTTTGTCTGCCTTCACCATAAAAAACTATTGCTTCCCTATTTCCATCTCCAGATAAAAGATTTTCTGAATAGTTTAATCTTCCATCAGGAAAAAATTTACTCATACGTATATTGTCATTATGTTGATAAATAATACTGCCAGATTCTCCTACAATATCTGCGTCCTCCCAAAGCAAAGACCAAAATTCTTTGGGGTTTTGAACTGACCACTCATGCAATTCCTTATAATTTAGTGTTTGCATATTACTCCAGATCTTAGCCTTTCTTCCAAGCTTCAACATATTCGATTGGATAATATCCTCAGGTTTTGGTTTCCATAATATTTCGTTCATCCATTGATCCTGCCAATTTGAGAGTTAATGTTATGGACTGTTTTAACCAAGAGCTTGTTCTAAGTCGGCAATTAAATCATCCGCTGATTCAATCCCGACTGATAAACGAATAAGACCATCGCTTACTCCTATAGATTCGCGAATATGCTTAGGAATTGATGCGTGCGTCATTGTTGAAGGATGACTGGCAAGACTCTCTGCCCCTCCTAAACTCTCAGCTAGGGTGAAAATTTCTAATTTTTGAAGGATTTCAGTAGCTTGTTTGACTCCTCCATTGACTATGAAAGTTATCATTCCTCCAAACCCTCGCATTTGTTTTTTAGCTATCTCATATTGAGGATGGTTTTCTAGTCCAGGATAAATTGTTTCAGACACCTGGGGGTGTGATTCTAGAAATTGTGCAACCTTCATCGCATTCTCGCAATGTCTTTGCATGCGTACCGATAAAGTCTTTAAGCTTCTGAGAAGAAGAAAACTTTCAAAGGGTCCTGTAATTCCGCCACTAGCATTCAGTAAATAATGCATCTCTTCAGAAAGATCTTTCCTTTCCGAAGAAACTACTGCAATTCCGGCAATAACATCCGAATGTCCGCAGATATATTTCGATGCCGAATGCATAACAATATCAAATCCATGATCCAATGGATTTTGAATCCAAGGAGAGCAGAAAGTATTATCACAAACGGTAATGATACCCTTACCCTTAACCACATCTATTATTTTGGTTAAGTCAAAAACTTTAAGAAGCGGATTTGATGGTGTTTCAATCCATAATAACCTTGTATTTTTGTTAATAGCTTTCTCTATTTCTTTGAGGTCTGAACAATCTACAAAACTTGAGCTTATTCCTGATGTTCTACTACGTATTGTCTCAAACAAACGATATGTTCCGCCGTATAAGTCGTTGCACGCAACTAAGTGATCGCCTGTGTTAAGCAGTTCTAAAATGGTAGATGTAGCTGCCATACCCGATGAAAATGCATGACCTGTACCTCCATTTTCCAGATCCGCAATGCAATCTTCTAACGCTTTTCTCGTGGGATTAGAGCTCCGTGAATACTCGTAACCTTTATGAACACCGGGACTTTCCTGAGCAAATGTTGACGAGGCATATATTGGGGTCATCACTGCTCCAGTAGTAGGATCATTATCCTGCCCTGAATGTATAGCCCTGGTATCAAAACCTTTTTTATTTTTTCTACTCATAATCGTTTTATTAGTTTCTTTTTAAATAAGCCAGCAAATCAATCTTTGTTATCATTCCCATGAATTTTTTATCGTCTAAGATTATTGCTGTTTTATCAAGTTTTAAAATGTCTACCAAGTCTTCAATAGAGTCTTGAACTTTTAAAATATTTACTTCCGTTTGCATACATGAAGAAATTTGTAAATTGAATCCTTCAGAATTATTTACACAATATTTTAGAAGATCTCCCTCACCAATCATACCCACTACTAAATCATCTTCTATTACAGGTAACTGAGAAACATCAGAGTTATTCATCCTGTTATATGCTGTCACCAGAGTATCTTCTGGTTTAACGCTTACAACTTGATTTTTATCGGCCCTGAAAGCAATTAGGTCCTGTAAGTTTCCCTCGGGTTTTTTATTAATGAGATTATTGTGAATTAACCATTTCTCGTTATAGGCCTTGGACAAGTATTTGTTACCAGTATCACATATTAGGGTAACAACTCTTTTCGGTTCTTTTTGGGATTTACACCATTGAATAGCTGCAGAAACTAGAGTTCCTGATGATGATCCCGCTAAAATTCCTTCCTGTTGCAACAACTGATGAATTGTCTCGAAGGCATCCCTGTCAGAAACAGAAATGGATTCATCTATTACTGAAAGATCGCAATTATTAGGCACAAAATCTTCCCCGATACCTTCAACAAACCAAGATCCACCCTTATAACTATACGACCCCTTGTTTACGGCATCATTGATAACCGATCCCTCAGGATCCGCAGCTACAATTTTCGTCGTTGGAGAAACCATCTTCAAAAAACGACCTACTCCAGTTATAGTTCCACCAGTACCTACTCCAGCAACAAAAGTATCTATTTGTTCTTCCATTTGTCTCCATATCTCTGGACCAGTGGTTTTTTCATGAGCCATTATATTTGCCGGATTGTTAAATTGGTTAGCGTAAAAGGCTTCGGGAATATCAGAAACTATTTTTTCAGCGACGTTATGATAGTAATCAGGATGTTCATTAGGTACATCAGAACGGGTAAAAATTATTTCAGCTCCTAAAGACCTTAAATGTGCTACCTTTTCGAGACTCATCTTGTCAGGAATAACCAAAATTACTTTATAACCTTTAAGAATACCTACCAAGGCAAGACCAATACCAGTATTACCAGCGGTTGCTTCAACTATTACCCCTCCCTTCTTTAGCGCTCCTTCTTTTTCTGCCTGATTAACTATATATAAAGCTGTACGGTCCTTAATAGATCCGCCTGGGTTATGGGATTCCATCTTCAGAAACAACCGACATGGCCCCGTGTCAATTTTTTTTACCTCCACCAAGGGAGTATTTCCTATTAGTGATAATAGGGAAGGACTACTACCGGGCAACTGTAATTTATTCATAAGACCAACATGTTTTTTTCAAAACTTATTTAACACAATTAGGTGGCGGTCCCTAGAGGATTCGAACCTCTGACACCTGGTTTCGAAGACCAGTGCTCTATCCAGCTGAGCTAAGGGACCGTGATTAATAATCGTTTTTTATGATTATTCAAAAAAACTGAGCTTACACTATCATAATTTGTACACATAAAAAAATTTACAAAATTGATCAGTACCCTATTTTTTATCTTCCATTTGTGCGTCACGAATGGGTCGAAATTCATTACCTTGATACCAATTCGGCCAAACTTCGCTGTTCGCTATTTCTAATCCAAGAGAAAAGCCTAATTTTGCATCTTCTACAATACTTCGCAAATCCCAATCTTTGGAATATTCATCCGATGGCTTATGGTACCTGTTAACGGTATAATTGTTGACGTATGCCATGCCGCTTTCTTTTCCGCCTTCTATCAAGTCGATTCCTGAATCAAGATAAAGCATAGGGACGCCCTTCTTTGCTAAACTAATATGATCCGAACGAAAGAAAATTCCCCATTCTGGTCGAGATTCAGGCACCAAGTATCGCCCAGATTTAGATGCTATAGCTCTCAATATATCCTCCATTTCTGAGGAACCAAGACCAACGACTGTTATGTCACGCGCAGGTCCTGTAGGAAACAAAGCATCAAAATTTATACCACCAACAATTGAGGATAACGGGACAGTAGGGTTATCAGCAAAAAAAGCCGAACCTAATAATCCAGATTCTTCTGCCGTAACAGCCAGAAATATAATCGACCTGTCTGGTCTGGTGTCGGGGTCAGAAAAAGCTTCGGCTATTTCAAGGATGGCCGCAACACCTGTTGCGTTGTCCACAGCACCGTTATAAATATTATCCAAAGAATCTTGGGTTTTTATCTGGCCAAGGTGGTCCCAATGGGCCATATATAAAATATATTCATCGGGTCTATTTTTACCCTTAACAATTCCTATTAAGTTCTCATCATTGCTAGTACGTATAGAATTTGAAAAATTGGCATTGAGTTGCAAATCTCCCATGTCAGCAGCTTGAAAATTAGCAGAAAGCGCTTTCATTTTGTATTCTTCTAAATCTAATCCGGCATCAGAAAATAATTTCACCGCAACATCATAGGTAATCCATCCTTCAAGCTTAACTCTATCCGTTGTCAAATTAGATCTGATAAGATCAATCTGGGGTCCCGTGAAACTGTTTTCAACAACTCCCCATGGATATGCGGCAGGCTCAGTCTCATGAATGATAAGAACCGCGGAAGCACCTTGCCTTGCGGCCTCTTCATATTTGTAGGTCCATCTTCCATAATAAGTCATGGCCTTTCCTTTGAACAGATTCGGATCTTCAGTCCAAAATCCAGGATCATTAACAAGAATAACTACTGTCTTTCCCCTTACGTCCAAATTTTTGTAATCATTCCAACCGTATTCTGGAGCAACAATCCCAAAACCCACAAAAATCATTTCACTTTTTTCAATATTGATATTTTCAACCAATCTTTTTGTCGCATACACACATTCCGATCCTAATTGAAGTCTTCTTTTTTTTGAGTCCTGAGATATTTCTAGATATCCTCCTGGTAAAACTGAACTTTCAACCAGATTAACAGTTTGATAAAAACTGTTTCCATTTCCTGGTAACAGACCAAACTTCTTGAAGTGACTTGCAATATAATTTTTTGTTTTTTCACCACCTTGAGTCGCGGGTGCTCTACCTAAAAACTCATCCGAAGACAGGATACTTATATGCCTTCCTATATCCTCCTCATTAATATGGAAACCCTCAGACGCAATAACCGTTGAAGAAAAAAGTAAGATAATATGGAAAATATACATTCTCATAATATCAGGATATCAAAAAAAACTGATGAATATAAGGTTTATCTAGTTGATATCTAGATTATTTTAAATAAATTTATATAATAATAAATATAAGAAAATGATTAAAAGGGTAGTATTTTTTCTAGTAGCTATATTCGGAATTGTTATTGCAATTTACGGAGTAAAACTATTTTTCTTAACTCCTTTTTCTATTAACCACTTACTTTCCAGACATATAATAATTGAAGCATTAGAAAGTCCCGAATATCTAACGTCTCTGGGTGTTCTTGAACAATATGGAATGAGATCTCATAACGGAAAGTTTTCAAACGATTCCCTTGAAAAGGATCAAAAAGATCTTAAAAAGATAAAAAGCTTATACAAAATGGTCAATTCCTATGACAACGATAATTTAAGCAAGAGGGATCTATCTACTAAGAAGATTGCTCTATTTCAACTTGAAAACGAGATCAAAGAGAGGATTAAGTATCCTTATCATAGCTATCCCCTCAGACAGATGAATGGAGCCCATACCCAGATCATTGAGTTTATGACTGATATTCATCCAATAAAAGATGAAAAGGATGGGGAATATTATATTTCTAGACTTAATAAAATTCCCGTGAGCTTTAACCAGATCCTTGAGAAGATGGAATTAAGAAAAGAGCTAAAAATATTTCCTCCAACTTTTATGGTCAAAAGAGTCATAGAGCAGATTAACAATGTATTAGAAATACCTACTGAGGAGCATCCACTAGCAATGATTTTGGAGACGAAATTGAGGAATTTAAATCTTGAAGAAGGCATTGTAGTTGATTTCAAAGAAAGAGCTATGTTGGCAATGGAAAATAATGTTTTCCCAGCATATCGAAGACTTCTTGACCATATGAACACAATCTTGCCTCTAGCTAATCAGCATCATGGTGTGTGGAGTCTCCCTGATGGAGATAATTTTTACGCTTTGAGATTAAGAAGACTTACCACGTCAAACTTTACTCCTGAGGAAGTACACAAAATAGGTCTATCTGAGGTAGACCGCATCACTAAAGAAATTATAAAAATATTGGAATCACAAGGATACTCAAAAGTAGAGAGTGTAGGAAAAACATTAATTGAGCTGAATATGGATAAGCGCTTCCTTTACGAAGATAATAAAAAATCAAGGGAAGATATCATTCAAACATATTTTGATATTATTAAAGAGGCTAATAAAAATATGGGTGAGTATTTTTCTAGATTACCTAAGGCCCCAGTAATAGTTAAGCCTGTGCCCTCTTATTCAGAAAAAAACGCGGCTGGAGGATATTATCGAAGCCCGACACTCGATGGAAGTCGCCCCGGGATCTTTTATGCCAATCTTTATGATATTAAAGCCACACCTAAGTTCAGCATGAAAACCTTGGCATTTCACGAAGCAATACCAGGACACCATTTTCAAATCGCTCTCAGTCAGGAGAATAATCAGCTAAATTTATTTAGAAAATTCGGGGTAAATGCCACTGCATACACTGAAGGATGGGCTCTTTATGCGGAAAAGCTTGCGGTAGAAGCTGGTCTTTCCGATGACCCTTATGATCGAATAGGATTCTTTCAATCTGAGCTGTTTCGGGCAGTAAGATTAGTAGTTGATACCGGTATTCATTACAAAAGATGGACCCGAGAAGAAGCAATTGAATACATGATAAACATTACGGGAAAAGCCGAAAGTTCTGTCATAGCAGAAATTGAAAGATATATCTCTTGGCCTGGACAAGCTTGTAGTTACAAAATCGGCATGCTCTCAATCCTTAAATTACGAAAGAAAGCCAAAGAGATTCTAAAAAACAATTTTGATATTAAAGAATTTCACAATTTCATATTGGACAACGGAGAACTTCCATTAATTATATTAGAATCTAACTTTGAAGAATGGATAAATAGAGAGAGCCTGAAATTCACAAGCTCTCTTAATTAAAGTTATATCTTGGTATTAGAGTTGGTTCTAAAGATTATTCTTCGGAACTTGTTTCTTGTCCCACCATTGAGAGACTTCCAGCAGCCATGCGACCCCTGTTTTCAACAAGCTCATAAGATACCTTATCACCTTCATTCAAATGTCCAATTCCAGCTTCATTAACAGCGTTAACGTGAACAAAAACGTCACTCCCGCCATCTTCAGGTTCTATGAAACCGAAACCTTTTTGACCATTGAACCATTTTACTATTCCTGTAGGCATATTTTCCTCACTTTTTAAATTTACTAAAACTATGATATTAAAATTTTACATAAAAGAGAAAGCTTAAAATTCACTATTTCTCTTAATTACATTTATATCTATGGATTATATTAATTATCTTAAGATTATTCTTTGGAATCATTATCCTCTTCAGATGCTTCATCAGCAGGCTCTTCTTCGGAAGACTCTTCTTCGGAAGACTCCTCTTCGGATGCTTCTTCTTCAGAAGACTCCTCTTCGGAAGACTCTTCTACGGATGCTTCTTCTTCAGAAGACTCCTCTTCGGAAACTTCTTCTTCAGAAGACTCCTCTTCGGATGCTTCTTCGGATGGTGCTTGTTCTCCAGAACCTGTAACTACAATACTTCCAGCTGCCATTCGGCCTCTGTTTTCAATAAGCTCATAAGTAACCCGATCACCATCTTGCAAACGATCAATGCCAGCATCTTTAACGGCAGTAATGTGCACAAAAACATCATTACCTCCATCTTCAGGCTCGATAAAACCGAAACCTTTTCTGCCATTGAACCACTTTACTATTCCTGTAGGCATATTTTCCTCACTTAAGTATTGACACTTCTTTATACTATAAAATTGTAATAAAAAAGTAAAAAATTAACTTATTTTCAGTGTTAATAAAAAAATGTTATTATTTTATATTATTATTAGAAAAATGGATTATTCATGGATAACACCAGAAATACTGGCATTTTAGTAGCCTCGCTTTACAAGTTTTTAGAATTACACGATCTTGTAAGCACAAAAGAGTTCCTCGGTACCATCTGCGAAAAAAACAACGTCATGGGAACTATTCTTATAGCCAATGAAGGTATAAACGGTACGATAGCTGGAAATAAAAGAGATGTCGAATTTGTTACTGAAAGTCTGAACAAAGATAATCGTTTTAAAGGGTTAGAAATAAAATTTTCGAAAACACACAAACAACCATTTCATAGAATGAAGGTAAGAATTAAAGATGAAATAGTTACAATTGGCATGCCAGGTATTAATCCTAGCAAAATTGTTGGTGAATATATTGAACCTAACAATTGGAATAAATTAATTTCGGATCCAGAAATTACAGTAATTGACACTCGTAATGTCTATGAGACAAAAATAGGATCATTTAAAGACTCTATATTTACAAAAACTAAATCTTTTCGAGAATTTCCAAAATGGGTAAAAGAATTTAAAAAAGAAGTTAAGAATAAAGATCAAAAGATAGCGATGTTTTGTACTGGTGGGATACGTTGTGAAAAAGCTTCCTCACTTTTGAAAGAAGAGGGATATGAAAATGTATACCATCTTAAGGGGGGTATACTCAAATATCTTGAGACTGTACCGAAAGAGGAAAGCATGTGGGAAGGTGAGTGTTTCGTGTTTGATCACAGGGTAGCTCTTGATCACGAATTAGGCTCGGGATCTTACGACATGTGTTATGCCTGTAGAATGCCCATAACTGAAGAAGAGAAACTGAGCGAATTTTATGAAAAAGGTGTAAGTTGTCAATATTGCCATGATAAAACCAGCGCAGACAAAAAGTTGCGATTCCAATCAAGGCAATACCAAATGGATTTGGCTACAAAAAGAGGTAAGAAACATCTTGGCTCCCAACAAAAAAAATAACTATCCTATATTGTATTCATTTAGAAGGTGTCCTTATGCTATTCGTTCAAGAATGGCTTTGATAAAAAGCCAGCAATCTTGTGTATTGCGAGAAGTTATACTTAGAGATAAACCCAAATCTATGACGGACCTATCTCCCAAAGGAACCGTTCCCGTTTTGCTTCTCGAATCAGGTGAGGTTTTGGATGAAAGTCTGGATGTAATGTGCTGGGCACTTGAAAAAAATGATCCGGAAAATTGGCTACGATCACAAAAGGCAAAAAGATCAGAGGATTTGATAAATAAAAATGATGGAGATTTTAAATTTCATTTGGATCGCTATAAATACTCCTCAAGATTCAAGGTGATAAACAAAAAAGAACATCGCGATGAGTGTCTCAAATTTATCAAAGAAATTAACGATGAACTAAAACCAAAAGAATATATCCACGATAAAAATGTATCTTTTCTCGATATCGCAATTATGCCGTTTGTGAGGCAATTCCGTATCGCTGATACAGAATGGTTTGATAGCCAACCGTATGAAAACGTCAAGATTTGGTTAAAAAATTTGATAGAAAGTAACCTTTTTAATACCACTATGGTAAAATATCCGCTATGGAAAGAAGATGACGAAATTATAATTTTCCCCTAATTTTGAGAATAAATTAAGATGTTAAAAAAATTAAAACAATACACCCATGAAGAATTTGTACAAAACGACCTTCCTTTTTCTATTACTAGATTATCGCCAGGAATAGGCGCAATTATTGAGGACGTTAATTTAAAAGAAGATCTTGATAAAGAAACACAAAAACAAATTTATAATGCCCTGTTAACTTATAATGTAATTTTTTTTCGTAATCAAAATCTTACAACTGAGGAACATTTGAAATTCGGTAGATATTTTGGTGAGCTTGAAATTCATCCTTTCGCACCGTTGGGATCAAATAATAAAAAATATCCTGAAGTCCTTAGAATTACACATAATAAAGATAATAAAGGAAGAGAAAACGCTTGGCATTCAGATGTAACTTGGCGTCTGGAACCATCATTAGGATCAATTCTGAGAATGATTGAAACACCTGAAATAGGAGGTGATACGCTTTTTGCAAATATGGAAATGGCTTATGAAAATTTACCAACACATATCAAAGAAGAACTTGATGGTACAATTGCAGTCCATGATTTTTCTGTTTTTCGTAATCAAATGAAAAAAGATGGTAAAACTGAAGAAGAACTTGATGAATTTAATAAAAGGTTTCCGAAGCCCCGTCATCCTGTAATTAGAACTCACCCTGATACAGGAAAAAAATCCATATATGTAAACATCGCTTTCACAGAATATATAGAAAATTTTTCTGAAAAAGAGTCAAAACGTATGCTCAGTTATTTGTACAATCAGATTAAGACTCCAGAGTATCAATGCAGGTTTAAATGGGAGAAAGACTCGATAGCTTTTTGGGACAACAGATCTTGTCAACATTACGCTGTTTCAGATTATTGGCCAAATGTACGAAAAGTTGAAAGAGTGACAATTATTGGCGATAAACCTTTTTAATCTTCTAAACATTTAAGGCAATCTAGCGGTTCAATAAATGGTACTATTTCAGACATGTACATAATCTAATTTATCTCAAGGATCATATTTTTATGATTTACACGATTATTTGTTTCTTAATTACTGCGATACTTTATGCCTCTGTTGGGTTTGGTGGTGGATCAACCTACAGTGCCCTTCTAATTATTTCCAATGTTGATTACCAATTGATACCCAAGATTACCTTAATTTGTAATTTAATTGTCGTCACAGGAGGGGTCATTCGATACCAAAAAAAAGGCCTAATTCCTTGGCGCGTAGTCCTTCCCTTAATTGCAGTTTCTGCGCCTTTTTCTTGGTTGGGAGGCAACACCGTAATAGGTAAAGAGGTTTTTCTCTTGATGTTGGGCACGTCACTACTATTTTCTGGAATATTACTAATTTTTAGACAAAAAGAGATAACGGAATTCTCGAATATTATACAAACAAGATTAGGAATTTTTTTGTGGTCATGTGTTAGTGTCCCTCTTGGGTTTCTTTCTGGTCTTGTGGGTATCGGTGGAGGTATTTTCTTTTCTCCACTGTTGCACTTATCAAAGATAATGCCTTCAAAAAATATTGCGGCCTTTGCAAGCGTTTTCATATTTTTTAACTCCATTGCAGGATTGACTGGACAATTTATGAAAAACAACAACGCAGAAATCTTAAATGGCGACCTTCAGTATATTTGGCTTTTCCCGGTCGTATTGATAGGAGGACAAATCGGAACCCATTTAGGAATTCAGGCATTTCGCCCCATTGTGGTTAGGCGTTTAACGGCTGTACTGGTAATATTTGTTGGATTACGTTTGCTTTTGGTTTTTTAAAAATTGAAAGAATATTAATTATGAATGAATTTTCTTCACATATCGCCATAATAGGTGCAGGAATCTCGGGATTAACTCTTGGTTGTTCACTTAAATCAATGGGTGTTGAGACAATTATTTTTGAAAAATCCTCTGATATAAGTGAATATGGAGCTGGAATATCAATTTCTAGCAACGGTTTAATTCCGCTTGATCAACTAGGACTTATAGAAGAAATCAAAAAAAATTCCTTTTCGCCACAGAAGGTAATCTTTAAACATAATAATAAATCTTTCTTTGAACTGCAGGCAAGCCGTCTCCATTTTTTTAATAAAATTCCGGCACCCCTTTTTTCAATGAGCCGACAAAAATTAATCAAAACTCTTCAAGAAAAATATGAGTCTTTGGGTGGAAAAATTCTATTTGATCATGAACTGAAAAATATCAATGAATCTGAAAATCGGGTTTCTTTTTCTAATACAAAATCTTACAAGATTAAGCACATTGCTGCCTGTGATGGAATAAAATCTGTCATCCGTGAACGATATTTTTCGAAATCTTTTGAGCCTCAATATAGCGGGTATAGCGCTTGGCGTGGTATCGGAAAATCTAACAGCAAAAGTGTTGAATTTCACCTCGGCAAGAACAGTCACATCGTCAGTTATCCTATCAACAATGATGGTGATGCAAGTTTTGTGGGTATTGTCAAAACGGAAAATTTGGAAGAAGAATCTTGGAAAAAAGAGGGAGCCTTTGAAGAACTTTTGAAGGATTTTAGTTCTTACGATGAATCCATCTTTTCCATGCTAAAAACTTCTTCCAAACCTTATAAATGGGGGATCTACATCAGACCTCCACTCAAAACATTGTTTACTCAAAAAGTTACCCTTTTAGGAGATGCCGCCCATCCTATGGTTCCTTTTTTGGGTCAAGGGGGATGTATGGCTATTGAAGATGCTTATTCGCTTGGACTTTTATGCGGTCATAAAGGAGATGATTTTTCATCTATACAAAAACTTTACCAAAAACTTCGTATTGGACGAACGAACAAAATTCAAAAAATGTCGTATCAACAAGGCAAATTTAATCACCTGAAAAATCCCTTGCTAGTATCTCTGCGTAATGCCCTGTTGAAAAACACTAATGTTGTGGTAAAAAGACTGGAATATATTTATCATTATAACACTCATATCGAAACCTTGAGTGTCTTAAAAAACTGAGATAATCTGTAAATATGGCTATATTAAACTTTAATTCTGGAAAAAATTACATAATCCCAAGTGAAGACAATACCACCTACAGGGGCTTGGCTGGAGATGATATTTACATCATTTCTCAGGCCACAGGAGCAAATGCTAAAATTGATATTATCGATACGGAGGGTGCAAATATCATTCAACTTGTCGATGGAATAACCATAAGCGCATCCCTTTTCACTTCAAACGCTACGAGATTAACTCTCTCCAATGGCGCCGAAATTACGATATCCGGAGCCGACAAATTCACTTATGAAACAAGCGGCAATTCAACGACCGGCGATATAGGCGCCAATAGGGTCTACTCTGATTTTGCTAAGGGAATGGGATTGGTGGAGGGCCCTCCCACCTCAGGATCACAAAATGGAACCGCAAATATTAGCATCACAGATTCCTTTGGTTGGGTGGGTACGAAATATTTTGGATCCGATGGAAACGATGACATTACATTAGATAAAGATGAGACTAACGACGTAAAAACAGGAAAAGGTAATGATATTATAAGAGATGTTCTGGCCACAGATATCGTGGAAGCAGGAGCTGGGGCGGATACCGTTTACATTTCTTATACAACCCTTGATCCCGACACATCGGCAAGCATTGATGGGGGTTCAGAAACGTCCGATTTTGATTGGATTGTATCCGATTTGGCGGCCGATACGGAAAAAGATTTTACCCTATGGCGAACAGCTTTTGCGAATTTTGAAGGGTATGATTTCACTGACAGCGAAACCCAAACAATTGTTTTGGACTCAGACGATTTTGTATCTATCAATGGTCAAACTTTAAAAATAGCAGGAGACTTAAGCGATAAGGTAGAGGTTCCCGAAGGCGCATCCCAAACAAGAACCGAAGGGTCGTACAATTACTATTCCTTGAATGACACTGAAATCGGCATAGCGGATGACCTCACAGTGACAACAGCATCGTCGTCTTCATCGACCGACACATCAAGTTCTTCGTCCTATACGGTTGTAAATATATCTGTTTCAGCCGATGAAACCATTACTGCCACATCCTCGGCTGAAGATTTTCGTTATGAAATAGATTCTGAAGGTGTTTCAAAAGAAGGCGCTTTTAAGGTCACTATTGACGGTTTTGACAAAGCTGCCGACAAGCTAACCCTTGTAATTGTAGGAGAAACATCCAATCTCACAACTCAAGAGTTTGATGCGCTTAATGATGTTGATGTAACATCGGACGGCATTAGCGGTACACAAATATTCTTTGCTCCAGACACAAGTCTTGATAGCGGTCAATTGGTGCTGCCTAATGTGGAAGAAGCTATCTCGGGAGCATGGGACCCCACCACATACACCGTTGAAATTATTGCTGAGGCAAACTTAATATAAAATGCCTACATTAAACTTCAATTCGGGAAACAATATCATTGTCCCGACAGAAAACAAAACTACGTATAGGGGTTTGGAAGGTGATGATACCTACATTATTTCTAAGGCTACTGTAAAAAACAGCAAGATTGATATCATAGACACTGAAGGCACTAATACCATACAACTGGTTGACGGAATTACTATTAGCTCTTCGATCTTCACCTCTAATGCCGCGCGATTAGTTCTTTCGAACGGGACGCAAATCACTATTAGTGGAGCGGACAAATTCACCTTTGAAGCCGGTGGGAACTTGACCTCGGCAACTTTGGGGTCAAGCCGCTCATATTTAAAGTTTGCCGATGCTATGGGAGCTTATTCCGCATCATTTCAAACCGATAAAGGCGATGGTGGCATTATAATAAATAATTCATACGATATGAGATTAATAAAAAACGGCATACTAAAAACAATAAATCTTGGTGATCATTTTGATGGGGAGAATTTAAAATATAGCATTGTTAAATCGGAATACCCCAATCAGTATAATTATTTACAACCATTTATTTCCGACCAGATTTCTCTTTCGGATGGACAACTGAAAGCACAAGGAGGTGTTGGGGAAGAAATTTATACTGCTAAAATCACGATTAAAGCTGAGAATCAAGATACAGAGGGTTCTACCGAAAAAGTCTTTACCTTCCGCTTAACCGATGATGATGATCTTGAACAAAGTTCCTCTACAATCATATCTTCCTCGGATTCTGAAACTACGATATCCATATCAGAAGATGTCATTGGAGACAGGCTTCTTGACCTGTCATCCTTTGGAATTGACGAAGGATCCGCAAAGATTACCTCAGTCTCCATTGGAGGATCCATAACTCCAATTTCTTATTTTTTAGCTGACCCCTGGGCTCAGAATGGTTGGACGGACTATTTTTATGTTAATAAAAACGTCCTTAAATTTGCACAACATTCCTATTACGACTATGACACGGATGAATATAAATTATTTTTTGGACCAAACAACATATATGGTAGTGATTGGCAATTTCATGATCTTACAACGTCAAATGTGAGAGATAACGAATTCAGCATCACCTTTGAATACACAACTGATGGGGAATCCAAGACTCACAAAGTTATCATTGATTCTTTTAGCAATACTTCTAGCGGACCAATAGACGCCATTCCGGACGGAGATAGAGTAAAAGAAATTCCTGCCACAAGCGATAACAATATTAATGCTTTGCTTTTAAGTGATTGGCAATGGGCAGGTAAAAATAATTCCGAGATTACCGAAATTACCTTTGCTTTTCCGCCTTCAACCGATACCGATAATGTTATGCCCTGGGTGTCTAATCCTTCTGGATCTATTTGGGAACTGGCTGATTCACGGGACGCACATATTGAAAATGAAGACTTTAAAGGTGCTGTTCGAAATATCCTGAGCATGACAGAAGAAATGTTCAACGTTAAGTTTACCGAATTAACTCAGGACAATTACAAAGAAGCGGACCTGCGTTATATCCTTTTTGAGACTACAGACGACGCTGGTAACTCACAAGCTTGGCATCCGGCGCCTGAAAATCACTCTTATATCTATCTTAGGACATATTATGGAGGAGAATATGCTGACTTTTCTGTCGGTAGTGGAACGTATGGAACTATACTGCATGAAACAGGGCACGCGTTAAATCTCGCTCATCCCTTTCACGGAACAAAAATTGAAAGCTCACAAAACACAACCCTTTTCTCGGTCATGGCTTATGACACTTTCTGGTTAAGAACAACTGATACTTATGGAATTGCCACAGGAGACGGAACTGGTCTCTATAAAGGTGATACAGCAGATTATGCGAATGCTTTGAGTCAAAGTTCCTGGGATCTTCACGACATAACCGCATTGGGCCATATGTATGGATACCGAACAAATTATAAAAGCGAAGACACGATTTACACTTTTTCGCCCTCTGTAAATATACATGAGACGATCCACGATATGGGAGGAAATGATACAATAGACTTGTCGAACTATACGGAAAACACAATCATTTCCTTGATTCCAGGCGGTGTGTCAGAAGTTGGATCCAACAAACTATTTTGGGAAGGGGACAGTCAACAATCGGGAGATTACTTTGTATTAAGTTCTAAAACCGATATTGAAAAATACATCGGCTCCAGCGGCAATGATGATGTAACTTTGAACACCTCGGTGATCAATGATGTCAGCACCGGTGCCGGCGATGATGTGATTCGAGACGTTCTGCCCACAGATACCGTGAACGCGGGAGGCGGGGCGGACACGGTTTATATTTCTTATACAACCCTTGATCCCGACACTTCAGTGAGTATTGACGGGGGTTCAGAAACTTCCGATTTTGACTGGATCGTATGCGATTTGGCACCCGATACAGAAAAGGATTTTACCCTGTGCCGAACCGCTTTTGTCAACTTCGAGGGTTTTGATTTCACCGATAACGAAAAACAAACCATAACACTCGATAGCGAGGATTTTGTTTCCATCAATTCTCAAACTTTATCGATTAAAGGAGATAGCACCGATGAAGTGGTTCTGCCCGAAGGCGCAACACAAACCCGAAGCGATGATACTTATGTGTATTATTCTTTGAACGATGTCGAAATTGCCATTTCCGATGATATGATGATTGGTTGAGGTTGGTTGCGGGGGTAGGATTTGAACCTACGACCTTCAGGTTATGAGCCTGACGAGCTACCGGGCTGCTCCACCCCGCGTCAATCCGGAATTCCAAGTGAAAAGATAAATGCAATTAATAAGCCTGGCAATGACCTACTCTTCCACACCTTAAGATGCAGTACCATCGGCGCTGAGAAGTTTAACGGTCGAGTTCGGGATGGGATCGTGTTTAGGCCTCTCGCTATAATCACCAAGCTAATTAATAACACTTATAAGCAGAATATCGTATTTGATGGACATTAATGATGAGATCGATCAAGTCAATCGAGTTATTAGTACCAGTCAGCTCCATGTGTTGCCACACTTCCACACCTGGCCTATCAACGTGGTAGTCTTCCACGACTCTCATGGGAGAACTAGTTTCGAGGGAGGCTTCCCGCTTAGATGCTTTCAGCGGTTATCCTGTCCGCACATAGCTACCCTGCTATGCCGCTGGCGCGACAACAGGTCCACCAGAGGTGCGTCCACCCCGGTCCTCTCGTACTAGGGGCAGCTCCTCTCAATTCTCCTACAATCACGGCAGATAGGGACCGAACTGTCTCACGACGTTCTAAACCCAGCTCACGTACC
>CAJWUE010000021.1:0-19949 GCA_913047775.1 uncultured Rhodobiaceae bacterium
CATCTAAGATGTCTAATCAACATGAAAAGGTAGAATTGTCGCGAAGAGGTAAGTTGTACACTTGGACAGTGCAAAGGTTTCTTCCTAAAACACCTTTTATTGGAGGTGACAATCCTGAAACTTTCGAGCCTTATGCGATTGGTTATATTACACTTCCTGGTGAAATTATGATAGAATCCAGATTAGTGGATATAGATCCCAAAGATTTGAAAATAGGTATGGAAATGGAAGTTACTGTAGTACCATTTGTAAAGAATGAAGAAGGCGAAGATTTAATGATTTTCGCATTTAAACCAGTTAATTAGAAGGAGTAAAAAATGTCTGATGTTGCGATAGTTGGAATAGGAATTCACCCATTTGGAAGAACTGAAGGGGTAACGGGTTTACAACAAGGAGTCCATGCTGCAAAAGAAGCCCTTGGTGATGCAGAGATTGATTGGAATGATGTCCAATTCGCGTATGGAGGATCTTCTGCAGCTGGTAATGCCGATTCTATGGTTGCTGAACTAGGTCTCACAGGCATCCCTTTTATGAATGTTGCTAACGCCTGTGCCACTGGAGGCTCCGCTCTTATTTCGGCTTATACAACTATTAAATCTGGTCAATTTGATATTGGTATGGCTGTGGGCTTTGATAAACATCCGAGAGGGGCGTTTAACGCCGACCCTGAAAATGTTGGTCTTGAGAGATGGTATGGTGAAACAGGTTTAATGCTGACTACTCAGTTCTTTGCAATGAAAATACAACGTTATATGCACGATTATGGTATTTCTTCTGATACTCTTGCATTAGTGGCAGAAAAAGCTTTTAGAAATGGGTCTTTAAATCCAAACGCTTGGCGAAGAGAACCTGTCGCAAAAGACTTTATACTCAACTCTATGATGGTTTCGGATCCTCTAACCAAATATATGTTCTGTTCTCCAGCTGAAGGTGCCATTGCTTTGGTTTTATGTCGAGCAGAAGATGCTGCAAAATATACTAGCAATCCAGTTTTTTTAAAAGCGGCAGCTATCAGAACCAGACCTTTTGGATCCTTTGAGGTTTTTAGTCCCTCTTTAGAGATTGAAAGAGGCCCAAGCCCAACTGTTGCCGCCTCTGAAGCAACTTTCGAAATGGCCGGCATGACACATGCAGATATAGATGTTGCTCAATTGCAGGATACTGAATCGGGTGCAGAAATAATGCACATGTCTGAAAACGGCTTTTGTAAAGATGGAGATCAAGAGAAGTTACTCCATGATGGGGATACAAATATTGACGGAAAATTACCTGTAAACACTGACGGAGGATGTATTGCTAACGGAGAGCCTGTTGGCGCCTCTGGTTTAAGACAAGTTTATGAGAATGTTCTTCAGCTCAGAGGAAGAGCAGGCAAAAGACAAGTCCCCGGTGACCCAAAAGCAGCATATTCTCATGTTTATGGTGCACCCGGACTTTCCGCGTGCACTATTATTACTAATTAATTCCAAAAAACAGGAACACTTATGATAAACAAGAAATTTCTACTAGCAGGAAGACCTGTGGGTCGGCCAATTTCGGATGATGACTTTGAGTATCAGGAAGAAGAAGTCAGAGATATTCAAGAAGGTGAAGTTCTTTTAGAAAATTTAGTTATTGAATTTCAGCCAGCACAAAAAGGTTGGATGGAAAATATATCCAACTATGTTGCACCAATCGAAATTGGTGATGTTATGAGAGGAAGTGGTATCGCTCGCGTAATAGAGAGCAAATCAGATAAATTTAAAAAAGGCGACATTGTAACTGGACAAACTTGTTGGCAATCTCATCCCATTTTAAATAAAGAAGAAATAGAACTTATAGAAGATGAAAGCATGGCAACACTTTATTTGGGAGCTTTAGGTGGAACTGGATTAACTGCCTATTTTGGAGTAACTAAAATAAGCAAACCGAAACCAGGTGATACAGTAGTGATCACAGGCGCTGCCGGGGGAGTAGGTTCTATAGCTGGGCAAATTTTTAAAATATCTGGATGTAAAGTTATTGGAATTGCAGGCGGAAAAGAAAAGTGTAAAATTTTATTGGAGGAATTTGGCTTTGACTCAGCTATTGACTACAAATCTGAAGATGTAAATGAATCTCTAAAAGAGCTCTGTCCTGAAGGAATAAATGTTCTTTATGACAACGTTGGTGGAAGAATTCTCAATGACTGCTTAGCGCACATAGCGATGAATGCAAGAGTTGCTATTTGTGGAATAATATCACGCCACAAGACAGATAATTCGAATTTTGGACCTGAAAATTATTCTAATCTAATTTTTAAAAGAGCAATAATGCAAGGATTCATCGTTATCGATTTTATGTCAGAGGCTGATGTAGCTAGAAAAAAACTTAAACAATGGATTCAGGAAGGTAAAATCAATTGTAAAGAAGATATTCAGGAAGGCTTTGAAAATATTCCTAATACCTTAAAAAGACTATTTGATGGAAAAAACTTCGGAAAGCAGCTCTTAAAGATAGCTGATTAAACTAAAATTTCATTGGGCCATAATCATCAGCTTTTTCTGGTAAATTTTTTGGATCATGTGTTTTGTAATTAAGATAAGTATCTAAAAATTCATGTACTTCACGAATTATAGACTTTTCAATCTTGAAAATTTGGCAATAGGTTGTTTCGAATTTCTTTCCTTCCAAAGTAATGGCCTCTCCACTCATCAATCCCGTCACCCTTTTTTCATCTGCAGACATAATTTTCCACTTTTCTGCAAATTTTACTGACCCTTCTTGGAACGAAGCCATAACCGCTGGAACTAAAACAGAATATACTCTATCTCTACCTTCCCACCTACCAGAGAAAGGCAAAAAACCGATTACATTATAAGTTACTTTTTCGTGCATTAACGCCATAACAGTCTCGAAATTACCGCTGCTTATAGAAGTGTAGTATTTCTCAATAATTTGCTTATTGGTCTTGGATTTATTCATATCAATCTCTTTTATTTTTGTTGATGTTCTTTCTTATTTCTATAAGACTACTTGATCGCAGTCAAAAAAAAATTGGAGTTTGTGATGAGTACACCTTTTAAGTTCAGCCTTACCGATTTTCCTCCCGAGGCAGAAACACTGAGAAGTGAGGTGAGAGCTTTTCTTGAAACAAATTTAGACAACGTTCCGCAAGAAATTAAGGCGGAAACTTGGTCTGGAGCAGATCCAGAGTTTAGTAAAAAAGTAGGCAAGAAAGGTTGGATAGGGCTGAGCTGGCCAAAAGAACATGGTGGAGCCGGACGTTCTGCTATGGAGAGATATGTAGTTTTGGAAGAAATGCTGGTTGCTGGAGCCCCTGTAGGATCACATTGGGTAGCAGATAGGCAATCCGGACCTTTAATTATTCGATATGGAACTCCAGAACAACAAGAAAAACTTTTACCAGGGATATTGAAAGGCGAAACCTCTTTTTGTATTGGCATGTCAGAACCAGATTCCGGTTCAGATCTGGCAGCATTACGTACGAAAGCAGACAAAAAAGGAGATGTATATGTTGTTAATGGTACAAAGTTATGGACATCTGGCGCTCATAGAAGTCATTATATGATAGCTCTCTTCAGAACATCCAAAGAAGAAGATCGCCATGGAGGTTTAACCCAATTTATAGTGGATCTGTCACTTCCTGGTATTACAATTAGACCAATAATTGACCTAACCGGCGGACACCATTTTAATGAAGTAATTTTTGAGGATGCCGAGGTTCCCGTTTCAATGTTGATAGGAAAAGAAGGAGGCGGATGGAATCAAGTTACAGCCGAATTAGCTCTTGAGCGGTCAGGACCAGAAAGGTATTTATCTTGTTATCTTCTTTTAAAGGAACTCATAAGAGAATTTTCTGATCGCAATGATAACGAGGGAGTTACAGAAATTGGAAGACAGTTATCACATCTTGCAACTTTAAGACAGATGTCCGTTTCTGTCGCAGGCATGTTAAACGATGGAGAAAATCCTGCCTTAGAGGCATCTGTAGTAAAGGATCTAGGAACAGTTTTTGAACAACAGCTTCCTAACATTGCTCATAGACTAATGAGAGTTGAGCCCGATTCGAAAGGTACAGATTTTCAGAGATATTTGGCAATTTTAACTCAAACCTCTCCTTCATTTTCTTTAAGGGGCGGAACAAGAGAAATTTTAAGAGGAATAATTGCAAGAGGGTTGGGTTTAAGATGAGCATGAATGAAACAACACAACTACTTTTTGATACAACGCAAAAACTTTTTTCGGATCACGTATCAAAAGAATGCATTGAAGAATCTGAGAAGGGAGTTTGGCCAGAAAAATTATGGGATGAAGTAGTTAAGAATGGATTGAATTTGGTCTTAGTTCCTGAAGAATTAGGAGGGGTTGGAGGCACTTGGATGGATGCCGGTGTGATATTTAAACTTGTTGGAAAGTTTCAAGCCCCAATTCCCTTAGCTGAGAATATTTTGTCATCTTATTTATTGAGTCTTGGCGGTATTAAGGCTCCTGATGATTCAATATTAACTTTATTGAACGGCTCTTTTGAATTTAATAATGGTTTGATTTCAGGGGAGTCTCCAAGGACACCTTTTTCTGACCAAGCAACACATGGTGTTCTTTTGTTTGAAGACAATAAAGACATTCATGTTGCGGTAATAGAAATTGAAAAAAAATCAATTAAGGAAAATACTAATCTTGCTTTGGAAAGTCGCGGGCATATTTCATTAAACAATACAAAACCTATCAATTTTTCTAAGATAAACTCAAAAATTGATTTATCCTTTAAATTAGGTGCCTTAATGCGAGCCAATCAAATGGCCGGTGCATTGGAATCAATCTTAGAGCAGTCTGTTCAATACGCTAACGAGAGAATTCAATTCGGTCGTCCTATAGGAAAGTTCCAAGCTATCCAACAAGAACTTGCTATTCTTTCTACCCATGTAGCGGCATCCGGTGTTGCTGCTGACTATGCTTGTTATTCCATGGATAAGGAAAACCCAGATCTTGCAATAGCAGTTGCAAAAAGCAGAATTGACGATGCTGTATCTATTGGTGCTAGTATCGCCCATCAGGTGCATGGCGCCATAGGCTTTACTTATGAGCACGGACTTCACTTTTCAACAAGAAGGTTGTGGTCATGGAGGTCAGAATTTGGGTCAGGAAGCTACTGGTCTCAATTTTTAGGAGAAAAAGCCATTGAAAACGGTGCTGACAAATTGTGGTCATCAATTACTGAAGGCAATTTAAATTTATGAGTTTAGACTCGCCAAACTGGAGATATTTCAGCATTATTTTAAAATGGATGGCGACGATTAATAAGAAGTTATTTTTTAGGAGGATGAAATGCAATTAAGCCGAGAAAAACTTTTAGATGCTTACACGCGAATGCGTAAAATAAGGGTCTTTGAAGAAACGATGAGGGATGAGTTTGCAAAAGGAACTATGCCAGGTTTCGTTCATCTGTACATTGGTCAAGAAGCGATAGCGACGGGCGTGTGCATTGAGTTAGACAATAATGATACGATAGCGAGTACTCATAGAGGGCATGGTCATTGTATTGCAAAAAACTCCGATATAGAAAAGATGGCTTTAGAGATTTATTGTCGTGCGGATGGATTGTGCGGTGGTAAAGGAGGTTCCATGCATATAGCAGATTTATCGGTAGGAATGCTTGGTGCTAATGCAATTGTTGGAGCTAACGCACCTATTGCTGTTGGGGCAGCGTTAAGGCAAAGAGTAGAAGACAACAATGCGGTTTCCGTAGCGTTTATCGGCGATGGAGCTTCTAACCAGGGAGGCGTCTTTGAAGCTATGAATTTAGCCAGCGTTCTTAAGCTCCCAGTACTGTTTGTTTTCGAAAATAATGGATATGGCGAATTTACAGGTGTTGATTATCATTGTGGAGGAGGTGATATCGCCGGTAGAGCAAAGGGTTTTGGAATGCCTTCTTACAAATTAGATGGATCTGATTTTTTTGCAGTTCAAGAAACGACAGCAGAAGCTGTTAAGCGTGCAAGAAATGGAGAAGGTCCAACCGCATTAGAGTGTGTTGCAAAAAGATGGTATGGGCATTTCGAAGGAGATCCACAACACTATCGAACCAAAGATGAACTTGAAAGCATTAGAAAGAATAATGATCCCTTGGTTATCTTTAGAACGAAAGTGGAAGAAGCCGGTATTTTGGATGCCAAAGATCTTGAATCAATAGACAATAATGTAATTGATGAAATAAGTTCTGCCTTAGAAAAAGCCAAAGATAGTCCACTTCCAGATGTTACTGAGCTTACAAAAAATGTTTACGCGGATGATTTCGGAGGCCAGGTATAATGACTATAAAATCGTATAGAGAAGCCATTATTGATGCCATGAAAACAGAAATGGAAAGAGATGAAAAAGTCTTTGTAATTGGAGAAGATATTTCTGGAGGTAGAGGCTGTGGCGATTATGATGGTGAAGCTGCCGGCGGACCTATGGGTCTGACCCAAGGTTTGTGGGATAAGTTTGGACCGAAGAGAATCATAGATACACCTATTAGCGAAACAGCAATTATGGGTGCGGCAGCAGGAGCAGCTTTGGTTGGGTTAAGACCGATAGCAGAATTAATGTTTTCCGATTTTTTTGGAGTATGTTTCGATCAAATTTATAATCAATCGGCAAAATTTCGTTATATGTATGGTGAGCAGGCAGCGACTCCCTTAGTGATAAGAACAATGGTAGGAGCTGGCATAGGTTGTGGTCCTCAGCATTCGCAGTCACCCCATTCTATTTTTGCAAATATTCCAGGGCTCAAGGTAGTAATGCCTTCAAACCCCTATGATGCTAAAGGATTATTGATATCTGCAATCAGAGATAATGATCCTGTTATTTTTTGCGAACATAAGGCTTTGTTGGGAGATGAAGGAGAAGTCCCAGATGAAGCCTACGAGGTTCCTCTGGGAAAAGGAAAAATTATCCAAGAGGGTGAAGATCTTACTATTGTAGCTATAGGTCAAATGGTCGGAATTGCTTTGAGTTGTTCAGACGCTTTTAGTGAAAAAAATATTTCATGTGAAATCATTGACCCAAGATCTTTATCTCCTTTTGATGAGAATATTATTTTTGATAGCGTAGAAAAAACCGGAAGGTTGCTTATCATCGATGAATCAAATCCCATTTGTTCATTTGGATCTTGGATAGCAAGCCTAGTTAGCCAAGAGGTTTTTTCTTCTCTTAAAGCGCCCATAAAAGTTTTAACACCTCCGCATTGTCCGGTGCCAGCCGCTCCGAATCTTGAAGCAGCATATTTACCTGACTCGGATGAAATAATTCTTTCTTCGGTAAATATGGTTAATTATAAATAGGGTTGTTTATAAAATAACTTCAAAACCTCCAGGAATTTAGGCTATTTTATAAGAGAACCCCCAAATTAAACTTTTGTCTTTTAATATCAGTAACTACAATTTGAATATAGATCAAATAAAGGCTACTATTCATAAAGGTTATTTGGGGAACAATTATGAACGTAAAAGGTATGAAATTTGTTATTACTGGTTCCGGAGCAGGTATTGGTGCTGGCACTGCTCAACGAGCAGCAAGTTATGGAGCTTCCGTAGTGGTATCTGATATTAATGATGAGAATGGTCAAGAAGTAGTTGAATCTATTAAAACTGAAGGGGGTACAGCTTATTATCAGCACTGCGATGTAACAGACGAAAAGCAGGTGCATGAGTTAATGAATCAAGCTCAACAAAAAATGGGTGGAATAGACGTATTGCATAACAATGCTGGTATTCATGAGAGCATGGTTAGCGAAGAACTGAGCCTAGATACTATGAGTCTAGAAACCTTTAATAAGGTTATGGATATAAACGTTACTGGCTCTTGGTTATGTGCTAAACATGCCTTACCCCATCTTCGTAAAAGTAAGCACGCCTCAATCATCAATGCTGGGTCAACAAGTTCTGTGGCAGGCTATCCCAACTGCATTGCCTATGGAACAAGTAAAGGTGCTGTCATGCAAATGACTAAAATGCTAGCGGTAGATCTGGCTGTAGATAACATTAGAGTAAACTGCTATTGCCCTGGTTCAATTCATACCCAAATGGTGGATAACTTCCTCAAAGCAGCTCCTGATCCTGATGCAATGCTTAACACCATGACACTTACTCACCTAATTCCAAGAATGGGTAAACCCAAGGATGTTGCTGAACTGGTTTGTTTCTTAGCAAGCCCAGAAGCCAGTTTTATCAACGGAGCGGTATGGTTGATAGATGGGGGTTCTTTGGCTTGGCGTGGCACCTTGGATATTTTAGGGATGGGAGATAATATATGATGCAAAATCTTAATGCGGAAGAAAAACAGTCAATTTCAGAGTTACTGTCACGTGCAGCTTTTGCCTATGACGAGAAAGATATTGAGATGCTCTCTGCTAGTTTTTCAGTTGATGCCCAGTTTACTATGCGGATAGCTGATGGTGATCTGGTAGGTCCTTTTGAGGGAAGAGAAGGCATTATGAAACTGATGACTGACTCAATGGACCAGCAGACAGATAAAAGGCGACATGTGATATCTAACATCTTTTTTGAATCCAGTGATGGTAATAATGTTTCAGTGGTCTCCAACTTAACACTTTTCGCGACGGAAAATGGGGAAATTAAACTGCTCTCTGCAGGGATATATCATGATAGTGTAGTTAAGATTAACGATAACTGGGAAATTTATCGGCGACATCTAGACCTAGATAAGTCCTACTAAGGAAGTTAGACAGTGAACTTAGGGGAAATACCCAGTAAGACGGCACGCATAGATCCAGACAGGGAAGCGTTAATCGATATTCCTAATGATCGCCGAATAACCTATGGCGAACTAGATGAACGCGTTAAACGCCTTGCTAATGGTCTCATAAAACAATTTAAAATTGTAAAGGGTGACAGGGTGGCAGTACTTTCCAAAAACTCAATAGAATACATGGAAGTCTATTTCGCCTGTGCCAGAATTGGACTCATAATTCAACCCCTTAATTGGCGACTGAGTGCTCCTGAGTTATCCCGTATCCTTCATGATGGTGAACCGCGTATTCTGATTTACGCTAATGAATATAAAGATATGGTTGAACAGTTAGATTTTGAAACATTGGATGTCCACAGACTGGGTTACGGTCCTGAAAGCAATGGGAGTTATGAGGAAGTTCTTGAAAGTGGAGAGAACTCTGAACCAGCGATATCATCCACAATAGGCAATGATGATCCAGTAATGATTCTTTATACTGGGGGCACGACTGGTGAATCTAAAGGTGCTTTGCATACTCATAAATCTATTTATGCAGGAATGCTCAATCAGACCGTTGCTGAACGTATTGTCCCAACTGACATTTATATGCTCACTGGTCAAATGTTTCATATTCCAATTGCTTTGGCTATAAACTACATGGCACATGGCTGTCCCCTAGTCCTCATCAACTTTGAAGCTCGACTTGCTCTGGAAGTTATTCAAAAAGAACGTGTTTCAGCATTTTTGGGTATCACAACAATGCTAAATTGGATGATGGCTGAAGAAGGTTTTAGCGACTTTGATTTAAGTAGTTTGCGTAATATTCAGTATGGAGGAGGTCCAATGCCCCATAGTGTGGTTAAAGCTGCACTTAAAGCATTTCCCTGCACAATTATTCAGGGTTATGGGCAAACAGAAGGCATGACCATGAGCTTTTTATCTCAAGAAGATCATATTCGTGCACTTGAAGGAGACCATCCTGAACGGTTAGCTTCTTGTGGCAGAGAAGGATTTGTAACTTCAATAAAACTGGTTGATCCTGAAGGTACTTTAATTCCTAAAGACGGGGCCACCCCTGGGGAAATTATTGTAAAGTCGGAAGCTAATATGGTTGGCTATTGGCGGCGACCAGATCATACAGATGAAACTCTTCGCGATGGTTGGCTATGGACAGGAGACATTGCAACCTGGGATGAAGAAGGCTACATTTTCATTGTAGACCGAGCCAAAGATATGATTATTTCGGGTGGTGAAAACATCTATAGCACTCAGGTAGAAGCCGCTATTCATCAACATCCTGCTGTTCTTGAATCAGCGGTATTTGGGGTACCGGATACACAATGGGGAGAAGCTGTTAAAGCTGTGGTTGTACTAAAACCTGGAAAGAAAGCAACTGCTAAAGAAATAATAGATACAGCCAGCGAGAATCTTGCTTCCTACCAAAAGCCCAAATCAGTAGATTTCGTTGATAGTCTACCAAAAGCTCCTACGGGTAAAATCTTAAAACGGACATTACGTGAAAAATACTGGAAAGATGAAGATAGGAAAATATGAAAGAGCTTCTGAATGATAAATTGTTATCTTATATAGGGCGCAAGACTAAGCCCTACAGTGAACTTGTAACTCGACGCGATATACGTAAATATGCAGTAGCAGTAGGTAGTCGTCAGCGTAAATATATAGATGGTGACCAAGCACCACCTTTATTTCATATTGTCTTGTTTTGGGAAGTTGTAGGTTTAGATGGACTAACTTTTGATGGGCTTTCTCCTGATAAATTGCTACCTAAGTTTCCACTTGAAAGAGCAATGGCTGGTGGCTCACATATAAATTATGTTCGTGACATCTACCCTGGAGATTGGTTAACCGCAACACGCACATTAACGGATATCTATGAAAAAAAAGGACGCTCAGGACCATTGATTTTCTATGAAATAGATATGGAAATTGTTAATGACGAAGGTAAGCTTGTTATTCAAGAAAAGAAAACAACCATATTGAGGTAACAGATTGACTTTACAAAAAAATTCTGAAATGTTGCCCGTTCAACTTGGTGAAAAGCTCCCTCAGAGAGAATTTAAACCTGATAATGTTCAGTTGTTCCTCTATAACGCAATACTGTGGAATGCGCATCGAATTCATTTTGATGAGCCTTACTCTACAAAAGTCGAGGGCTATCCAGGGCTTGTAATAGCTGGACCCATGATAGGAGATTGGTTACATCAATGTATTGAAGATTGGTTAGGTGAAGATGGAAGATTGACGTCAATGGAGTTTTCAAATCGAATAGCAGCATACATTGGTGAAACGCTAAAGAGTAGTGGAAGTGTGATCGCTTTAGATACAGATAAGAAGGAGGCTAAAGTGGAAGTCTTTATCAAAAATGAATTAGGAGAGATAGTTGCCCCAGGACAAGCAACAGTATTATTTAATAATAAGGAATAACACACCTAAGAAGGATCGTTTGTAGTATGAGTTCTTTGCGCGGTGAGGTCGCTATAGTGGGTGCAGCAGATTCTCGTGTTGGTATCGTACCTGATCTGGATGCTAATGAATTATGTGCAGATGCTATTTTATTAGCACTAGCTGATGCAGGAATTAATAAGGATCAAGTTGATGGCTTGATTACTTGTAATAGCATGTCTAAACCAATGCTCTATCACGCTGAAGCAATGGCTGAATACTTACAAATATTCCCTCGTTATTGTATTGCTGCTGGTGCCGGAGGTGGTACAACATTTTCAATTTTACATCATGCTGCCTCAGCTATAGTCACCGGAATGGCTGATATAATTGTTATTGCCATGGCTGACAGTCTGCGCAGTGGACTTACCAGAGAACAGAGTTTACTTGCACAATCTGCTACAGGACATCCTCAATTTGAACAACCGTATGGTCCAACTGTACCCGCCTATTATGCGCTTATTGCGCAAGCTCATATGGCAAAATACGGTACCCTTCCAGAACACTTTGCTGAAATTGCAGTGGCCTGTCGATCTCATGCAGTTCGAAATAAAACAGCACAAATGCAAGAGCTAATAACAGTAGAAGATGTTCTTACATCTAGGATGATAGCCGACCCTTTGCATTTACTTGACTGTTCCTTAGTTTCTGATGGCGGTGCTGCTATTGTCATGACTTCTTCAAAACGAGCCTTAGACTTTCCCCATCCGCCTGTTTACTTACTGGGCGTTGGTGAAGGACATAGCCATGAGCATATTAGTCAAGCTCGAAATCTTACTACCTCTGCTGCAAAAGAATCTGGTGAGCAAGCTTATGCTATGGCTGGCTTAAAACCTAAGGATATGAATTTTGCACAACTTTATGATTGCTTTACTCCAACAGTTTTAGTGGAACTTGAAGACTTAGGCTTTTGTGATAAGGGCGAAGGAGGTCCATTCATTAGCTCTGTAGGCATAGGTCCTAATGGTACTCTTCCAGTGAACACCCACGGCGGTCTTTTATCTCACTGTCACCCAGGCAATCCTGGATCTATGTTTGCTCTTACCGAATCTATTTGGCAATTGCGTCACTCTGCAGGCGAGCGACAAATCATTAATGCAGATGTAGGTCTTTTGCATGCACAGGGCGGCATTATGTCTAGCCATACCACTTTAATACTAGGAAGAGACGCAAGGTGAAATGAAACGCATACAACCTCAAGTTAATGGATTATCCAGCGAGTTTTTCGATGGATGTAATCAGGGGTTGCTTAAACTACAGAGATGCTTAAATTGTCATGCTGTGCAATTTTATCCTCGTGTTCTTTGTGCTATGTGTTCAGAACGTGATATGGTATGGATAAATGCAAGTGGCAGAGGGAATGTTGCGAGCTTTACCATCGTTAGAAGAGCCCTTACAGAGGGCTATGAAGCGCCTTATGTTGTTGCGCTTATAGACCTCGAAGAAGGGCCTCGAATGATGAGTAACATTGTCGATTGTTCTCCTGAAATTGTAGTAGTCGGTGCCGCTGTCAAAGTAGCATTTACAGCTTGGTCAGACACTCTTTCTTTACCTGTATTTGAGCTTGATAATGAAAAATAGACTAATCAAAAGCTTAGTATTTGCTTTTTCCATCTTCATCTCTCTTTTCTTTCTTATCTATGGCTTTTTATACCTTAATCCTTTTGGCTCCACAGAACCTGTTGGGAAGATCATTAACAATCCTATTCCAAAAGAAATAGTTGGTGACATAGCTAGTGATACCTTATCGTCACATGTTAATACACCAAACAAAAACGGTTTAATACTTTTTGGTGATACCCATGTGCATACTACTTTCTCAACTGATGCATTTCGCATGTCTTTGCCGATAGTACAGGGTGATGGAACTCACCCCCCAGCAGATGCTTGTAATTTTGCTAGATATTGTTCTAACTTAGATTTTTTTGCTTTAACTGATCACGCTGAGAGCTTAAGCCCAAATCAGTGGATAAAATCAAAAGAAAGTATTAGACAATGTAATGCAGTTTCATTGAAAGAAAATCCAAACTTGGTAGCTTTTACGGGTTTCGAATGGACCCAGCTAGGTAACTCACCAGAAGAACACTTCGGGCACAAAAACGTTATCTTTCAAGGAATTGAAGAGGAAGAATTACCTATTATGCCAATTGGGTCCGATTATACTGCTAATTTTCGTACTTTACCTTGGAAGCTCCGTTATCTAACCCCCTTGTTAGATTTTCCTAATAGACAAAGATATTTTGACTTTTATCAAAGCATGGAAAATCTGAATGACATTCCCAACTGCAATTTACTTTTAGAAGATAAAGCTAATGCAGGCTTAAAGCCATGTTTAGCGGTAGCTAAGAATCCAAGAGAATTGTTTTCACAGCTTGAGGAGACTCAACTTGATTCCATAGTCATTCCTCATGGTACTACTTGGGGAATTTATACTCCTCCAGGAGAGGATTTAGCCCTACAGCTAGAAAAAGGAATGCATGATCCAAAACGTCAGATTCTTATGGAAGTTTTCTCAGGACATGGCAATTCAGAAGAGTACCGAAATTGGCGTGCAGTTAAAAAAGATGAGAGTGGTAAATACACTTGTCCTACACCCTTTGAAGGTTATACACCTTCTTGCTGGCATGCTGGAGAGATTATATTTGAAAGGTGTTTAGATACAGGAATTGATAGATCAGAATGTTCAGAAAGAGCTTCACTTGCTAGAAAATATTATGTTGAAAGTGAAAGTGTTGCTGGGTTCAAAGCTGTTTCAGGAGTTAGTAACGAAGAATGGCTAGATGCAGGGCAATGCACTGACTGTTACCTTCCGGCGTTTAATTATAGACCAGCCGGATCTGCGCAATACGCTTTGGCTTTATCGAACACTTCAGGAGAAACCCCCCTAAGGTTTCGTTTTGGGTTAATAGCTTCAAGTGATAACCATTCTGCGAGACCAGGTACCGGTTACAAAGAATTTAGTAGAGGTAATATGTCTGATTGGTGGGGTTTTAAGAGTTCTCTTTTTAGGAATCTTTTTAATGGATCGCCTGGAGCACAATTGCCAAAGGCATTTCCCGTCAAGCTGAATGAGCTGAGCGCATTCAATAGGTTAGAATTGGAGCGTGCGTCTAGTTTCTTTTATACAGGAGGGTTAGTTGCGGTACATGCTGAAAGTAGAAACCGTCAAGATATTTGGAAAGCTTTCAAGGAGCGTAGAGTTTATGGTACCAGTGGTAAAAGAATACTTCTTTCCTTCACCTTAATGAATCCTCCCAACACAGCAAATTCTTTACCGATGGGTTCAGAGGTAGAAATGTCTGAAGAACCAATCTTCAGAGTAAAAGCCACTGGGTCGTTAAAACAACTTCCCGGCTGTCCTGACTATTCTTTTTTATCTTTAGGCTCTGAAGAAATAGAAAGACTATGTAAAGGTGAGTGTTATAACCCAGATAATCAACGCAATTTAATCGAAAAAATTCAAATAGTGAGAATATTCCCTCAAATACATTCTTCAGAAATCATGGGCGATTTAATAGAAGACAATTGGCTAAATGTAGATTGTTCACCTAATCCAGATGGATGTGAATTAACCTTTAGTGATCCCGAATTTACTAAACTTGAAAGAGATGTAGTGTATTACGTAAAAGTTTTTCAAGAACCAGAACTTACTATCAATGGTAATCAAATGAAATGTGAATATGATAAATCAGGAAATTGTCAAAAAGTTGATCTTTGTCTGGGCGATGACAGGGAACAATCTTTACAAGATGACTGTTTGTCAGCTAGCCCTGGGTTAGCTTGGTCTTCTCCTATCTTTATTGATTTTAAAAGGTAATACAACTGACTATTTAAAAAAGGGCATCATATCCAATGCCCTTCTTTTTAGTTGATTCTGAAGGCTATCTACCTAATTTTCTGTCAAACTAAATTTCCCAACTAAAGAGTTTAAGGTTGGTCAAAATTTCTTCTAATCTTGCAGATTTTAGATTCTTCTTAAATTTTAATTATTTAGACTGTTTTAAATATAGATCCAGTTCGCAATGAAAATGTCTTAGTCTTTGTTCCTGTTCCGACCACAAGGGACCTTTAAATCCCTTGGACTTTATACCTTTTTGTATCTTAGGCAATAATTGTGAATCTTGATCAAGAACCAAACCTAGATTTGCAGGTTCATTAGGTGCGAAGTGTTCAGTCATGGGTCTAGACAAATTACTAAGATCTAAATCTTCTGGTAATCCCATCCAATCAGGCACTCTATAAGCTGGATTATCAGAACTTCTACATAGTGTCATGGTGTCGTAGAAAAATCTTTCTGGATCATGAGGATGGGGAAGGAATCGCATTAGGAAAATACCTTCAGGATGTAGTCCTAATTGAACATTAGGGAATAAACCAGTAGCCCAACTATCGGTAAGTTGACCGTCTGTTAGTTTACTGTAATCAAACCCTAATTCATGGGCTAAATTTCTCTTATGTTTTTGTAAAGTATCTCTAACTAATTTAGCGTCTTCAGGGAAATTTTTATTCTCTATTCCAGCACTGGTTAGCATTGTTTCCAAACCAATATCTACAGTCTTTTGATCATTTACTCTGGGGCTCTTACGTCCTAAAGGAACAATCATTCTACTAGCTCCATTAGGGTATAGATCATATTGTGTTTCTACATCGTCCATTACAGTTCTTGTTTCTGGATGAACAGCATGTAGATGATAAACTTCATAAAAGGCATCTACGCCTGTTTTCCAATTTGCTTCCCATTCACTTTGTACATGACGTGCTACTTTCATCTCATCTATAGAGTAGGACTCAAGATACCCCTTCGGTAAACCTATTCTTTCTTTAAGTGGACAGGCTCCAGAGTCCATGTTTATAAAAATTAATCCAGCATAGGATTCACAAAGTACTTCTGATAAATCTGCATTTTCGCATATTACTCCTTCTCGAAAAGACTCCTCATCAGTTATCTTTATTAACTTCCCATCTAAATTATATTTCCAAGAATGGAAGGAACAGGTAAAGGTAGATAAGTTCCCTCTTTCATTCAAAATGAGTTTATTCCCTCGATGACTACATACATTATAAAAAGCTTTGATTTGTTCATTCTCACTTTTAGTTATTATGAAAGATTCTCTACCAATCTCGAAAATAAAATAATCGCCAATGTCAGTGAGATCAGATGTAGGTCCAGCAATTAACCATGCTTTTGACCAAAGATCTTCCCACTCTTTTTCCATAAATTCTTTACTGTAATATCTTTCGGCTGAAACTCTAGAAGTCCCGTTATCTATGTAAGGTTGTTTGGCTTCAAGTGAATCCTTTTTAGCTTGAGGATTTACCTTGGGTCCTTTGATATATTTGTTATCAATACTAGTCATTGCTACATTTTTCTCTGCATCTATTCGCTTTTAACTTAACTTGTTATGATTATAGATAAAGATTGCAATTACATACAAGATTAGAAAAAAATTTAAAAGGGAGAAAAATGGTTTTATTGAAAGAAATATTCAAAATTTTGATAATAATCTTTTTTCCTATTTACTTATAAGGTAACTGAATACCATACTTTCTTTTTTTTATTTTCAGGATAATCACAAATTAATTTCTCTGCATAAACACCACCAGCAAACAGGATTAGCAAAGATGATAGGGCTAAGGAGGTTTTCATTTTCTAACTATTTACAACGACCAAAAGATTAAGAGTTTTCTCCTCTTAGCTCTATCCAGCTGAGCTACCGGACCATTTTTCATTCTTTACTAATGTCAACATCTTGCCAAGAATGAACTAAACATTTCCATGAACCATCTTTCTGACGCTTTAGCACATCAAGATAATCACTTGTAGTAATATTTTTTTGGAGCGCACCTTCAGAGGCTACTGAATTAGCGTTATCTTTAAACGTTAAATATACTGTTTTCCTACTTCTTACTATTGCGATGTCGCCAATGATTTCTATGTCATAATCATTATCTTTAATTTTATATGTAGCAGAATCGAATACTGGGCCAAGAAAAACCCTATAATTATTACTACCTGATATTATTGGTCCATCAGGAGGAATTAAAGTTATATTTTCATCCAAAGAATTTATATAACCATCTACATTGCTTGCTTCAACAGCCTCGTGCCAACTTTTATAAAGTCCCTTAATTGCTACAACATCTTCATTAGCCCAAATACCACTAGCCATTAATAGACTAGCTATCAGTATTAATTTTTTCATAAGTTTTCTCCCAGTCTAAAGAACCTAGCATACTGCTTTACAACCTTGATTGGCTAAAAAAATATGAGCATTAGAATATTACCCATAAACCCTCATTTAATTATTTTGGTAAAGAATAAGCTATTAAATGATCTGAAGGGGGTGAACCAAAAGCCCAATGACCACCAGCCGCAATCACGACATATTGTTTACCATTTTGAATTTTATAAGTCATTGGAGTGGCATGGCCACCAGTAGGAAGTCTAAATCTTTTTAATTCTTCCCCCGTTTCTGTATTAAATGCTCTTAAATAAAAATCTGTTGTAGCTGCTATAAAAGTAACTCCAGTTGCGGTTACAGTAGGACCTCCAAGATTCGGTGCACCTTTTATCCACCAAAAGGGAAAAGGAGCAAGATCTTTTGAAGTTCCTAGAGGTACATTCCATAAATGCTCTCCACTATTTAAATCTACTGCAACAAGACTACCCCAAGGCGGTGCAGTACAAGGGACTCCTAATGGCGAATAAAACCCCATAGATCTTAAATTGCAATATGGGGTTCCTCCAAGAGGTTCAATAGCTGTAAAATTAGATAAAACCTTATCCTTAGCTAAATCTTCAACTGCTTTATCACAATCTTCTCTTGGTATCATGACAATGACACTAGCCATATTCATAACATTAACAACCATAATATTCCTTTTTTGATCAACAGCTGGGCCTCCCCAATTATTACCGCCAATAGCACTTGGATAATGAATACTTCCTTGTAATGATGGTGGTGTATAAAGCCCTTCAGATCTAAATTTCTTTGCTTGTAATTTACAATATCTTTTATCAAAATAAGCCATCCCCCAAGCATCTTCAACATCAAAAAAAGAAGGAGTTAATGGTTTCGGGATCGTAGGAAATGGCTGGGTAGGAGATAGATATTCACCTTTAACTGGATTTTGTGGAACAGGCTTTTCTTCAATATTAAAAATAGGTTTCCCTGTTTTTCTATTCAATAAAAAAACAAGACCTGTTTTGGTAGTTTGTACAAGAGCTTTAGTAGTCTGGCCATTTATTTGATAATCATAGAAGGTTGGTTGCGAAGGTAAATCATAATCCCAAACATCATGATGTACAGTCTGGAAATTCCAGACAACACTTCCATCTTTTTCATTTAAAGCAATTACGGAACTTGAATAATAATCTAGTCCATTTCTTAAGCCGCCATAATAATCAGGCGAAGTATTACCTGTTGGTAAATAAATTAATCCTAATTCTTCATCGACTGAAATAATTGACCAAACATTCGTAGTTCCTCTTTGATAAAGTTGAGTACCAACTTCATCAATTATTGGTTCTTGATTAGGAGGAATTGGATCCCAATACCAAACTAATTCTCCAGTTCTAATATCGTATGCTCTAACAACCCCACCAGGCACTGTGATCTTAATATTATCTATTACTGAACCGCCAAGAATAATTTTGTCATTGATAATAGCGGGTGGTGAAGTACTCCAATAGTGAGAAGGATCATGTGATCCTAAACCTTTCCTTAAATCAACCTTGCCATTTACACCAAAACCTTCACAAATTTTTCCTGTTTTCCCGTCAATAGTTATTAATTCTGCATCCATAGTGGCAGTTATAATTTTATGGTAACAAGGTTCTGTATCTCTTTTTTTTGAATCTTTCCAACTACTAACACCTCTGCAATGCAGAACTGCCTTGCCTTCCATTATTAATTTAGGATCAAAAGACCATTCTTCCTCCCCAGTTTCTGCATCTAGCGATATTACCCTATTGTAGGGTGTACAAAAAATTAGACTATCATCAACAACTAACGGAGTTACTTGAAAAGAAGTTTGTAAAGAAGAACCTAAACCATCATGCCAGCTTCCCCCTTCATGAAAATCACCCGATCTATAAACCCATGCTTGCTCTAAAAGATGTACATTTTCTGGAGTGATGTCTTCGGCTTTAGAATAGTGCCCTCCTCCTGGTCCTTTTCCATAAAACTGCCAATCATCGAACTTCTCATTAGTTTCCCCAACTACAAAGCTAGTGAACAGCAAGCTTGAGAGTAAGAGTAGTTTATTCAATTGAATCTTTAGATTTTGGAGTTCTTATCAGGATGGATATGGTTAAGGAGATTCTTTTCATTTAAATTTTTTAAATGCTTTAGTTAGTCTCTTACTCAATCTGGATTTATCAAAAGAAGTCGTATAGTTAGGTAGATCAAATCCATCTGATGGATCGTCATTAAGTATCATGGATTTATTAAATCCATACCAGAATTCCCAGCTAGGTTTACCATAAGGCATTGACATGGCTCTGATCATAATCCCTTCTTCAACATCAAGGGCAATCATTTTACGTGCTAAATCTCCTTGATAAGTTTTGTTGTTCCATGTCATCTGAATGAAATCACATCCATTATTCTTAATTTCTTTTTGGATATGTTTTAACTGTTCATAAGAACCAAACATATTAGGTGTTCCAAAGTCTTCTATGCAATCAGCATGAAGACCATTAAGTAAAAAAAACGCACTCAAAAAAAGAGACCCGGACGTCATGCGAAATCCTACTCGAAGCGTATTCCTAA
>CAJWUE010000022.1:0-19927 GCA_913047775.1 uncultured Rhodobiaceae bacterium
AACACCTGCACAGAATCCTCGCGGGCTTGGTAAATAAAGTTTTTTTTCTAAATTCTTATTCATTTTACCTGATGACTTATCTAATATATCTATAATATTCAGATTAATTCATTCTTTTTATAATTTTGTTAATTATTTGGGAAGCACAATGACATTTAGATACATAATAACTTTTTTTCTTATCTTTTTTATAGCTTCTTGCAGTAACTCAAAAGTTGATTATGATCCTGGTCCGTGCCCTCGTGCAGCTATACTTAAAGGCTCTGAATCAAAAGAAGTTAGATCTTCCGACGGCACAAGTCTAAATATAGAATTGAATAGAACAGTAATGATTTGTGATTATAACCTAAAGAGGAAAACGGTAAATTATGATTTAGGTATTGTGGGGGATATAATTGGCGCAGATAAAGCTAGATCAAAGACATTGGAATTTACAATTTTTATAGCTTTCGTAGGCCCTGAAAACACAATTATAGACAAATGGTCAAAACGTTCTTCATTAAATTTAAAAGATCAGGCCATAGTCCCTTTCTCATTGGCAATAGAAGGATTACAATCAAATATTACAGAAGGAAGGTCAGGATCTTCCTATAAAGTGTTAATAGGGTTTGAGTGAACAATACATTTGACATCAAGTTACAGTTATTTAGAATTAGGACATGAATCTTTTTGATTCTATCTATTTGCGGGAGAGACTTTTTTAGCGCCGAAGGAGCAACCGCCCTCGGAAACTCTCAGGCAAAAAGGACCGCAGGTAGATAAGACTCTGGAAAGTAAGTTAAAACTTCGCCGACGGGGTAAGCAAAGTTGCTTTGTGAAATCTCTCAGGATCCAATGACAGAGGAGGGCAGTTGCTTTAAGCAGCTTATCTGTCATGGAGAGAAAAATGTCTGAGGCTGTTGGTTACAAGGAGAACCTAAAAAAGACTCCTTTATATAAATTACACAAAGAATATAATGCAAAACTTGTAGAATTTGCAGGTCATATTTTACCTATTCAATACGAAACAGGCATTTTAAATGAGCATAATCACACTAGAGAATCTGCAGGTCTTTTTGATGTGTCCCATATGGGTCAAATTAAGATCTCTGGTGGATTAATTTTTGAAGCACTAGAAAAAATACTTCCTTTATCTTTTTCCGAAATGAAACAGGGCCAAATTAAATATACCCAACTGCTGAACAAAGATGGAAGAATAATTGACGACTTAATGGTTTATAAACCGCTTAATGATTCTAATCATGTAAGAATGGTAGTTAATGCCGATTGTATTCAGAAGGATTTGGATCATCTATCATCCAATTTAAACAATAATTTTAGAGTAGAATTATTAAATGATAGAGCATTGATAGCTTTACAAGGCCCTTTATCAGCAAACATCTTAAATCAATACATACCCGGTGTTATCGATATGCCTTTTATGACTTTCAATACATTTATTTTTGATGGTGAGAAGGTTTTAGTTTCAAGATGTGGATACACCGGCGAAGACGGTTATGAGATTTCAATTCCGGGAAAAATCTCATATTTTCTTGCCAATAAAATTCTTTCAAATAAGGAAGTTAAGCTTATTGGTTTAGGAGCAAGAGATTCTCTTAGAATGGAAGCTGGATTATGTCTTTATGGACACGATATAGATTTAAACACTACTCCTATTGAGGCGGGATTAGGTTGGACATTATCCAAAAAAAGACTCAAACAAGGAAATTTCATAGGCTCTAAAACCATAAAAAAACAAATAACCGAAGGCCCCGGAAAGATATTAGTTGGTATTAAACCCTTTGCTCAGATTCCAGCTAGAGAAGGAACAACTATTCACGATTCTGATGGCAAAGAAATTGGTATTGTCACTAGCGGAGGTTATTCTCCATCCTTAAAGGTTCCTATATCTATAGGGTATATAAAAGTTGAGAAATTAAACGAATCTCAGGAAGTTTTTTTGAAAGTAAGAGAAAAGATGATTCCTTCCACCTGCACTAACTTACCTTTTGTGTCGCACAAATATTTTAAAGGAAATTAATTGATGTCGAGTATTTTTTATACAAAAGAACATGAATGGATAAGGGTTAATGAAGGTAGTGGAGTAGTAGGTATATCAGCATATGCAAGCGAACAATTAGGGGACGTTGTTTTTGTAGAATTACCTGAAAATGGATTTAAAGCTAATCAGGGTGATAATATTGCTGTAGTTGAATCTGTAAAGGCGGCAAGTGAAGTTTACTCTCCAGTTTCGGGAGAGGTGATAAAGACAAATGAAGATTTAAGCGTTTCTCCTGAATTAGTTAATGAAGATCCAATAGGAAGGGGTTGGTTTTTCGAAATCAAGGTTTCAAATCCCGAAGAATTACAAAAATTAATGAATGAAGAATCGTATAAGGAATTTATAGAAGGATAGAGCATGAGATACTTACCTTTAACAGAAGAAAACAGAAACGAGATGCTGGATACTATAGGAATAGAAAAAGTTGATGAGCTATTTTCTGATGTACCAAGCGATATTGAGCTTAATCCAAAATTAAATTTACCAAATTATAAAACTGAGATGGAGGTTGAAAGATATTTATCATCTCTTGCAGATAGAAATCTTTTTGCAGACTCAACTGCTTTTTTTCTAGGAACGGGAGCCTATAAGCACCATATTCCGGCAAGCGTTGATCATATTATTCAAAGATCGGAGTTTTTGACTTCGTATACACCTTATCAACCTGAAATATCACAAGGAACATTACAATATCTATTTGAGTTTCAAACCCAGGTATCTCTTTTGACTGGAATGGATATATCCAATGCTTCTATGTACGATGGATCAACAGCAACTGCAGAGGCAGTTTCAATGGCTCAAAGAATAACAGGAAGAGACAAAATAATTTTATCAAGCGGTCTCCATCCTCAATATGCCAGCGTAATAAAGACGTTATTAGATAAAAATAATCAATCCTTAGGATATAGTCTTAATTTTTCAGACAATTTTGAAGATTTAAAAGAGAAAATAAGTGATGAAACCTCTTGTGTGGTGGTTCAAAACCCTGATTTTTTTGGTAACTGTCACGATTTAACAGAATTATCGAAGTACATACATTCTTTCGGATCTTTATTGGTAGTGGTAGTGAATGAGGTTGTTTCTCTCGGCATTATGAAGAGTCCAGGAAAAATGGGAGCGGACATAGTAGCCTGCGAAGGGCAATCATTAGGAAATCCTTTGAATTTTGGAGGACCTTACATAGGATTATTATCATCAAAAAAAGAATTTGTACGCCAAATTCCCGGCAGAATTGTTGGAGAGACTACAGATATTAAGGGTAAGAAAGGTTTTGTTTTAACTCTTTCTACCAGAGAACAACATATTAGAAGAGAGAAAGCTACATCAAATATTTGTACAAATTCCGGTTTATGTAGCCTAGCTTTTACTGTGCATTTATCTTTATTGGGCGAGAAGGGATTCAAATCTCTCTCAAAATTAAACCATGAGTCCGCCATAAAATTATCTAAGAATATTGAAAAAATTTCAGGAATTAAGATTTTAAATAAAACTTTCTTTAATGAATTCACAGTTTCTTTACCTGTTGAAGCTAAAGTGTTTGTTGAAAAAATGAGCCATAAAGGAATTCTTGCTGGAGTTCCTGTAAGTAGATTAGAACCACAAAATGATCAATTTAAAAATTATCTTGTAATCGCGTGTACAGAAATTAATTCAGATCAAGATTTTGAAAGATTTTCTAAAGCAGCTAAGGAAATAATATCATGAAGGAAAAAATAAGTCATAAAGGTTTAGATCACGAAGAGCTGTTATTATTCGAGATAGGGGGTTTGAATAAATCAGGTGTCGACTTCCCTGAGACGCAGGGATATGAACAAAGAATAGGCTCTAGTTATGAAGACAAAGAAATTGGAATTCCTGGATTGAGTGAACCGGAAGCGGTAAGACATTATGTTCGCTTATCAAGAAAAAATTATTCGATTGATGCTGGGATGTATCCCTTGGGATCATGCACTATGAAGCACAACCCTAGATTGAATGAAAAGTTAGCAAGATTAAAAGGGTTTAGTGACATTCATCCGTTGCAACCTGTTTCAACATGTCAAGGAGCTTTGGAGCTTATTCATGAAATTTCATTATGGTTGAAAGAACTTACAGGTATGTCAGCAATTGCAATGTCACCAAAGGCTGGAGCTCAAGGTGAATTGTGTGGAATGATGGCCATAAAACAGGCATTGAAATCTAAAGGTCAAGAATCTAGAAAAAAAGTCTTAGTTCCAGATTCAGCGCATGGAACAAACCCAGCTACAGCTGCTTTCTTAGGATTTGAAGTAATAACAATTAAATCTACTGTTGCAGGTAGATTAGATTTAAAAGATTTTAAGAGTAAAATCGATAAAAAATTTGCAGCTGCAATGATCACAAACCCTAATACTTGTGGCTTGTTTGAGAAAGACATCATTAAGATATCTGAGATTATACACCAAAATGGCGGTTATCTTTACTGTGATGGTGCCAATTTTAATGCTCTAGTAGGTAAAATCAAACCAGGAGATATGGGAATTGATGCAATGCATATTAATTTACATAAAACCTTTTCTACTCCACATGGTGGTGGGGGACCAGGGTCAGGCCCTGTTGTTTTTTCAGATAAATTAGCCAGTTTTTGTCCAGCACCAAAGATAGAAAAAATTGGTAATAAATTTGAAATTTTTGAAAACGAAAACAACGAAAATCTTTTAGAATCCTTCGGTAGGTTAAGTGCATTTCATGGTCAAATGGGTATGTATGTTAGAGCGCTGTCTTATATGTTAAGCCATGGAGCAGATGGCTTAAGGCAGGTTTCCGAGGATGCAGTACTTAGTGCTAATTATATTAAATCTTCTTTAGAGGATGTTATGTCGTCGGCATACGAAGGTTATTGTATGCATGAAGTTCTCTTTAATGATGACTTCTTAAAAGACACAGATGTTGAAACACTAGATTTTGCAAAAGCTCTAATTGATAAAGGTTACCATCCCATGACAATATATTTCCCCTTGATAGTTCATGGTGCCTTGCTTGTTGAACCTACGGAAACAGAGTCTAAGTTTTCTATTGATCAATTTATTTTAACTATGAAAGATCTTGTCAATAAAACTCAATCAGATTCAGATTCTTTTAAAAGCGCTCCTAAATTTACTCCAGTCAGGAGGCTTGATGAGACTAAAGCTGCAAGGGAACCTATTTTAAGATGGAAAAAAGAGACAATAATAGCAGCAGAATAAAACCGAACCTTGATCTAGAGATCTACTATTCGCAGAATTATAATATTATTGCAGGTGTCGACGAGGCTGGTCGGGGTCCATGGGTTGGGCCAGTATATTCTGCTGCAGTAATACTTGATCAAGACAATATTCCCGATGGCATAAACGACTCTAAAAAAATTTCTCCGCGGAAGAGAAAAGAAATTTTTAATAAAATCACTTCTAATCATATGTTTGGAGTTGGTGTGGCAAGTGTAGAAGAAATTGATAAAATAAATATCTTAGAGGCGACTTTCTTAGCTATGACAAGAGCGATTAATAATTTAGAAATTACACCTGATTTAGTTTTGGTTGATGGAAACATAACACCCGAAACAGTTATTAAAACGAAAAGCGTTGTTAAGGGAGACGCTAAGTCATTGTCGATTGCTTCCGCATCAATTGTTGCTAAGGTTTTACGGGACCAATATATGGAAGAAATTGATCTTGAATTCCCCTCATTTAATTGGAAAAAAAATAAAGGTTATGGAACGAAAGAGCACTTAAATGCACTGGAACACCACGGTCCTACAAAATACCATAGAAAATCATTTTCCCCTGTTCGCAAGATGTTGAGTCTTTGAAGTTAAACCGGACTCAATATATAGAAAATAAGATTTTATTTTAGTTTTATAGTCTTCTCCTCTTGACCTTCTAATAATTTATAAGGAGGATGTTCTCTTGAATGATAAAAGAAAACGTTAAAGAAACCAATAAACTTAAAACCAATAGAATTGTTAAAGGCGATACCATTGAGTCTATGAAGGATTTTCCTGATCGTTCTTTTGATCTTGTTTTTGCGGATCCCCCTTATAACCTTCAGTTAAAAAACGATCTATTGCGACCAGACTCTTCTAAGGTAAACGCAGTTGATGATCATTGGGACAAATTTGAGAATTTTAAAAAATATGATGAATTTACTTTTGAATGGTTGGTAGAATGCAAAAGGTTGTTAAAATCTTCTGGTTCAATATGGGTCATTGGCTCTTATCATAATATTTTCCGTATAGGTAAGATTATGCAAGATCTAGGGTTTTGGATATTAAATGACATCATTTGGAGAAAAGCTAACCCCATGCCGAATTTCAGGGGAACCCGTTTTACGAACGCTCACGAAACTTTAGTATGGGCTTCAGTAAATCAAGATTCGAAATATGATTTTAATTATCAAGCCATGAAATCCCTTAATGAAGGTATTCAAATGAGATCTGATTGGACAATTCCGATTTGCTCCGGCAAAGAGAGACTTAAGGATATAAATGGTAAAAAGATACATTCCACCCAAAAACCAGAAGCACTTCTCTATAGAGTTTTATTAGCATCTTCTCGACCTGGAGATTTAATCTTGGATCCTTTTTTTGGAACCGGAACTACTGGGGTAGTAGCAAAGAAATTAGGAAGATCATATATAGGAATAGAAAGAGAGAAGAAATACATTTCTGCGGCTGAGAAGAGATTGAAAAATGTTAAAACTTCTAATCCGAAACACCTTGCAATAACAGAATCTAAGAAAGATCAGATTAGAATACCTTTCGGTAATCTTGTAGAAAGTGGAGTCATAAAGCCAGGAAGTACTTTAAAGGGACCTAGGAGATTAAAGGCCAAAAAGTTTTCAGCCATAGTTAGGGCCGACGGAAGCTTATCTGTTAAAGGAGAAAATGGTTCAATTCACCAAATGGGAGCTAAAGTACAAGGAAAAGAAAGTTGTAATGGTTGGACTTTCTGGCACTTAGAGGAGAAAGGGAGACTTACATTAATTGATAATTTGAGAAGCGAATTTATTGTTCTTAATGGAAAAAATTAGTGATAATCTGAATAAAGAATACTAAAGACAAAAGTAACCCTAATAAATTATTGGATTTAAATATCTTTAAACAACTTGTGGGATTTTCCGTATCGAGAAAATAAATTTGCAAGTTAAGGTGTAAAAATATTAAAGGCAAAAAAATAAGAATTAATAGATTTTCTTTTACCATATAAGAGGCAGCGGCAATCAAGATGAAGGCTATTAAATAAACAAAAACTAAAAACCTTTTTGTATTCTTTCCTAGCCTTATTGCCGAAGACTTTAAACCTAAAAGTATATCGTCCTTTTTGTCTTGATGTGCATAGATAGTGTCGTAACCTAATGTCCAGAAAATACACCCCAAATAAAGTAAAATAGTTGATATTGAAATATCATTATTTATCGATGACCAACCTAATAAAGCCCCCCAATTAAATGTAATTCCAAGAAAAATTTGAGGCCACCAAGTTATTCTTTTCATCAAAGGATATAAAAAAATGGGAAAAAGGGACAACGCACCGAGAAAAATAGTCAAGTTGTTAAATTGCAAAAGTATTAATAGGCCTAGTGCTAATTGGAGAACAAGAAAAAAAATTGCGCCGAAGTTGGTAATTTTTCTCGATGCAAGAGGTCTATCTTTTGTTCTTTCCACCTTAGAATCGAAGTCTTTATCCAGGAAATCGTTCCAAGTGCACCCAGCCCCCCTCATAACCACTGCCCCTAAAAAGAATAGTAAAATATAATAGAGAGGAAACCCCTTTGATGTTTCAATGCTGGCTAAGAGTAAGGACCAAACACAAGGCCAAAACAACAGTAAGTAACCTATAGGTTTATCATAACGCGCCAACTCTACCCAAGGTCTTACCCAAATAGGAAAATAATTCAGAAAATTTTGCATATTTTTTTTTCCTTATGTCTGTTTGACATGTTATTCATACTTACTCTGAACCAATCCAAGGTTAAAAAATTGAAAACAATAAGGATTTATATAAATGAGAAAATTCAAGAAGGAAATCTTTTAATAAACCAAGAAAGCAGTCATTACCTTAAAAATGTTATGCGCTTAAAATTAGGCGATGCTTTTAATGTATTTAATCAAAGAGACGGAGAGTGGTCAGCAATTCTAAAAAAATATAATAATCGTAAGCACCAAGTCTTAATTCAAGAATTTTTAGGAAATAAGAAACCTCCCGAAGATATTTGGATTTTATTTTCTCCGGTGAGAAAGTTAAGAGTAGATTTTATTTCACAAAAGATTACTGAGTTAGGGGCTAGTCTAATTTGGCCGATAATTACTAAAAGAACGCAATACAAAAATATTAATACAAAAAGAATAATTTCCAACACTATTGAAGCGGCAGAACAGTGTGGCATTACACATATTCCTATAGTGAAGGAACCAACTAGCTTAGAATGGCTTATAGACAATTGGGAAAATTCTGGAGAAGGAAGAGGAATAATTTTTTGCGATGAAGAATCATCAGGCAATCCTTTACAATTGCTTAGACAAGCAGGAGAAGATTTACCTAATATGAAATGGTCAATCTTAATAGGGCCCGAAGGTGGTTTTGACTCTGAGGAAAGAAAAATGGTCATGAAAATGGCAAATGTTGTTAATATATCCTTGGGTCCTCGTATTTTAAGGTCTGATACTGCTATAATTGCTGCCCTATCGGCTTTTCATTTGGTTCTTGGTGACTGGAGGAGATATTAATCTGATAATAATAGTATTTGTTAATTGTATGAAAGATAAAAAAGAGATTATAGAATCAAAAGATCAACTTATTCAATATTTGAGAGATGGTGAAAAAAGTATTTCAGAATTTAGGATAGGAACTGAACACGAAAAATTTGTTTTTAACATTCATGATAATAGCCCCGTTCCATATGAAGGAGATAAAGGTATAAAATCCCTTCTTCTAAATTTAACTAGGTTTGGCTGGAAAGAGGTTTTTGAAAACAATAATGTCGTAGCTCTTGAAAGAGATGAATCTTTGGGCGGTGGATCTATTACTCTGGAACCGGGGGGGCAATTTGAATTATCTGGAGCCCAGTTAAAAGATATTCATGAGACCTTTAATGAGATCTACGAACATAAAAATCAGGTATCAGAGGTTGCGGCAGAACTTGGATTAGGTTTTTTAGGTATAGGTTTTACACCTGATTGGCAGCGAGAGAATATTCCAATAATGCCAAAACAAAGATACGACATTATGCGTTCTTATATGCCAAAAAAAGGCCAACATGGTTTAGATATGATGCTTCGTTCATCAACTATTCAAGTGAATTTGGATTATTCATCAGAAGAAGATATGGTTCGCAAGTTTCGTTTTTCTTTAGCAATTCAACCCATAGTTACAGCAATATTTTCGAATTCACCGGTGAGTGATGGGAAGCCCAATAATTATAAATCGTATAGGGGATTTGTTTGGACTGATACCGATCCGGACCGAACAGGTTTGCTCCCATTCGTTTTTGATAAATTTATGAGTTATGAAAGTTATGTAGATTACGCTATCGATGTTCCAATGTATTTTGTTTATCGGGAAGGGAATTATGTTGATCTCTCAGGAAAATCTTTTAGGGATTTTTTGAACGGCAGATTAAATGAAATGAATAATGAACAACCTACTATGTCAGATTGGGAATCACATTTAACCACTATATTCCCTGAGGTAAGGTTAAAAAAGTGGTTAGAAATGAGAGGAGCTGATGCAGGGAATCTGCAATCAGTATGTGCTCTCTCGGCTTTTTGGACTGGATTGCTATATGAAGAATCTTCATTAAATAGCGCTTATAGATTGATAGGGGATATTGATATTCAGGAGTTAGATGAGTTACGTCTTTCATGTGCTCAAAATGGTTTAGAATCTAAAACAAAAAATATCAATGTACTTGAGCTGGGAAAAGATTTGTTAACAATCTCGCATGAAGGTTTAAGGAAAAGAAATAAAATAAATGCTAATGGTGAAGATGAATCAATTTTTCTTTCTCCAATTTCTGAGATATTAGAAAACCAACGAAGTCCAGCAGATATAATTATCTCAAATTATTATGGGGATTGGGAAATGAAAATTGAAAATTTCTATAAAAATTGTATGTTTTGATTTTATCTATTGTCCTTATGTTTATATAGTTTATTTTCAATAACAAATTAAAGAGATTAAGTTATGAATTTTGATTTTTCTGAAGACCAAAAACTTTTAAAAGAACAAGTTTCTCGTTTTTTGCAGGATAAATGCTCTTTGGATATTGCTAGATCCATTTTGGAAAGCGATGAACAATATTCTAAGGAAGTATGGAAAGGATTAGTCGAGCTCGGATTAACCGGTACTACTATACCGGAAGAATATGGTGGTTTAGGGCTCGGAGCCCTGGAATTATGTGTAATAGCAGAAGAATTAGGAAGGTTTGCAGCTCCAGTTCCATTTTCATCTTCGGTCTATTTAGCGACTGAAGCTATAAAATTATACGGTACATCGGAACAAAAGGAATTATGGCTTCCAAAACTGGCTAGTGGAGAAATTATTGCAACTTTTGCTCTATCAGAAAGCGCATCAGAACCAAGCGAAAAAAATATTAATACCACTATTATAGGGAATAAGCTTAATGGAAAAAAACTACCTGTTCCTGATGGTAGTTATGCGGATATATGTGTTGTAGTTGTGCGTGATAAGGGCTCCAATACAATTTCTCTTGCGCTTGTAGAAATGAATTCTAAAGGAATCACTAAAAATGAATTAAAAACCCTTGACCCATCAAGAAACCATGCAGAATTAATTTTTAAAGATTCTCCAGCTGAAATTATGGAAACAGGGAGTGAGAGTTGGTTATGTGTTGAAAAATGTCTTGATACTGCTGCGATTCTTATAGCATTTGAGCAAATAGGAGGAGCTGAAGCCTCATTGAATATGGCCAAGGAATATGCCTTGGACCGCTATGCGTTTGGAAGACAAATAGGTTCATATCAAGCCATTAAACATAAGTTAGCAGATATGTATGTAAAGATAGAGTTAGCAAAATCTAATTGTTATTATGGTGCTATGATGCTTAACGATGATGGAGGCGATTTTAAGATTGCCGCCGCCGCTTCTAGGGTTGCGGCAACTGATGCATTTAATTTTGCTGCTCAGGAGAATATTCAAACACATGGTGGAATAGGCTTTACTTGGGAAGCTAATACCCAGTTTTTTTACAGAAGAAGTCAGGTTTTAGGTCTTGCATTGGGAGGATTAACTACTTGGAAAAATAAACTGGTTAATCAACTCGAAGAAAAAAATATTGCTTAATTTAAAATAGGAGATGAATTTTGGATTTTAATGATACAAAAGAAGAAGCCGAATTTAGATCAGAAGTTAAAGCTTGGTTGAAAGAGAATGCTCCAAAATCCGGAAAGAGTGGTGGTAGGTATGATGCCATAATTGAAGGTTTACAAGGTGAAGCAATAAAAGAGGCAAGAAATTGGCAGTCTAAAAAAGCGGAAGCCGGATATGCCGCTATAACTTGGCCAAAAGAGTTTGGTGGGTTAGGGGGAACTCCAATTCAATCGGTAATTTATTCCCAAGAAGAGTCAAATTACAATGTTCCAGGCGGTTTCTTTGAAATAGGTCTGGGCATGTGTATTCCTACTATGATGGCGTGGGCTACCCCTGAGCAAAAGGAAAGATATGTTAAACCAGCTCTCAATGGCGAAGAAGTCTGGTGTCAGCTATTTTCTGAACCTTCCGCTGGTTCGGATGTTGCTGGAATACGAACAAAAGCCGAAAAAGAAGGTGATGACTGGATTATTAATGGACAAAAGGTGTGGACTTCAGGGGCTCACTTTTCCGATTTTGGCATTATTGTAGTCCGCACAGACCCTAACGTTCCTAAACACAAAGGATTATCGTTTTTCTTTCTAGATATGAAGTCTGAGGGTATAGATGTTAAACCCATTAGACAAATTTCTGGAGGTGCAAATTTCAATGAAGTTTTCTTTAACGACGTCAGGGTTCCTGATACACAGAGACTTGGAGAGGTTGGTGAAGGATGGAAAGTTGCATTAACAACCTTAATGAATGAAAGATTAGCAATTGGTGTTCCAAAATCAGCTGACTATTCAGCTCTTACCAAACTTGCCAAAGAAATAACACTTAACGATAAATCTGCCATAAGTAATGATCTTGTGAGATCAAAGATTGCAGAATGGTATGTTCAGGCGGAAGGGTTAAAGTATACAAAAATGAGAACTCTAACCGCTTTGTCAAAAGGAGAAACCCCTGGACCAGAAAGTTCAATAGGAAAAATTGTATCTGCCCCAAAGATGCAGGATCTAGCGAGTTTTGCAATGGATTTACAAGGCGCATCAGGTATTATAAGCGATTCAGAAATTGCTTTACTGCACTCTATATTTCAAAATCAATGGTTAAGCGCCGCAGGATACAGGATTGCTGGTGGAACTGATGAAATCTTAAGAAATATTGTAGCTGAAAGAGTCTTGGGTCTTCCGCAAGATGTCAGGGTGGATAAAAAAGTTGCTTTTAATGAATTACCGACCGGTCGTTAATAATTAAATTCAATTTTATTAATGGTTTTTCCAGTGATATCTTTTAAAGAAAGAAAAACTTTATTGTTAGAGTTGAATTCAATTAATCCGTAATTTTCCATTAAATATAATGCACCAATTCTTTTGGGCCCAGGCTCTTCTTTAGATTCTACCAACCCTATCCAACCACCTACTGGTAGATTTAATGAGCTTGATGTTAGCTCGTAAATGTTAAGACCTGCTTTAGTTGTGTCTTTATAAATACCTCCTGCATGCCTATCTCCAGAAATAATTATTATATTATTTGAAGAATTACTATCAATTAAGTTGTAGAATTTTTCTTTTTCTAGAGGTAAAAGTCCCCATTTTTCATATCCGTGTCCTTCAGCTATAATTTGAATGCTAGATACTATTATTCTCACATCAACTTTCTCTTTTAGTTTTTTAGAAAGCCATTTCCATTGCTTTTTCCCAAGAATGGTTTTTGAAGGATCTAAATCATTAATATATCTCTCTTTCAATGGAGCGTCTTTTTGATCTGTTGGAATAAAATCTGACTTAAAATATCTGGTATCAAGAAAAATTATCTGTAGTGTGCCGTTTTCCAGCTCTCTTATAATTTCAAAATATAAACCAGGGTGCGATCTCTGTTCGTGTCCTTCTGGTATTTCCCAAAAATCAAAAAACAGTTTTTCGGCATCTTCCTTATAAGGAAAAGAAGCCCCACCGTCATTTATACCGTAATCATGATCATCCCATATTGCTGTAATTTCATTTGTTTCTTTTAGTTTGTTGAAAGGAATTCTATTTTTTTGAAGATCATAGGTCTTTTTGAGTTTTTCTAATTTTCCTGTTTTTTTGTCGTCGCCGTAAACATTGTCTCCCATAAAGATGAAAATATCTGATTTTTCATGTAAAATTGCCTCCCATATTGGTTGAGAGCGATCTTGATGAAGACATGATCCTAACGCGATTTTCTCAATAGTTTTGGCATTTACTGAGAAAGAAAAAATGACTGTAACTAGGGCTATAATTAACTTCATAGTACTTTATACAAAAAAAGGCGCTAAAAAACAGCGCCTTTTTTTTAATTATTTATGGAATTTAGAATTGATATCTGATTCCAACTTTTAGCTGCCAAACAGATTTGCCAATATTTTGAGTTGGTTGTCCATCTACATTAAATTCATTGTAGACATATCTTCCTTGGTCATCAACCTCAGCTTCAACAATACCTCTAGAATTTGATGTAGAACCAAGGTAATTTTCAAATCCACCCCAATCTGAATTAATTAAGTTTAATACATTTTCAATATCAACATAGAAAATAGCTTTTCCTTTAATATCACCAGTTGGTAATTCTTGGGCAATTCTTACATCAAAGGTTCCAACCCAAGGACTATCGAAACTATTTCTAGGTACGGCAGAACCTCTGTAAGCATCTAAACCAGAGTCTTCAAGAAATTGATTGAAAGCATCAAGATCAAATCCTGAACCATAAAGTACATTTGGATCATTTAAGGAAGGAACATAAAGTAATTCTATGTTCTCGCCATCAGTTCTATAACCACTTAAGTCCCCTCTAAATGTATAACTGAATGGATTTCCAGATTGTCTGAAACCGTTAAGACCAATACTTGTCTCAAGATCTCCAAATAAATTTCCTTTCCATGTTAAAGCATAATCAAATGAATGTTCAATTTGATAATGTGAAGGGCTGTTTACAGGATTTAGATGATCGAATATTGGCATTCTAACAGCGCTTGAGAAAATGATTGAGCTTGTCATAGCATGAGCCATTTCCCTATCTTGTTTCGCATAACCAAGATAAAGATCAATTCCATTATCAAAAGATTTTTCAAATGATATGCCAAAAAGATCACTTTCTGGTTCTACATTTTTTGCAGTTGTTAAATAACCAACATAACTACATCCACCATACAAAGGACGATTGTCTGCGACAGCATTACCTTTAGGATCACATCCACCAATTATAGCCATTACAGGATCTTCTTCTTCCATATGAATATAATTTGCTCTAATAGTAAATGGTCCAAAATCGCCGCCATCAAAATCAGCAACTACACCAAGAGAAACCTTAGTTATTGAAGGAATTCCAAAATCTTTATCCATCATAGCAGTATAACCGCCTGTATCCCCAATTTCGTTTCTAAGTGGAGCTAATGCGGCGTCGCCAGGATAACTCTCCGGAGAACCTATTGGTGGTGTTTGTCCTCTACTTTTCCTAATTCTGTTTGATGGCAATCTTAGGCCTGTATCAATATACGGACCACCGAACCAAACTGGAGGTAGGTTTCCGCTGAATTCACCCCAGCCAAATGTTACTAAAATATTATCCTGTGCTTGCCAATCAAGAGAAATACGAGGCATTAAAATATCTTCGCCATCAAGGTTAACATCATTCCTAGGTGCCGGAATATGTGTGTCACCAGTCCATTTATACCAGAAAGAATTATATTCCGGTGTTGTATCTTGACCGATTTCTTCATATCTAAAACCAATATTAGCTGTAAGGTCAGGTGTTATAGCCCAAGAGTCTTGAAGATATATAATTGTGTAATCTATATTAAAGGTACCAGCTGCATCTCTAGGATTATTTGTATCAGCATTTCTATAATCTAAATCGAGAAGATCTCCTGCTATAAATCCGTCAATAGAGCCATAGTCATACTCACCCAAGCTATTTCTTGAGAACATATTAAACATATCATTCTCTATTTTCTTGTAACCAAGTGTTATAGCGTGATTACCGACATTGTAATATCCTGCAATCTCATACTGCTTTCTTGAAGTTTGAATTTCGTTAGCATGTCTATATTGATCTGGTCCAAAAAATACAGTACCACCTGAAGCAACACTAATTCCAACTTCACCAATTGTCATAGCTCCTACTGGAGTATTGGGGTTATTAACTTCAGTATCCGAATACATTACTTTTGTAGAAAAGTTATCTGACCAATCAGAGTTTAATTCAAGTTTAAATGTTTCAAATTCTTTATTAATTGTATACCAATCACTTGAAAGGGGTAGGCCCCAAGTTCTATTCCAATAAGCACTTTCAGTAAATCCATCCACATGAATATATTCGAATGTTAAGGTTTGGTTATCAGTTAAATTTGCATCGATACGTGCAAAAGTTTTTTCATCTTCTTCCGCAAGAGCTTTAGTGTATGAACCTGCGTCATAATTTAAGACACTTTTAGCTGCAGCAATTACTCTATCTGCCTCTTCCTTTGTTACTAGACCAGATCTAAAAGCTTGCATCTGAATTGGATTAGAAGCTTCATAAGATTCAAATCCAAGCGAGAAGAAAAGTTTATCTTTAATAATTGGTCCATTTAAAGCGATTGAAAATAATTTTGTGTCTGGATCAGCATTATCAGTTTTAACTCCAAAAGGCTCGTCACCACTTTCTTGAGAAGATTCATATGTAAACGAACCTGAAAGATCGTTTGTTCCTGCTTTTGTTGTTACAACAATATTACCGCTATGTGCTTCTCCAAGTTCAGCACTATAATTAGCTATTTTAACTGAAACTTGATCAATAACATCCATAGATATAGGCATACGATTTGTAGGATAAGAATTAGAGCTTAATCCATAAGAGTCATTTGCACTTACTCCGTCAATAACAAAACCAATGAGTCGAGGCATACCGCCACCAAAAGATAATCTTCCTCCGTTATCAACGGTAACAAAAGGGTCTAATTTTGCTATGTCTTTTATATCTCTATCAATAGAAGCGAATGTAGCAATATCTGTAGAATCAAATGTTGAACCTGGGCCTACTCCAAACTTTCCAAGGTCGGCAGCTTTACCTGTAACAATAATTTCTTCAACATCAGCACCACTTAATTGAATATTAATAGAGTAATCTCCACCAAGACTTGTATAAATTCCTGATTTTATAGTGCTTAACCCACTTTTTGTTGCTCGTACCTCAAAAGGCCCTCCTAATCTTAATCCTCTGCTATAGAAAGCACCTGTATTTCCTGTAGTTGTAGATGATTTTGATCCTGAAGGTATATGAGTAATTTGAATAGAAGCTCCTGAAACAGGATCTCCAGAAGTATCAAATACTGTTCCCCTGATTGCACCAGTTGTTTGTTCGGCATATGAGCTCGTCAGAAGAAAAAGCGAACTAACTAGTGTAAATAATGATAATTTAAGGAAAGATTTAAAAGAAAAAAAAGACATGGAAGGATACATATTGAGCCCCTATAAAATAAACGATATTAAAAAATATAAAATTAGTTAAACATAGATTTTTTAACATATATAGAGGAAAAATCGACTAATATTTTATGAAAGTTGTGTGAAACTTTCTAAAAATAATATGTGAATTTAAAAGGGGTTTTATTAATAGTCTTTGAGTGGCATTTTAGGTAGACTGATTTCAGTCATAGTAAGGATAAACAAAGGGAGAAAGAAATGGCGCTCGAACCAGGACCCATGCAGGTGTTCCACAACTTTTTCTCTACCAAAGAAGAGGTTTTGGATGATATCAAAAAACTTGATCTTTGGCCAACCGTCTATGTGTCAGAAAGGATGGCCGAACTACCACCGCACTGGCATGATGTTGATAACTGTGGATATGTGATGCAAGGCAGTAGTTATGTGCTGAATGAAAAAGGTGATCGAGTTCCCTTGAAAGCTGGTGATAAGCTGCATATACCTGCAGGCGCTATTCACGCGGAAGGCAAAGTTGAAGAACGTATGATATATATTGTTGGAATCTCCGAGCCAGCTAATCTGTTAGACAAGCTGACATTATTGGATCCGGAAGAAAGTCCGCTGTACAAATAACCACTTCGATTATATGTAAATTGTGTAGAGAAAAAAATTATTGAATTATCATAATCAAATTATTGATTATGTTTGATTTTAAGATAAAGAGATAGTGATCATGTCTTATAAATTTTGTGTTGCACCTATGATAGATTATACCGACAAACATTGTCGGTATTTTTTGAGGAAAATAACAAAAAGGAGCCGTCTTTATTCTGAGATGATGGTAGCGGACGCTATAATTAATGGTAATAGGGATTTTTTTCTGAGTCATGACTTAAGTGAGCATCCTCTAGCGTTACAAATTGCTGGGTCAGATCCCAAAAAATTGGCAGAGGCTGCATCTATAGGAGAATCATATGGCTTTGATGAGATTAATTTTAATCTTGGTTGTCCATCGAGAAGGGTGCAAGAAGGAAATTTTGGCGCTTGTCTTATGAATAATATAAGATTGGTTCAGGACTGCGTAGCATCCATGAAAAATAGGATCAATATTCCTGTTACAGTAAAATGTAGAATAGGTGTTGATGAGAATAACCCTTATGAAGTATTACCAAAATTCATAGAAAACCTAACTGAATCAGGAATAACAACTTTTATTATTCATGCTAGAAAGGCAATATTAAATGGCCTTGACCCAAGGCAAAACAGAGAAATTCCTCCATTGGATTATGATCTTGTACGATTGATAAAAAGAAAATGGCCAAATTTAAATATTATTCTTAACGGAGGCATTAAATCTCCTGATCAAGGTTTTAAAGAAATGAATTTGATTAGAGGTAGTGAATTAGATGGAGTGATGTTAGGTAGAGCTGTTTATATTGATCCTTATATTTTATCAGATGTAGATAGAATATTTTTTGAAGAGAATTACACTCAAATTTCAAGATTTGATCTTGCTTTATCTATGATTCCTTATCTTGAAGAAAATGTAAAAAATGGCGTTCCACTTAACATAATGACACGACATATGTTGGGTCTCTTTCACGGACAGAGAGGAGCAAAATCTTGGAGAAATTATTTAAGTCAAGAATCTATTAAAAGAAAAGATGATCCGCATGTTCTTGAAGATGCTGTTAAAATAATAAAAAATATTCATAGAGAGGCTGCATAATGTATTACAATGGTATAGGGCTTCTGCCATTTGTTCTAGCATTGATGCTTTCAGGATTTTTTTCAGGCTATATTGCAGGTCTTCTTGGCGTTGGAGGAGGAATTATCGTAGTTCCTGTTCTTTATCATATCTTGTCATCCTTGGGTTTTCCTAGCGAAATCATTATGCATGTATCTGTTGCAACTTCGTTAGGTGTTATTATTCCTACTGGTTGGAGATCTTTTTCGTCACATAAGAAAAATAATTCTGTTGATGAAAAAATATTAAAAACGTGGTTAGTCCCTACACTAATTGGATCAAGTATTGGTGCTATAATAGCTGGTCTAATATCGGGATACCTTTTAACTCTATTTTTTGCAACCATAGCCTTATTGGTTTGTATAAATCTTTTTTTTGGTAATGAGAATTTACGTTTGGGAGAAAATCTGCCTAAGGGAATCATGGGTTTTAATTTACCCTTATCTGTTGGAGCCTTTTCTTCAATGTTGGGAATTGGCGGAGGAACTTTTAATGTAAGTTTAATGTCTTTATATGGTACTCCGATTCATAGGGCTGTTGGAACTTCAGCAGGACTTGGTTTCTTTCTAGCAATACCTGGAACATTTTTTTTTATAATTTCAGGTCTCTTTGTCGATAATCTTCCACCTATGTCTTTAGGATATGTGAATATTTTAGGATTAATTTTAATCGCGCCTCTTTCAACGCTTTCTGCTCCATTGGGGGCAAGATATGCTCATTCTTTACCTAAAAAAACCCTTACAAGAATATTTGCTCTTTTTTTATTAATAACTTCATTACGTATGTTTTTAGAAATTCTATAGGGTTTTTCTCATTTTAACATGGGGGATGCCAGTCTCTGATACAAAAGGTCCCAATTCTTCATAACCTAAAGACAAGTAGAATTTTTTAGAATTTTCCCTAGAATTGAGTACAACTTCTTTTCTTTTTTGTTTTGAAGAGTATTCTTCCAATTTATGCACAATTAAAGTGCCTATACCTGTTCTTTGTTTGCTCTCTTTTACCGCCATATAACGAATCTGTGCTTGTTTTCGGTTATTGAAATGGACTCTTCCTACCCCTATTATATCATTCTTTTTATCAGTTACCACTAGATGGAAGCTTTCTTGCTCGATTCCATCTCTGCCCTCACTTTTTGACATTCCCAAAGGTCTGCGAAGCATCTCCCAGCGGAAACGGAAATATTGTTCCCATTCTTTTTCTGTTTTAGGTGATCTAATAATTAATTCAGTGATGGTCAATAAAATTCCTCAGAGGTCTCCTTTAGCTCTAACCTCACTTTGATTAATTGTAAATTCCTCACCATATCTGGCTTCAAGTTTTTTTTGGTTTTCAGAAATTACTTCGACTGGATCAAGGTTCAAAGCCATACAGGCTGTCACCCAATACCACATAATGTCGCCTAATTCTCTCT
>CAJWUE010000023.1:0-19832 GCA_913047775.1 uncultured Rhodobiaceae bacterium
TGGGTGTGCTGATATTAATGAGGTTTGGAATGTAACTGAAAGACCAGAATTACATTCATCTAAAGCTATCAGACTAATGGGGAAAAAGGCTTTAAGTATGGCCAAATGGACTATAGATGAGATTGAGTATTTTGATCTCTATTCTTGTTTTCCTAGTATGGTTGAGTTAGGAAGAGAAGCATTAAATATTAATCCGAATCGAGATATTAATCTTACAGTTACCGGAGGTTTACCTTATTTTGGTGGGGCAGGTAATAATTATGTAATGCATTCTGTAGCAACGATGATGAATGAATTAAGAAAAAATCAGGGCTCAAAAGGGCTTTGCACCTCGAATGGTTGGTATGCTACTAAACATGGAATTGGTCTATATTCTTGTGAGCCGTTTGAAGGATTATGGGAAAGGGAAGATCCAGAAAAGTATCAAAAAGAAATAGATAATATGAAAAAACCAGAGGTTGACGAAAAACCAAAAGGAAAGGCTTTGATTGAGACTTATACAGTAGCCAATGGTAAAGATGGTCCGCAAATGGGTATAGTTATAGGGCGTTTAAAAGAAAATAATAAAAGATTTATAGCTATTACCCTGGATGATAATGATTTAAGCATTATGATGAAAGAAGAATGCTTAAATAGAGATTGTTCGGTCACTCAGGATGATAAAGGTTTAAGTATAGTTTCTCTGAATTCATGAGCAAGGTTTTTTTAATTAGACACGGTCAGGCTGAGGATGGCTGGACTTCAATAGATCCAGGATTAAGTGAAACAGGAATACACCAATCAAAGAAACTCTCTGAGAAAATAAATAAAATGATAACTGGTAGAGAAGCCGTTGTTTCGAGTCCACTAAAAAGATGTCTGGAGACTGCCAACATATCCTTAGCCAAATTAGATGTTAATATTAGCATTGATAATACATTTGCAGAATTGCCGTCCCCTATTTCTGATTTAAATAAAAGGGTGGTATGGTTAAAAAGAGTACTACCTCTAACTTGGAAAGAATTGGAAAATGACCCTGTTTCAGTGTCTTCATGCATTAGTTACAGTAGTTGGAGGGAAGATGTCATCAGATCTTTATTAAAATTGAAGGGAGATAGCATCATATTTAGTCATTACGTCGTCATCAATTCAATTATTGGTTGGGCATTAAATAGCAACAAAGTTGTTAATTTCAATCCTGCTAATTGTTCAATTACTACATTAGAGATAAACAAAGGTAAAATTAGCATATTATCATTAGGTGATGAAAATCTATCAAAAGTTAATATATGAATAAGTTATTATTAAATAAAGAAACTGCGTATCTAATTGATAAAATGGCTGTTGATGAAGGAGTCTCCCTTTCAGATTTAATGGAAACTGCTGGAAAAAGATCAGCCGAAATAATTATTAACGAGATAGTTCCTAAAATTAAAAATTTTAATAAGAAAATTTATGTCATATGTGGCCCTGGAAATAATGGCGGGGATGGTTTTGTAGTAGCTAGGTATCTTAAGGAAGAAGGAATTTCAATAAGGATTCTTTCTCTAAATTCGGAAAAAGAATTGAATAATGTTGTTATGCAAAAGCTTAAAGATTTAGATACAGAGCTAGAAAATATTGGGGAGATATCTTTTAGTGAAGCCGATGTAGTCGTTGATGCCATTTTTGGTGTTGGAATTAACCGACCAGTTAATAAGAATTATGTCAAAGTTTTTAGAGAAATTAACAAAGAATCTAAACTAATTGTATCTTTAGATATTCCAAGCGGTGTTGATACTGACACTGGATTGTTAATGCCAGAAGCTATAAAGGCTGATCATACTATTACTTTTGTATACCCGAAGTTAGGTCATTATTTATTACCAGCTAAGAAATATGTAGGAAACATTCATGTAGTTGATATAGGCATCCCAATAAATGTTAATTCTAAGATTGAAAATGGATATATGTTTCATCTCAATTCTCCTGATTATTGGATTTCTGACTTCAAGTGGCCAGCGGAAGACGATCATAAGTATAAAAGAGGTCACGTTCTAGTTCAATCCGGTCCAGAATCCTCTACAGGCGCAGCAAGATTAGCTGCAATTTCCGCCTTGAGAATAGGAGCAGGTGCGGTAACATTATCTTCAAGTCGTGAGGCTCTAAACGTTAATGCGACTCACCTAACTTCGGTGATGATTAAAGAAATTAATAATTCTGAAGAATTTTTTAATTTTTTAGATCAAAAGAAAATTAATTCTCTAATTATTGGGCCTGGATGTGGGGTAAATCAATTTACAAAAGAGTTAACTCTAAATGCTCTAAATTATAAAATTTCATTAATTCTTGATGCAGATGCAATAAGCTCTTTTGAAGAAGAGTCTGTGGATTTTATAAAGGCATTAGAATACTCAAAGGCTGATGTGATAATAACTCCTCATGAAGGCGAATTTAATAAAATATTTGGTAATCTTAAGGGTTCAAAGATTGAAAGAACAAAGTCAGCTGCCATAAAAAGTAAATCTACTGTAATCCTAAAAGGTAACGATACAGTTATTGCATCGCCTGATGGAGAGGTAATTATTTCAGACAAAACTTCACCTTTTCTTGCAACAGCCGGTTCAGGGGATGTTTTATCAGGAATTTGCGGAGGTTTGACAGCTCAGGGTATGAAAAGCTTTAAAGCTGCATGTGCAGCACAATGGATTCATAGTTCGATTGGATTAATTGCTGGGCCTGGTCTAATTGCAGAAGATATGATTTCAATTATTAAAGATGATGTTCCTGATATTTTGATGAGAATTTATACCAAATAAAGGATATTTATTAAGTTTATATCTAGATATTCCTTCAATGTACTGTTATTAGACAGATTGTATTTTTTGCGGGCGTGGTGGAACTGGTAGACACGCAGGTTTTAGGTACCTGTGCCGCAAGGCGTGGGGGTTCGACTCCCTCCGCCCGCACCAAATTTAAGAGAGATATTTATGAAAGTTAAAGAAAAAAAAAGTAAAGGTCTAAAAAGGGAATTTTCAATTCAAATTGAATTCAAAGAAATAAGTTCCTTACGTGCAACAAAATTAAAAGAAATTGCCTCAAAGTCTAAGATTTCCGGATTTAGACCCGGAAAAGTTCCAATTAGTCATGTAGATAAGATGTATGGAAAAGATGTAACAGTTGAGGCCATAGAAGAAAAGGTTTCTGAAACATCTAGAGCTGTTCTTGAGGAAAGGGGTTTAAGAGCAGCAGTTTCTCCTCAAATAAATATGAATAAGGAGATGGAAAAAATTATCAGTAGTGAGGAAGACGTCGAATATACTATGTCATGCGAAGTCTTGCCAGATATAGAAATTATAGATTTCAAGAAAATAAAATTAGAAAATCCAGTAGCAGAACCTCAGAAAAGAGATATTGACGATGCTTTGACATATATGTCAGAACAAAATCCAGACTACACGAAACCAAAAAAGAAAAGAGTAGCTAAGGATTTGGACAAACTTAATATTAATTACGTAGGCTTAATAGATGGTGAAAAATTTGAAGGTGGTACAGCAGATAAAGCCGATATTATTCTAGGATCGAAAACATTTATTGGAAATTTTGAGGAACAGTTACTTGGTGCTTCCGAGGGAGATAAAAAAAATATAAAAGTAAAATTCCCAGAGAACTATCAAAATAAGGATTTGGAGAATAAAGATGCTATTTTTGAGGTAGAAGTTAATGGTATTTATGAACCCAAAAATGCTAAAATTGATGACAATTTAGCTAAGAGGCTCGGCCAAGAAAGCTTAGATGCATTAAAAGATACCCTTAGCGATCAAATTAAGAAGGATTTTAATCAAGCGTCAAGAATTCGACTTAAGGATAGTTTGTTTGATTATCTTGAAAAAAATCATAATTTTGATTTGCCAAGTTCCCTTGTTGATCAAGAGTATGATCAAATGTGGCATCAATTAGAACATCAGCTAGAAGAACAAAAAAAATCATTAAATGATTTAGAGTTGAAGGAAAGTCAAATTAAAAAGAATTATAAGGAGATTGCAGAAAAAAGAATTTCAATAGGGTTACTTATAGCGGAGATAGGAAGATTAAATAAAATTGAATTAGATAATAATGATATCAATATTGCTCTCCAAAATGAAATGAAAAGATATCCTGGTCAAGAAAATGAAATTATTAAATATTACCAAACCAACGCCGAAGCGATGAGAGGTCTTACTGCTCCTATCTACGAAGACAAAGTAGTGGATTATGTCCTTAGTAAGGTTAATTTAAAAGATAAAAAAATAACTAGAGAAGACCTTTTTGAAACGAAAAAAGATACTCCACAGAAGGTGAATACTAAAAAAAATACAAAAAAGTCTGATAAAAATAAAGAAAAAAAGTGATATAAGATATTATTGTAAATTATTGAAATAACTATATTAAACTGTATCAATACACTTTTCTTTATAATAAAACTCTTGGCATATTAATAGAATTAACCCATATATGAAACAGACAGGTTAGAAAATGACAGATAAAATAAGACATACAGAGGCTAATCTAATTCCTATGGTTGTTGAACAAACTAATAAAGGAGAGAGAGCTTTTGATATTTATTCTAGGTTATTGAGGGAAAGAATAGTGTTTGTTACTGGTCCTATTGAAGATTATATGGCAAGTGTTATTACAGCTCAATTGCTATATCTAGAAGCAGAAAACCCAAAAAAAGAAATTTCAATGTATATCAATTCTCCTGGCGGAACAGTTTCTTCGGGCTTAGCTATTTATGATACTATGCAATATATTAAGCCTGAGATTTCAACCTTATGTATTGGGCAAGCGGCTTCAATGGGAAGTTTACTTCTTGCTGCTGGAACTAAAAATAAGAGGTTATCTTTACCCAACTCCAGAATTATGGTTCATCAACCTTCAGGTGGTTTCCAAGGGCAAGCTTCAGATATTGAAAGACATGCTCAAGAAATTTTATCTTTAAGAGGTAGATTAAACGAAATATACGTAATCCACACCAACAAAGAACTAAGTTCTATTGAAAAAGCGCTAGATAGAGACACATTTATGACTGCCATTGAGGCTAAGGACTTCGGATTAATTGATAAGGTTGTAGAGAATAGAGATGTTGTTGAAGATAAAAATAATGAAAGTTAATAAGGAATAATCATGAGTAAGATTAGTGATAGTGGCGATTCAAAAAATACCTTGTACTGCAGTTTTTGTGGAAAGAGCCAACACGAAGTCAAAAAACTAATTGCTGGACCAACAGTTTTCATATGCGATGAGTGTGTTGAATTGTGCATGGATATTATTAAGGAGGAAAATAAACTCAGTGATTCCAAAGCTTCTAGCTTAGTTCCTTTGCCCCAGGAAATTTTTGATGTTTTACAAGATTATGTAATTGGTCAAGAGACCGCTAAAAGAGTCTTATCTGTCGCTGTTCATAATCATTATAAGAGATTGGAAGACAAAAGTGCGAATGATGATGTTGAGTTGGCAAAATCTAACATAATACTCTTAGGGCCTACCGGTTGCGGCAAAACATTGTTGGCTCAAACTCTAGCAAGAATACTTGATGTCCCTTTTACAATGGCTGATGCTACTACCTTGACCGAAGCAGGTTATGTTGGAGAGGATGTAGAGAATATAATACTAAAGCTCCTTCAGGCTGCAGACTATAATGTAGAGAGAACACAAAGGGGTATAGTTTATATTGATGAAGTTGATAAGATTACTAGAAAATCTGAAAATCCATCTATTACAAGAGATGTATCTGGCGAAGGTGTTCAGCAAGCGTTACTGAAGATAATGGAGGGAACTATTGCTTCTGTTCCACCCCAGGGAGGAAGAAAGCATCCTCAACAAGAATTTCTTCAAGTTGATACGACAGACATATTATTTATTTGTGGAGGAGCTTTTGACGGTCTAGAAAAAATTATTTCTGACCGTGGGGCTAAAAGATCTTTGGGTTTTGGGGCTGAAGTAAGAGATAAAGATGATCGAAAAACCGGATTAATACTCAAAGATTTACAACCTGAAGATTTACTTAGATTTGGATTGATACCAGAGTTTGTTGGGAGGCTGCCTGTTTGGGCATCATTAGATGATTTGGATGAAGAATCTTTAGTTCGGATATTAATAGAACCAAAAAATGCTCTTGTAAAACAGTATAAGAAGTTGTTTGGGATGGATGATGTCGAATTGAAATTTTCTGATGATGCATTGAGCGCTATAGCAAAAAAGACAATGTCATATTCTACGGGCGCTAGAGGCCTAAGATCCGTAATTGAGAGCATTCTCCTTGATACAATGTTTGAAATACCAAGTATTTCGGGTATTACTGAAGTGGTTGTTTCTGGGGATGTTGTAGAAGGAAAGACAACCCCCCTTTACATATATGGTGAAACTGAGAAAGAAAAATCTGCCTTTTAAAAAAAAATGTAGTTCTTACTTGATATTCGCTATCTTCACACCAATATATAAGTTTGTGTAGTTTTTTATTTCTCTTTTTTTGAGAATCACTAGATTTTTTTATTAATTACTTAAGGTATAAATAAAATGTTAGAAGAAATTAAAAATGTTAATGTCCCAGTCTTACCTTTACGTAATATTGTTGTTTTTCCTAGCATGGTGGTTCCTTTATTTGTTGGTAGAGACAAATCGATTAATGCGTTAGAGAGGGTTATGGATAAGGATCAAGAATTATTATTCCTTGCACAAAAAAATTCCGAAATTGATGATCCTGTAAGCAATGATCTATATTCTGTTGGTACAAAAGGAAAAATTCTTCAGTTATTAAAATTACCTGATGGGACAGTTAAGGTTCTAGTTGAGGGAATGCAAAGATGTACAGTAGAAGACTTAACAATTACAGAAGATTTTATTTCCGCTCAGATTACCCCCCTGGAAGAAAAATTTTCTAAAACTAAAACCATAACTGCTTTGGTTAGATCAACAGTTTCTAAGTACGAAGATTATTCTAAGATTAATAGCAAAATTTCTTCTGATGTACTTTCTTCTGTTAAAGACATTGAAGATGAAAGTAAATTAGCAGATACAATTGCTAGTCAAATCAACATTAGTATAAAGGAAAAACAGGAACTACTTGAAGAGGTCAATCTTGAGAAACGACTTAACTCTATCTTAACTAAGCTTGAAAATGAATTGTCCGTTTTGCAGGTTGAAAAGAAAATACGAAGAAGAGTCAAAAATCAAATGGAAAAGACTCAAAAAGAGTACTATTTGAACGAACAAATGAAAGCGATTCAAAAGGAACTCGAAGATGGAGAAGGTGGTTCAGGAGATATACAAGAGATTGAAGAAAGAATTAGCAAGACAAAGCTATCTAAGGAGGCCTCCGAGAAAGTTGATAATGAATTAAAAAAATTAAAACAGATGAGCCCAATGTCAGCTGAAGCGACAGTTGTGAGAAACTATCTTGAATGGATACTGGATATTCCTTGGGGGAAAAAGAAGAGAATAAAGAAAGACCTTAAAAGGTCTCAAGAAATCCTTGATGAAGATCATTATGGTCTAGAAAAAGTAAAAGATAGAATTACAGAATATTTAGCGGTTCAAAACAGATCAAGTAAAGTTAAAGGTCCTATTCTCTGCTTGGTTGGTCCTCCCGGTGTAGGAAAAACCTCACTTGGCAAGTCAATAGCAAGGGCAACAGGAAGAGAATTTATTAGGATGTCATTAGGTGGCATTAGAGATGAAGCTGAGATTAGAGGTCACAGAAGAACCTACATAGGTTCTATGCCAGGAAGAATTGTTCAGTCGCTCAAAAAGGTGAAAACAACAAACCCAGTTTTTCTGCTTGATGAAATTGACAAACTCGGAGCAGATTTTCGAGGAGACCCTTCAGCTGCCTTATTAGAAGTTCTCGATCCTGAACAAAATAATGCGTTTAATGATCACTACTTAGAGGTTGATTATGATCTATCCCAAGTAATGTTTGTAACCACTGCTAACACTATGAACATTCCTCCAGCTCTAGCAGACAGAATGGAAGTAATAAGAATTGCAGGATATACTGAAGAAGAAAAGATCGAAATTGCTAAGGGACATTTATTGCCTAAAGCAAGAATCAATAACGCTATTACAGAAAAAGAATGGTCAATTTCTGATGACGCAATTCAGTCTTTAATTAGAAATTATACACGTGAAGCAGGCGTCAGGGGCTTGGAAAGAGAGTTAAACTCTCTTGGTAGGAAGGCGGTTAAAGAAATTGCTATAAAACAAAGTGATTCGCTAAATGTAACTTCTGATAACATTTCAGATTATTTAGGTATTAAAAAATTCAGATACGGTAAAAAAGAAAATGATGATTTAATCGGTGTAGTTACAGGCCTTGCATGGACAGAAGTTGGAGGTGACATTTTGAATATAGAGGCAGTTTTGGTGCCAGGACAGGGTAAGATTCGAACTACAGGTAAGTTAGGCGAAGTAATGAAAGAGTCCATTGACGCAGCATCTTCTTTTGTTAGATCGCGTGCAATTTCTTATGGTATTGAGCCTCCTATCTTTCAAAGAAAAGATATTCACGTTCATGTTCCTGAGGGTGCTACACCAAAGGATGGACCGTCCGCAGGTGTTGCGATGGTAACAGCTATTATCTCTGTAATGGCGGAAATCCCAGTAAAAAATGATGTTGCGATGACAGGTGAGATGACATTAAGAGGAAGGGTTTTACCTATAGGGGGATTGAAAGAAAAACTTTTATCTGCAGTAAGATCCGGTATAAAGACTGTAATAATCCCCTCTGAAAATGATAGAGAATTATCGGAAGTCCCAAAAAATATTAAAGATAAATTAGATATTAAACTTGTTTCTACAATTGATGAGGCTCTTGAATTGGCGCTAACAAAGAAACCTGACGCAATAGAATGGGATGAAAAAGCTTGGCTAGCAGAGCAAAAGAATATTAAGAACGATCCCTCTTCTTTTACATCTCATTAAAAAAAATACGTATTTTTTTTGACCAACACCCCTCATTAGTCATAAATTCTAATTATTTAATAATCTAAGAGAGGTAAAAAATGAATAAGAATGATCTTATAGACACAATTGCAAGCGGTTCTGGTTTAAGTAAAGCTGATTCCGGTAGGGCTCTTGAAGCATTTATTGGAGCAGTAACTTCATCCCTACGAGGTGGAGGTAATGTAAAAATTACAGGTTTTGGCACTTTCTCTGTTAGTCACAGAGCAGCAACAACCGGTAGAAACCCTAGGACTGGTGAACCTATTCAAATTCCAGCTTCTAAGAATGCTAAATTTAAATCTGGAAAAGGTTTGAAGGACGCCGTTAATTGGTAAAAAATCCAAAGACAAAGTAATTATTTTATTATATTTTATTCTGTCTTTGGGCGGTTAGCTCAGTTGGTAGAGCATCTGGTTTACATCCAGGGGGTCGGGAGTTCGAGTCTCTCACCGCCCACCATAGTAAAAGGTCTTTTTAAAAGACCTTTTTTATTCTGACTCCCCTTGATTTAAATTAACTTCAGATTTAATAGTTATCTTGAATTGCTTTTTAAAGGGGGTGTAGCTCAGTTGGTTAGAGCGCTGGCCTGTCACGCCAGAGGCCGCGGGTTCGAGTCCCGTCACTCCCGCCATTAACCATTCGCCTCCGCTGTTACTAGCCATGCTGCCGCAGAAAGGTGCAGTCCTGTCTTTTCCATTCGTCTTTCTAATGATTTTTCTACTGCTTCAATAGCTTCTCTACCACTTTCTTTACTCAAAGACTCAAGCAGAACAGACAGCGGCCCAATATCAAGATGCAAAGACATTAACTCTTCCGTTGTTTTGCCCATATCAAATTTAGTATTCAATGATTGGAATTCAATATTAGAAAAGTTAGTGCTCCTTAGTATATCAATTACATATTCATTGTCTGCAAAAGAGAAGCCCCCTGGGCTCTTAGGATCAGGAGGAATCATGTCTTCAGGAAAAAAAGGTTGCAATACTTCACTCGGGCTATTAATCCATTCATTATCTGACAGTTCCTGCCAGCATAGAAATGTAATCTTTCCTTTATCAATTAATCCTAAACGAAGATTAGAAAAGGCAGCATAAGGATCTGAAAAAAACATTACTCCAAAGTGAGAAAAAATGTGACTGTATTCAGCTTTAAAATTTTCAATAGCAGCATCAACAGTATGAAATGATACATTAGAAATATCTTCTGATGTTTTTTTTGCCTTTGAAATCATTTTTTCGGCAATATCAATCCCTCTAACTTTGGCACCAGATTGAGCAAAAGAGATGCTTGTTGAGCCACAACCACAACCAACATCAAGGATATGATCACCGGGTTGCGCATTAACTTTATTGATGGCTACTTTTGTGAAAGGATCTATTATTTTATGTAAATAATCCTCGCAGCGGATGAAACCTTCACCAAAACTGCCATTCCAAAGTTCTACCTGTTCAATATTTGTAGAATTAGACATATTATTAATCTCCCTTTCTTATTTTAAATTTATAATATTTATGTTTAAGGAACAAGGGTCATTGGTTCTAATCCCGCCGTTTCAACCGTCATCTATTATTTGCTCTAAAATTCAAGTTGGAATAAGCTAAAAAAAAATGAAAGGAAAATAAATGCTTACATTATCTTATGCCGGAATCCTGACTTTAATAGGTGTATTTCTGGCTGCATGGTCAACACAACAAAGGATTGCAACAAATCCACCTACAGTTCTTGGAACAGGTGATAATTTCAAACTGCTTCAAACTTCTAGAGCTCAAAGCAATTTGGTTGAATATGCGCTCTTTTTTATTATCTTATCAGCCTTGCTAGAAACTATTGGCCAAATTCCTAATCTCGCCATAGGTATATTGGGTGATATTTTTATATTGGCGCGTGTGGCCCATGCTTATGGAATAACGAGACCAGGCGCCATTAGTATTTTTAGATTAACAGGGACTATTCTTACATTATTAGTTCTAGTAACTCAGTCGATTTGGGCGCTTTGGATCTCAATTAATTGGTTAGCTAATAATAATTGGGGTTTCTGATCTTAAATGCACAAAGTCAAGAGGGAAGAAATATTTTCTTACAAAAAAATGGTAGCCCTTGCGGAATCGAAACCATTTCATACATTTGCAGGTATTCTAATAGCTGTTTTTGAAAATTATTAGGGGTTAGTCCCTTACAAGGAAAAAGATCAAATTACGCCAGTTTTTATGAATTTTTCCATTTGGGATCTCTTTTGTTTACAAAAGCATTAATTCCCTCTTTTGCGTCGTCGGCTTTTAGATTCTTTATCATTCTTTCAGTAGCATATTCATACGCCTCTTCAAGATCCATATTTAGTTGCTTATAGAAAGTTTCTTTTCCCATTTTGAGGACATAAGAAGATTTAGAAGAAATAGTTTTAGCAATGGCCATAACTCTATTGTGGAGTTCTTTAGGTTCAAAAATATCATTTATTAAGCCGAATCTTTTAGCTTCAGATGCTCCTATCAACCCTCCCAAGAGGAGCATTTCCATGGCATGTTTTTTAGCTATAGTTCTTGATACTGAAACTAATGGTGTGTGGCAGAATATACCGATATTTACTCCTGGTGTTGCAAATCTGGTTTCGGTGTCAGCATAAGCTAAGTCACATGCAGCAACTAACTGACATCCTGCAGCAGTTGCCACCCCATGCACCTCAGCAATTACCGGTTTACTTAGATTGGATAAAGCTGTCATCACTTTTTTTGAGCAAGTTAAGAGATTTCTATAAAAGGATTCGTCTTGATTCTCTTGAATCTCTTTAAGGTTGTGTCCAGCGCTAAAGCCCCTTCCTACACCCTTTAATATTAATGTCTTAGTATATTTATCATCATCGGCCTTTTTTAAAACAACAAATAGCTCATTCAATAAATCTACTGAAAGTGAGTTAAAAGAACCTTCATCATTAAGACTAATTAGTGAAACCTCTTCTTCTTTTTCTAAAATAACTAGATTTTTTGTTTCCATATTAACTTCGATCCACGCTATTCTTCATATTAACAGATTTAACTAAATTTTTCTACTCCACAGCCTATTAGTTATAAATGGTATCTTATTTTATCTTCTACTAAATATTTAAGTGTTCAAAGTAAAACCTTCTGGCCCACCTGAAATATCAATATATTGTCCTGATATCCATTCCGCTTCCGGAGATGCAAAGAATACAGCCGCTGTCGCACAATCCTCTGGCTTGCCAATCCTTCCAAGCGGTATAGTTTTATCAAAGGTTAAATGAGCTTGCTTGTCAGTTAGGTTTAACGTCTCTTTCAACATGTCGGTAAGAATAACTCCAGGTGAAATACAATTAACGGTTATTTTTTTATTAGCTAATTCAACTGCAAATGTTCGAGTCATACTAATCATTCCAAGATTTGCGGCTGAATACACTCCAAACCCTGGAGAAGCGCGATGAGCAGCTACAGAAATAATATTAATTATTCTTCCTCCTTCAATCATCCTTTTTGCTGCTTGTTGGGATCCCCACCATTTAGTCTTCATATTAAGAGTTAATTGTTCATCAAATTTTTCGATAGAGATTTCAGGGAGTGAATACATTTTTCTATCTAGGTTTCCTCCTGCGTTATTTACCATAATATCAAGATGACCCATTTCTTTACAAACTTTATCTAGGGCTTTAGGAATGCTATTGAAATCCATAACATCAGCGGGAATAGCAAGTCCATTTTGACCCTTTGACTCGATTTCTTCTACTACACGATCCAAATCTTCTTGTCGGCGTGCTATAACAGCAACATCGGCACCACACTCTGCAAAGGCTAGCGCTATACCTCTTCCTATTCCACGACCGCCTCCCGTTACTACAGCAACTTTGCCATCAAGGCGAAATTGATTGTTTATATTCATGAGGAACTCCTTTTTCTTTTAATTAAGCTAATCTAACTTGAAAAACTAGACAAACAAATGAAATAAACTAAGAAACCTTCTAATGAAAAATCTAAATATTTTTGACGTTCCCTAAATATTTAATATAGGGTGTAAAAATGCAGGATAAGCAAGAAATAGCAAGAGATTGGTTACCACGTTATACTGGCATGCAATTAAAAGATTTTGGCCAATATATATTATTAACTAATTTTTCCGAATATGTAGAGAATTTTGCTAACAGATATAATGCTGATATATTTGGAGAGAAGAAACCCATGCAGGCCGCTAGTAATAATGAAGGATTAACTATAATTAATTTTGGTATGGGGTCTCCAAATGCCGCAACCATTATGGATTTATTAGTTGCATGTAGCCCTAAGGGAGTACTATTTTTGGGTAAATGCGGGGGGTTAAAAGAAACAACTGAAATAGGACATTTTATACTTCCTATAGCTTCGATAAGAGGAGATGGAACAAGTAAAGATTATTTTCCTGAAGAAGTGCCTGCTTTACCATCTTTTAAATTGCATAAATTTGTCTCAGAAAAAATTATAGAACAAGGTCTAGAATATAGGACAGGTGTAATATATACGACAAATAGAAGGGTCTGGGAGCACGATAAATCTTTTCTTGATCATCTTAAGAAAACAACTTGTATCGGGATAGATATGGAAACTGCTACGATTTTTATCGTTGGTCATTATAACGAGATTGCAAGAGGAGCTCTTCTTCTTGTTTCAGATATTCCTGTAACCCCCGATGGCGTTAAGACAGAAGAATCGGATAAAGAAGTAACTAATGAATGGATGAAATTACACTTAGATATTGGTATTAATTCCATGACAGATATAGGAAAATCAGGAGAAAATATAAAGCACTTTAGATATTAAATAGTTTTTTAAGGTTTCCGCTTCAATTCCTTCAATCTAACTAACTTAAAAAATCGTTAAAGTCAGAAAACTATTGATGGTTTTGAATAATATTATAGTGTTATCAAAGAGGAAAAAAAATGACACAAAATGAAAATCTCAAAGAAATATTGGATATGCAAAAGAAAGCACACCTTAGAGAGGGACCTATTTCTGCAGAAACAAGAATAGAATGGATAAATAAATTAATATTGTCCTTAATTAAACACCAAGATCAAATAGCTGAAGTAATTTCTGAAGATTTTAACCATAGAAGCAATGTTGGTTCAATGCTGACAGATGTATCATCTTCTATAACTTCTCTTAAACTTGCAAAAAAGAATATAAAAAAATGGATGAAATCAGAGAAAAGAAAAGTTTCACCAGCAATTCTCGGGCTTTTAGGGGCCAAATTAAGAATAGAATACCAGCCTTTAGGAACAGTTGGTGTCATTAGTCCTTGGAATTTTCCTGTTACATTAACTTTTGGGCCATTAGGAAGTATTTTTGCTGCAGGTAATAGGGTTATGATAAAACCATCAGAATTTACGCCAAAAACTTCAGATTTAATGAAAAAAATGTTTGAAGAGAACTTTTCGTCCGAAGAAGTAGCTGTTGTCACTGGAGGTCCTGAAGTAGGGGCGGATTTTTCTTCCTTGCCTTTTGATCACCTCCTATTTACAGGAGCAACGTCTGTAGCTCGTCACGTAATGAAGGCGGCTTCAGATAATTTAGTACCAGTTACTTTAGAGCTCGGGGGAAAGTCTCCTGTCATAATTTCAGAGTCTTCAGATATTGAAATTTCATCTAAAAGAGTTATTGCGGGAAAAACTATGAATGCTGGTCAGATTTGTTTGGCTCCAGATTATGTTTTTCTTCCAAAAAATAAATTACAAGATTTTATTGCTTGTTCCAAAAATGCAGTTTCAAAAATGTTTCCTTCAATTAAAGACAATGAAGACTACACCTCTATTATAAATGAAAGGCACTATGATAGACTTAACAATTATATTAATGAAGCAAAGAGCAAAGGTTATGAGGTAATAGAAGTGAATCCATCTGAAGAAGATTTTGAACAACAAGAACATTATAAAATTCCCCCTACATTTATAGTTAATCCTGGTGAAGAGTTGAGCGTTATGAAGGAGGAGATTTTTGGTCCAATTTTACCTTTAAAGACTTACGAAAATTTTGAAGAAACCATTGATTATATTAATAATAAAGACAGGCCTTTGGGTTTGTATTATTTTGGTGCCGATGAGAACGAATTAAATAATGTACTGCAAAACACTACATCTGGAGGTGTTACAGTTAACGATGTTATTTTTCATGTAGCCCAAGATAACGCACCATTTGGAGGGGTTGGTACATCCGGAATGGGCTCATATCATGGAATCGAAGGCTTTAAAAATTTTTCTCATGCAAAAACTATTTTTACACAAACAAAACTTGATAATCTAATTGATGTTTTCAGACCTCCGTATGGAAAAAAAGCAGAAAAAGCTATAAAAGCTCAGATTAAACCTTAATAAGTAGTTAAAATTTATGCCTAAGATAAATAGAAATGGAGTGAATATTTTTTACGAAACCTATGGTGAAGGGCCAGTTGTTTTATTAACACATGGTTTTTCAGCAACATCGAAAATGTGGCACGATCAGATTGACTCCCTTTCATCAGATTATTGTTTAGTGCTTTGGGATATGCGTGGTCACGGTTCTTCTGCTTATCCAGAAGATATTAATCTTTATAATGAAAAGGAAACTATTGAAGATATATTATCTATTTTAGATAAACTCAATGTCAAAAAAGCAAATATCGGAGGAATGTCCCTTGGAGGATATATGTCTTTAGCCTTTTACAACCAATTCCCAGAAAGAGTAGATTCCTTAATCATAATTGATACTGGCCCGGGATTTAAGAACGAAGATGCAAGAAATAATTGGAATAATTATGCTATTTCTACAGCAGAGAAATTTGAACTTTCAGGATTAGATAGCCTTACTGGCAGAAGTAAAGAGATGGATCCAAAGAACCATTTAAACGCAAAGGGGCTGTCAAAGGCAGCAAGAGGAATGCTAACCCAACATGACGACAGAATTATAAGATCTTTAGAAAAAATAAGTGTGCCAAGTCTTATCATTGTTGGCGAGAATGACAAACCCTTTTTAGCTGCTTCGGATTACATGGAAAGAAAGATAGTAGGCTCAAAAAAAGTTGTAATTTCTGATGCTGGACATGCTGTTAATATTGATCAGCCTGAGGTATTTAATCAAACGGTCAAAGAATTCTTAAACTCAAAATAATAGTTTGTTTTTTATAATCTAATTTGCTTGGAAAAATAACGTTATTGATATAAAAATCCTTATAATCTTGACATGAATCAGGTTAATTTTTGAAAGTTTCTGATTTTGGAGGAGATAAGGAGAAGTTGGATGCAATCCATACTATATGATTATCTTCCTATATTGATATTCATGGGTTTATCGATAGTCTTGACTTTGGTTTTGATTGTGCCCCCATTAATTTTTGCACCATATAAACCGGATAAAGAAAAATTATCACCTTATGAATGTGGTTTTGATCCTTTTGATGATGCTAGATCAAAGTTTGATATAAGGTTTTATCTAGTCGCAATACTTTTTATTATTTTTGATCTTGAGGTCGCATTCCTTTTTCCTTGGGCAATAATGCTTGGGAAAATCGGAACATTGGGATTTGTTTCAATGATGATATTTCTGGGTGTACTTACAGTAGGATTTATCTATGAATGGAAAAAGGGAGCTCTAGAGTGGGATTGATTTCAGAAAAAGACACCAAAAAATTATCAACAGAGATCTCTGATAAAGGTTTTTTTGTTACTTCGGCCGAAGCCCTGGTTAGTTGGGCTAGAACTGGATCATTGCATTGGATGACGTTTGGTTTAGCGTGTTGTGCAATTGAGATGTTTCAAACTAATGGTCCTCGTTATGATCTAGAAAGATTTGGGACGGCACCTAGAGGATCTCCTAGACAATCTGATGTTATGATAGTTGCAGGAACTCTAACAAATAAGATGGCGCCAGCACTCAGAAAGGTCTATGACCAGATGCCAGAGCCACGTTATGTAATATCAATGGGATCATGTGCAAACGGAGGAGGGTATTATCACTATTCTTATTCAGTTGTAAGGGGATGCGATAGAATTGTTCCTGTGGATATATATGTTCCAGGATGCCCTCCAACTGCAGAAGCATTAATGTACGGAATTTTACAATTACAAAAGAAGATTAGAAGAACCGGGACTTTTGAAAGATAAAAGTAAAATCAACAATGAAAAAAATGAAGTCACCTCCCGAACTGTTAAAGGAAATCCAGAGCTTTGATTTTTTGAATTCTGTTATGTTAGATATTAATGTCTCTGAATATGAGCTTTCCTTTAATATAGAACACACAAATATCGTTAAAACTTTAAAGTTCTTGCGTGACGAACCATTATTATCTTTCACGCAGTTAATAGATCTATGTGGAATTGATTGGCCTGAGAAAAAGGAAAGATTTCAGGTTGCCTATAACTTGTTGTCAATGAATAATAATTCAAGAATTAGAGTAAAATCTTTTACTAATAACAATAATTCCCTTCCTTCAATAACCAAATTATTCCCTTCCTCTGATTGGTATGAAAGAGAAGCCTTTGATCTATTCGGAATTAATTTTGAGGGTCACAAAGACCTTAGAAGGCTTCTAACAGATTATGGTTTTGAAGGCTATCCATTAAGGAAGGATTTTCCTTTAACCGGATATGTTGAAGTCAAATATGACGAAGAGAAGAAAAGAGTAATATACAAACCCGTTGAATTAGAACAGGAATATAGAAATTTTGACTTTGAAAGCCCATGGGAGGGAGTCGAGTATCCTGATGAAGCATTAAAAGATGATTAAAGATAAAAATAAGAAATTTAGAATAAACTTCGGCCCTCAACATCCTGCGGCTCATGGTGTTTTGAGATTGGTTTTAGATTTGGATGGTGAAGTAGTTGAGAGGGTAGAGCCTCACATAGGTCTTCTGCATAGAGGAACCGAAAAATTAATCGAAAACAAAACTTATCTCCAAGCTTTACCATATTTTGATAGATTAGATTATGTAGCTCCTATGAACCAAGAACATGCATTTTCTCTTGCTACTGAGAGATTATTGGGGGTTCAAGTTCCAATAAGAGCTCAACATATTAGAGTTCTTTTTTCCGAAATAGGAAGAATCTTAAGTCACATGATTAATGTGCCCGCTCAGGCAATGGATGTAGGAGCTTTAACACCAAGTCTTTGGGGATGGGAAGAAAGAGAAAAGCTTATGGTTTTTTATGAAAGGGCATGCGGGTCTCGTCTTCATGCGGCCTATTTTAGGACTGGTGGTGTCCATCAAGACCTAGAAGAACAGTTATTAGAGGATATCTATAAATTTTGTGATCCCTTTTTAAAAGTAGTCGATGATTTAGAAAGCCTTTTGACTGATAGTAGAATTTTCAAGCAAAGAAATGTTGATATCGGCATAGTTAAGAAGCAAGACGTGCTCGATTGGGGTTTAACTGGTGTTATGGCTAGAGGATCAGGGTTTGAGTGGGATTTAAGAAGAACACAACCCTATGAAACTTATGAAGACTATGATTTTCTAATTCCAGTCGGAAAAAATGGAGATAATTATGATCGTTACTTAATCAGAATTGAAGAATGCCGTCAGTCAGCATCAATAATAAAACAAGCTATCGAAAAAATGGAAAAAGGGCCAATTATTTGTGAAGACAAGAAAATAGCTCCACCAAAAAGGTCAGAAATGAAACGTTCTATGGAAGCTCTCATACATCACTTTAAGCTTTATACCGAGGGGTATGATGTAGGCCCAGGAGATATTTATGCTGCTGTAGAGGCTCCCAAAGGAGAATTTGGGGTTTACTTGGTTTCTGATGGTTCAAACAAGCCCTATAGATGCAAGATTCGTGCTCCGGGTTTTGCACATTTGCAATCACTTGATTATTTATCTAAAGGATATTTATTACCTGATTTATCGGCAATATTAGGTTCATTGGATTTGGTTTTTGGTGAGGTAGATAGATGACTCAAAAAAGATTAACTAAAGATCTATTTAAAGAATTTCGATTTAACGAAAAGGAAATAGACCTAATAAATTCTTTCATTATTAAATACCCAAAAGGAAGAATGCAATCGGCCATTTTAGAGAGTCTTTTTCTTGCCCAAAAAAAATCAGGAGGCTGGCTTCCAGAAAGCGCTATTGCGGCAGTTTCAGAAATCTTAAATATGCCAAAAATACGAGTTCTTGAGGTAGCAACCTTTTACTCAATGTTCAATCTAGAGCCATGTGGAAATTTCTTTGTTCAGATATGTGGAACAACACCATGCTGGTTAAGAGGATCAGACGAAATTAAAAAAGCTTGTAAAGATCACATTGGTGAAGAAAGAAAAGTATCGAATGAAGATATTAGTTGGGTAGAAGTAGAGTGTCTAGGTGCTTGTGTGAATGCTCCCGTAGTTCAAATTAATGAAGAGTATTTTGAGGATTTAGACTATTCATCAATGTCTGAAATTTTAGTGAAATTAAAAAAAGACCAACCAATAAAAAAAGGCTCTCAAATTAACAGACAATCGTCAGAACCAATCCAAAGGGAAAAAAATGATTGATGAAAAAGATAAAATTTTTACCAATTTATATGGATTTCAACCTTGGAACTTAAATGAAGCAAAAAAAAGAGGTGACTGGGATAATACGGTATCCCTTATCTCAAAAGGGAAAGAATTTATTATAGAAGAGATAGAATCGTCTGGACTACGAGGAAGAGGAGGAGCAGGGTTTCCTACAGGTGTAAAATGGTCTTTTATGCCTAAAAAACCTACTGGAAAGTCTCATTATCTAGTGGTTAACGCTGATGAGTCCGAACCCGGAACCTGCAAAGATAGAGATATTATAAGAAATGAACCTCACAAATTACTCGAAGGATCTATAATTGCCTCTGCAGCTATAGGGGCTCAGGTTTGTTATATTTACATTAGAGGTGAATTTATAGATGAAAGAAAAATTCTGGAAGCTGCTC
>CAJWUE010000024.1:0-19529 GCA_913047775.1 uncultured Rhodobiaceae bacterium
TCGTGGATGGTTGCTACCACCCAAGGAAACAATAAAATGAGATTGAAGACCGTAAGGAAAATTGACTACTGGATTGGTATTCCTATCTGCTTTTTTATTTCGCTGTGGCATTTATTCTTGGGTAAACTGATCTTCTCAAAAAAAAAGACTCCTCAAAAAATTTTATTTATAGAGTTAAGTGAAATGGGGTCGGCCATCCTTTCATACTCCGCTCTTCATCAAGCTCAAAAGCAGTTTGATAAAGCAGAACTGTTTTTCTTGATTTTCGAATCTAATGTCGAGAGCGTAAAGGTCCTTAATATTATCCCTCCACAAAATATTATAACTATCCGTAACAAAAATTTTTTTGGGTTTATGGTATCTTCACTAGCTGCCTTACGCCAAACGTATAAGATAAAAATTGACACTGTAATTGACATGGAGCTTTTTTCTCGGTTTACAACAATATTTAGTTACTTAACTGGAGCTTCAAATAGAGTTGGTTTTCATCAATATACCGGGGAAGGGCTATTTCGTGGGGGGTTCATAACTCACTGGGTACTTTACAACCCACACCAACATATATCATTAAATTTTCTAAATTCTTCTATTTGAAGTCCTGTTTCTTCTGATAGAAACCTAATATCTTTAAAGATATCTTTGATTTGTTTTCTATTTTCTTTTACAAAACTTTGCCAGCCTTCTCTTTTTAATCTAATAACACGGTTTATCCACGTCACATCTAATTCATTACCATAATATTCCTTCAAAAAGTCATTCCTCTTAACGCCTGAATCATTTGCAAGTTTCCATAAAGAAATTTCTAAATCTACTAATCTTTTATTTATGTCATAAAGGTGATCTAGAAGAGCTTCAACCCTATTTACATTTAAAGAAAGTTTTTTCATTAGATTTTTTAATTCGACTGACAAATCTTCATGTGAATGGGATTGTCGCGGTGTTAGATCTTGCTTTTTCTTTTTCAAATTGTTTCTTTTATCTTGAAGAGATCTTAGCCTCTTGTATTTAAGAGATATTTCGTCAAAGACTTCAAAAACTTGTGGTCTGAGCTCAGCTTCCATAGCTGCTAGAGAAAGATTATTGTCATAATCATTATCATCATCATTATCATCGTAATTATTTTCTTTTGAATTATTCGAAGAATCTTCTTTTGACTTACTCTTTTCATGGCCATTACTAGCTATTTTATTATTTTTTATTTCAGGTCCAGAATAAGAAGCATCCAAGTCTATAATGTCACGAAGTAGAATTTGACCTTCGTTAAGTTCATCTCTCCAAATTATAATCGCCTGAAATGTTAATGGGCTTTCACATAGACCTTCAATCATTGCTTCTTTTCCGGCTTCTATACGCTTTGCTATCGCTATTTCACCTTCTCTTGACAACAAGTCCACAGAACCCATTTCTCTTAAGTACATTCTTACAGGATCATCAGTTTTTTCAGTTTTTTCTACGGGTGCTTTCTTGCTTGTAGGAGTTTCAGCGCTTGCCTCTTCTTGTTCCTCATGCTCAACAACACTTATACCCATCTCTGAAAGCATTGATGTCACGTCCTCGATTTGCTCCGAAGAAAATTCATCAGAAGGCAAAACTTTGTTAAGAACTTCATAAGTTACATAACCAACGGATTTTGCTGATTTAATCATTCGCTTCACAGCATTATCAGTTATATCCAGTAAAGGTTTGTCTGAGTTGTTTTGCTCAATTTTTTTTGATTTTTTCTTATTATCCGTCATATTTTTCAGCTATTGATTTAATTTTAATATCTTTTTGTTCCAAAAGACTTACAAATTTTTCTTCTTCTTGCTCATCTGATACATTCATGTCCATCAAATGTAATTCTTGTTCTAGCCCTTTTATATGCTGATCGTCGCGTAAAATTTCAAGCCATAAATTTGAAATAACTTCTATATTAGAATTTTCTTGTTTAGACCAGTACTTCTTTGAAAATTTTAGTTCATTTTCTAAAAAACTGGCTAAATATGTGGAAATAAACTTACGCAGTTTATCGGTATCTATCTCACTTTCTTGGCTATAAAAGGTAACGATTTTATCACGAATTTCTTTTAATCCTTTATGATCAATAATTGCTGACTCTAAATCATCATATTGATTAATGATAATCTCAGGAAAAATCAATATGGCTGAAATGATTAAAGACTCTAAACCTGAGGGTAATTTGGCTCCTTTCCCTAGGGTACTTTTTTTTATGAAATTAGACCCAATTCGCGAAATTGGAGTCTCCCTTCTTCTAATCATAGGTTGTTTGTTTGAAAATAAAAGGTCCAAAGATTCCTTGAAGAAAATTCCATAATGTTTCCTTATGCCTTTATCGGAGATTTTAGATAATATTTCTCGAAGATCTGTTTCGAAGCCAGCTTTTCCTTCTGGGGTCGATACATCTGAACTGTCCATAACATTATTCCAAATTTCTTTATTCATAGGTGTTGGGTTGTTTAAGAGGTCCTTAAAACCATCAATACCTTTAGATCTTACATAATCATCAGGATCATAATTGTTATCAAGGTTAATAAACCTTAATGTTTTTCCGGGTTTAATTTTTCTTAAAGCAATATCAGAAATTCTTTTAGAGGCCTTTTTACCAGCCTCATCTCCATCAAAACAAAGTATAGGGTTATCTGAAATTTTCCAAATTAGGTCCAATTGCTTATCTGTAACAGCTGTTCCTAAAGGAGCTACAACATTTTCAATACCTTTAGAAAATAAACTAACAACGTCCATATATCCTTCTACCACTAAAAGCTCGTCTCCTTTGTTAATCTGTGATTTAACATTTGAAAAATTATATAATAAAGAACCCTTATGAAAGATATTTGTTTCAGGTGAGTTCATATACTTTGGTTGATCGTTAGAATCTAAAACTCTTCCACCAAAACCCACAGTTTTACCCATAGGATTTGAAATAGGAAACATTAATCTATTGCGGTACCTATCATAAGTTTGAGATTCTTTTTTCTCACTCTTTATAACTAATCCTGACGAGACCATAATCTCTTCGCTAATGTTTTTACTTTTTAGGAAATCCTTAAGGCTTGAGTAATTATCAATAGCATATCCGAGTCCATGGATCTTTACAGCGTTTTTACTGATATCTCTTTGATTAATATACTCTATTACCTTTGAATTATTACCTTGGGATAGGTTTGAAATAAAAAATTCTTTAGCCACATTAATCGCATCAATTAATTGATTATTGAGACTGATCTTATATTCCTCTGCCTTAGTTAAGGACCTCAACTCTACACCAGCAAGTTCTGCTAACTGTTCTACTGCCTCTGGAAAACTTAAACCTTCAACCTCTACTAGAAAAGTAAAGATATCACCGTGTTTATTGGATGAAAAACAATGATAAAACTGTTTTTCGTCATTTACTGTAAAAGAAGGTGTCTTTTCATTTTGAAAAGGTGAAAGCCCCAAATATTCTTTTCCTTTTTTTTGAAGATTTATCTTTTTTCCCACTACGTCGGAAATTAATATTTTGTCTTTTATTTCTGCGAGAAGAGGCTTAGAAAATTTCATTTTAAAATTATACCCTATCCCTCTAATTTTTCTTTAACTATTTTAGAGGCAAGGCCTAAATTCATTTTTCCTGAAAATTTTTCTTTCAAAATTGACATAGCCGAACCCATATCTCTCATTTCTTTGAAATCATTTTCATTTAATATATCATTAACAATTTCATGTGTTTCCTCATCACTCAATTGATTTGGCATAAATTCTTCTATTATCTTAATTTCTTCATTTTCTTTATCCTGAAGATCTTTCCTTCCACCCTTTTCGAACGTTACTGCAGCTTCTCTTCTTTGTTTGATCATTTTAGAAAGTATTTGAATAATATCCTCATCTTTTATTTGATTGCTATTAGAAGGTCTCCTACTAATCTCCAAATCTTTAATTGATGCATTAATCATTCTCAAGGTTGATACACGAAGAATATCTCTTTCTTTCATCGATTTGACGAGTTCTTCTTTAATTAAATCTTCTAACATTTTCTTTTATTAATCTCTTATCTAATGATACTTTGGATCGACAGATTCTTCAAAGATATTAAAAAATTAATCTAATTTTAAACTCTTCTTGACGTTGGTATGTAGTATTTATAGATTCCGACAATTTGTGTTTTATAAAATTGATTCGTTTTTATGATGAATCTGAATAACCGGAGAAAGATTGTGGCAATTTCTCAAGATATGTTAGGTAATACTTTTTCTAAAATCTATTATCATAACTCTTTTTTTTTATTGGGTATCTTATATGTCTAAGTGGATTGATCAAAATCCTACTGGTGCAATAGTATTAAAAGATGGAAGTATTTTTGAAGGTTTTGGGCTTGGTTATGTAGGTCAGGTCACTGGAGAGGTTTGCTTTAATACGGCTATTTCAGGTTACCAAGAAATCATGACTGATCCATCTTATTGTTCTCAAATAATAACCTTCACCTTTCCTCATATAGGAAATGTGGGAGTCAATCGTCTTGATTATGAATGCCTATCTAAACCTTTCATATCTGGAATCATACTAGGATCTGGAATTACTTCTCCATCTAGCTGGAGATCAGAAAAAAATTTAAATAGGTGGTTAAAAGAAAACAAGATAGTAGCAATTGCAGAGGTAGATACTAGAGCAATAACAAATCATATTCGGGTGAACGGATTAATTGACGGAACTATTGTTAATAATCCATCTGGCGTAAAAGAATTTGATAAGTATTTGAAAGAATCAAAAAAATGGGGGGGAATAGTTGGTAAGGATCTTGCTATCAAAGTATCAACTAAGAAAAAATACGTTTGGAAGGAACCTGAAGTTGGCATATATAAAAAAAAGGCAATAAAAAAATCTTCAGCACACATTGTTGCAATAGATTATGGTATTAAAAAAAACATACTTAGGTGCTTATCTTCAAGATTTAATAAAATAACAGTAGTGCCATGTAATTATACGTATGAGGAAATAAAAAAATTAAAACCTGATGGAATTTTCTTGTCTAATGGTCCTGGTGATCCAGAAGCAACGGGTTCTTATGCAATAAAAATAATCAAGGAGATAATAGACCAAGAAATCCCTACTTTCGGCATTTGCCTAGGTCACCAAATATTAGCTTTGGCTCTTGGCGGTAAAACTAATAAAATGCATCAAGGCCATCATGGTGCAAATCATCCCGTTAAAGATATGGAAAGCGGTCAAGTAACTATAACATCAATGAATCATGGTTTTGCAGTAGATTATAAATCTTTACCTAGCAATATTATTCAAACTCACTTGAGTCTTTTTGATGAAAGCAATTGCGGAATAAAAATTTCAAACAAACCTATATTTTCTGTCCAGCATCATCCTGAGGCTTCACCAGGCCCAAATGATTCATACTACTTATTTGATAAATTTCTAAATCTTGTTGAGATAAACAAATATGCCTAGACGAGATGACATTAAAAGTATTTTAGTTATTGGTGCTGGTCCAATTATTATTGGGCAAGCTTGCGAATTTGATTATTCTGGTACCCAAGCCTGTAAAGCTCTTAAAGGTGAGGGATATAGGGTTATTTTGATAAATTCTAACCCCGCTACAATTATGACAGACCCAGAAACTGCTGATGCGACCTATATAGAGCCTATTACAGCCGAAGTTATAAAGAAGATTATAGAAAAAGAAAAACCTGATGCACTATTGCCTACTATGGGTGGTCAAACGGCATTAAATGTTGCCCTAGAAATTTCTGAAACTGGATTCCTGAGGGAAAAGAAGGTTGAACTTATTGGAGCAAATGAAAAAGCTATTTCTAAAGCAGAAAATAGAGAGAAATTTAAAAAGGCAATGAATTCAATTGGGCTTGAAACCCCAAAATCTTATATTGCTCATTCTTTATCAGAAGCAAAAAAACAATTAAAAATTATTGGGCTACCTGCAGTTATAAGACCTTCTTTTACTCTAGGAGGAACGGGTGGTGGAATTGCAAAAAATTATGATGAATTTGAAATTATTGTCGAGGAAGGGCTAAATATTTCACCAAATAGTGAGGTCTTGGTAGAAGAATCTGTAATTGGGTGGAAAGAGTTCGAAATGGAAGTAGTGAGAGACAAATCTGATAATTGTATAATAATATGCTCCATTGAAAATATTGACCCAATGGGTATCCATACCGGAGATTCGATTACAGTTGCTCCAGCCTTAACATTAACTGACAAGGAGTATCAAGAGTTAAGAAACGCATCAATTAACACTCTAAGGGAAATAGGTGTAGATACGGGCGGTTCAAATGTTCAATTTGCAATTAACCCTAAAGACGGAAGAATAGTTATTATAGAAATGAATCCTAGGGTTTCAAGATCTTCAGCTCTAGCCTCAAAAGCGACTGGATTTCCGATTGCTAAGATTGCAGCTCTTCTAGCTGTTGGTTATAATTTAGACGAACTCATAAATGATATAACCAAAACGACCCCCGCATCCTTTGAGCCATCAATAGACTATGTTGTAACAAAAATACCCCGATTTGCTTTTGAAAAATTTCCTGGATCAAAACCCCTACTAACAACTTCTATGAAATCCGTTGGAGAAATCATGTCTATAGGTGGCAATTTTAAAGAATCCTTCCAAAAAGGTCTCAGATCTTTAGAAAATGGTCTTAATGGCTTGAATAATTTAAATAGAGATATTGAGAAAATATGGACTAAAAAGGAGTTAAAAAATCTATTATCGCAAAATGTACCTGAAAGATTTCTTTTAGTAGGTGAAGCTCTTCGAAATAATTTCTCAGTTGAGGAGGTATGCTCAATAACTAAATATGACCCTTGGTTTATAGATCAAATAAATGAAATAATTGAATGTGAAGAACTGGTAAAAAAAGATGGAATACCAAAAGATGAAATAAATATGAGATGGTTAAAGTCACAAGGATTTTCTGATGCTCGTTTATCAGAACTTAGCGGGTTGAATGAAAGAAATGTTAGAGAAATCAGACATAAACTTGGAGTAAGGCCTGTCTACAAAAAAGTAGATACTTGTGCAGCAGAATTTGAAACAAAAACAGATTATATGTATTCAACTTATGCAAAAAATTTGTATTCTACTAATAAATTCTGTGAATCTTCGCCCTCTAAAAAGGATAAGGTAATTATTCTTGGCGGTGGTCCAAATAGAATTGGTCAAGGGATAGAGTTCGATTACTGTTGTTGTCACGCATCATTTGCACTTTCCGATTTGAACCTAGAGAGCATCATGATTAACTGTAATCCTGAGACAGTATCAACAGATTATGATACTTCAGATAGGTTATATTTTGAGCCCTTAACCCTAGAAGATGTAGTAGAAATTGTTGAGAATGAATCTTCAAATGGTAACTTACTGGGGTTAATAGTACAATTTGGAGGGCAAACGCCCCTTAAACTTGCCAAGGAATTTGAAACTAATGAAATAAATGTGAAGATCCTTGGAACTAGCCAAGATGCTATTGATCTTGCTGAAGATAGAGATAGATTTAAGGAGTTAGTAAACTCGCTGAATATACTTCAGCCAAATAATGGAATAGCCAGATCTTCAAGTGAAGCTATAAAAATAGCTGAAAATATTGGGTATCCAGTTGTGATAAGGCCTTCATATGTTTTAGGAGGAAGGGCAATGGAAATAGTCCATTCTCCAAATCAACTTGAAAAATATATAAATGAAGCCGTCATGGTTTCAGGGTCTAGCCCAGTTCTAATAGATTCATACCTAAGGGATGCTATTGAAGTTGACATAGATGCACTATCTGATGGAAAAGATGTCTACGTAGCTGGTATCTTGGAGCACATCGAAGAAGCGGGAGTTCACTCTGGTGATTCTGCTTGCTCAATGCCTCCCTTTTCTCTCAAAGAGGAAATTCTATTAAAATTAAAAGAAAATATCATTAAGTTAGCAAAATCTCTTAAAGTTAAAGGATTGATGAACGTTCAATTTGCTGTAAAAGAAGAAAAGGTTTTCATTCTAGAAGTAAACCCAAGAGCTAGCAGAACAGTTCCTTTCGTTTCAAAAGTTTCAGGGATACCGATAGCAAAATTAGCTACACACCTTATGACAGGAAAAACCTTAGAGAGTTTAAATTTAAAGGAAAAAAAGCTAGATCATATAGCTATAAAAGAAGCTGTCTTCCCTTTTAAGAAGTTCCCTGGGGTAGATACTATTTTGGGTCCTGAAATGAGATCAACCGGAGAGGTTATGGGTATAGATAGAGAATTTGGTATGGCTTTTGCGAAAAGTCAAATAGCGGGAGGCACTACTGTGCCCACGGAAGGGGTAGTCTTTGTTTCCGTTAAGGATACTGACAAGAATAATATAATTAAGCCTGTTAGAGATCTTAAAAATATGGGATTTTCAGTACTTGCAACTGGAGGAACTTCTGAATATTTAAATAAAAATGGAATAAAAACGAAGACTATAAACAAAGTTTTACAGGGAAGCCCTCATATAGTTGACGAAATTAATAATAAGAAAATCTCATTAGTGTTTAATACAACTGAAACTCCACAAGCGATAAAAGATTCAAAATCCATAAGAAGATCGTCTCTTGAAAGCAACACACCATACTATACTACGGTCTCAGGAGCGAAAGCGGCAGTATCCGGAATAAAAGCGATTAAAAATCAAGAAATAAATGTAGAGACCATTCAATCATACGAAGTTAAAAATTGAGTTAAAAATTATACAATTTATGTTAACATTCTAAGGGTTTCTAATTATGCAAAAAATACCTATTACTAATAAAGGAAGAATTCTAGTCGAGAATGAGCTTAAAGATCTGAAGACTATTCGAAGGCCCAAAGTTATAAACGCTATTGCAGACGCAAGAGCTCATGGAGATTTATCAGAAAATGCTGAATATCATGCCGCTAAAGAAGAGCAAGGTCACATTGAAACTAGAATCCTAGAACTTGAGGACTTGCTTAGTAAAGCAGAAATAATTGACCCTTCGACACTTTCAGGGAAAGATGTAAAGTTTGGAGCAACAGTCTTATTAGTAGACGAAGATAGTGAAAAAGAATCAAAATATATGATTGTTGGTGAAGTTGAAGCTAATTTTGCTGAAGGGAAAATATCAATTTTCTCACCTTTAGCCAAGTCTCTAATAGGAAAATCAATAGGTGATAGTGTTGAAGTTAATACTCCTGGTGGTGGAAAGTCCTATGAAATACTAAAAGTAATATATAAATAATTTAATCCTCCAATCCACTTAAATCTACAAATGAATTCTTAGAAATATTGAATAATTTGGTTTCACCCGCTGGTATTTCAAGTACTGCAATTACTTTTGATTCCGATTTAATTTTCTTTATACTCATAGGCATCGTGTTTTTCTTGATTGAGTCAATTATTCCTAATTGCTTTATAAAGATGATATCAAGAGGGATATTGGTATTTTTCATCCAAAAAGATGCTTTTTTTTTATTTCTAAATAAAAATAACATTCCTGTTTGGGGGGCTAGTTTGTCCCTATTCATCAGACCTTTTCTTTGTAACTTCTCAGATTCAACTACCTCAACTCTAAAAATAATTTTTTCATCTTTATCGTTAATAATAGTCAAATTTGAAAGGTTTATTTCCGCAAATAAACTGTTGCTAAAAATTAATAAGAATATGATTATATAAATTCTTCGCATATTAATTTATATGCATTAACATCAACAATGAGAAGGTTACAAGCGTGAAAAAAAAATTATTTGATTTATCTGGTAAGGTATCACTAATTACAGGTGGTAATGGAGGAATAGGTCTTGGCATGGCAGAAGGTTTAGTTTCATGCGGCTGTAAAGTAGCCATATGGGGAAGAAATAAAGAAAAAAATGAATCGGCAAAAAAATTATTAAGTCAATATGGAACAAAAGTTGAGGCATACGAAGTTGATGTGTCTCAAGAGGATAAAGTCAAAAAAAAGACTATTGAAGTTATCAATGATTTTGGAAGAATTGACTCAGTTTTTGCTAATGCGGGTATGAATGCATTTGGTGGTCCCTTTGAAGATATGAATACTGAAGTTTATAGAAAAGTTTTATCCGTTAATTTGGATGGTGTTTTCTTTACCCTAAGAGAATCTTGTAAACACATGGTAGAAAGAGCAAAAAATGGTGACCCTGGGGGATCTGTAATTGGGGTTGCCAGTCTTGCAGGTATTGAAGGCGCCGCAAAGACCCAACCTTATGCGGCCTCTAAAGGTGGAATAAGAGCAATGATTAAAGGAATTACTGTCGAGCATGCTAGATACGGAATTAGAGCTAATACCATTGTTCCTGGTTGGATCGCAACAGACATGACTATCCCTAATCAAAACAACCAAAAATTTACTGATAAAGTAATCTCTAGAGTACCCATGCGAAGGTGGGGAAAGCCAGAAGATTTTGCCGGTATTGCAGTCTATTTGGCATCGGATTCTTCAGCTTACCATTCTGGAGATCTGTTTGTAGTCGATGGTGGATACGCGATATTTTAAACCTTAGACCAATAAACGCTTAATTATTTGTAAAAGCAATTGTTCGTCTAAAACAACATTAAGTTTTACCATTTTGGATTTTAATAGTAATTCTTTGCCGTATGAACCATCTTCTGAATGTAGTAACCTCATTATATCTTTTTCTGTTGTAAGAATATCGGCATTGTTTTCATAAGCTACTTCCAGAATATCTTTTGCTGTTCTTTCGTTAATTGGTCCGTGATCATCTTTAATAAAAACATGAAGTTTTTTACATTTATTCTTAACACTATCGATAAGTTTTTGAGGATCCCCTATACCAGCGAAAAGAACTACATAATCCGTCAAATTAGAATCAATAACTGTTACGAAATCTGCATCAACTATGTTGTTAAAATATTTATTTATTATATCAAAAGAAAAATGACTAACTTCTGAAAATTTAGCCTTAACAAGTATATCGACTTTATCGCCAGTGTTTTCCAGTGACTCTCTTAGTGGCCCAAAGGGAAACGTCAAACTATTACCTACCCCTTGTGTCGATGAAACAACCAATAAATTACAGTCTTTTGTAATTGAAGGATTTTGAAAGCCATCATCGAGAATTAATACATCTACTCCTAGATCTTCGGCATATTTACTTCCTTTCACTCTATTTTTTGAAACAATTGTTAAGCCATCTTTAGAATGAAGCAAAGCCTCATCCCCAACTTCTTTATAAGAATGTGTTTTTATATCAACCTTCAATGGACCAGCATTTGATCCCTTGTATCCCCTTAACATAACAGCAGAACTAATGCCTTCTCTCTCCAACATCTTTCTTAAGAATCTGACCATGGGTGTCTTTCCCGCTCCACCTATAGTAAAGTTTCCAACACACAGAACTTTGAGATTGGGCCTATATGGATTAATAAATAAATTTTTTAAATTAACGATTGTATTAGGAATAAAGTTTAACAAAGAAGTAATTTTATTAGTTCTTTTCCACCAAAACTCTGGGCTACGCATTTTTATTCATAAGCATCTTTATCTCTTTTATTATTAGTTCAGATACCCCCCCTAAAGATATACTATAATTTTCAGCAATTAACGCCATCTTATGAATCTCGCTTTTATTTTTTAATATATCTATATCAATTTTATCCTTAAAAATTTTTGCTGCTTTGGATTCAATTAAACCTTCGTATTCGTTTTCAAAATTGAAATAATGTGGTCCCGAAAATATTGCTGTCCTAAATTTTGCAGGTTCTATAGGGTTATGACCACCTTTGGTGACAAATGAACCTCCCATAATTACATATTCGGATATTTCATATATTTCACCTAACTCTCCAATCGTATCATATATATATAGTTTGGAATTATCTTTAGGTAACTTTCCTTCTGACCTAAACACTATATCACTTTCATCGAAACCAAAATTGTCTGCTATTTTACCTATTTCCTTGCCCCTTTCTGGGTGTCTTGGAGCAATAACAAGCAATAAATCCCTTTCTGGGTTGTTAAGTTCCTTATAAGCTGAAAAAATAATTTCTTCTTCTCCCTTATGTGTTGAGCTAGCCAATAAAATATCTTTATTGCCAACAGATTCTCTTAAAGATTTTAGTTTATTTGAATCAAAAGGTAGTTTTTCTGAATCATGTTTTAAATTGCCAAAAAACTTAACTTTTTCAGACCCAAGTTCGATTAATCTTTCTAAAGTTTTCCTGTCTTGTGCAATTGTTGTGTCAAATAAAGATAATAAATACTTAATAGAGGCCGGGAATCTTGACCAACCTCCAAATGATTTCTTTGTAATCCTTGCATTAGCAAGAATAATAGCTGTTTTGTTTTTCTTAGTTTCTATTATTAAGTTTGGCCAAATTTCGGATTCAATAAAAATAGCAATTTTAGGATTCCAATTTGAGAGGAATCTTTTGATATACAAGGGACTATCAAATGGAACATATTGATGAACTACACTTTTAGGGAATCTTTTTGAAATTATTGAAGATGAAGTTTGAGTGACAGTTGTAATTAGGATATTACTTTGATTTTCACTTAAAATCTTTACGATTGGTAATATTGATAACGTCTCCCCAACGCTTGCAGCATGAAACCATATAATGTCATTGTTATTATTTTGTATTTTTGAAATCCCAAATCTTTCTTTTTTACGTGATTTATCATCTTTATTTCTTAAAACTCTTAAAAATAGAAAAAAATTTGTAAAGGGAACAATTAAGATAGAAATGAAACGATAAATTTTAACTGAGAACGGCATCTTATTTTTTTCCTACAACTTTGTTAGCTTTTATTGTTAGCTCGTTAAGTGAATCCTCTAGTAAATTTCTTTTATTTTCTACCTCTTCCTTTGTAGCATTCTTTGACACAAAAATAGGATCTCCCCAAATAACTGCTCCTTTTCCAAAAGGTAAATGCATAGTAAATTTATCCCAACTTGTGAATTCGTATCGATTTGAAGTAGTAGCTGCAACAGGTACAATTGGACATCCAGATAGTTTAGCTAAGATAATTGCCCCATTTCCTGCTAACCTACCAGGACCAGGAGGCTGATCAGCTGTAAATGACACAGAGTTTCCATCTTCCAAGATTTTAATCATGGATCTCAGTGCGGCCTTACCACCTTTTTCTTTAATCCCTAGTTTATCTAGATTTCCTGCTCCTCTAATTAATTTAACTTGAAGTCGGCTTAGAGTATTAGCTATTAATTCTCCATCACCATGTTTAGAAACCAAAGCAAAAAGCTTTTGCGAAGAATGATCCCAAGATCTTGGTAGCATCAAACTCTGACCGTGCCAATGAATCCAAATAAAAGGTTTGTTATTCAACCAATATTTCTTAGGAAGCTCATAATTAAAATGTTCCCACCTATTTGTGGAATGGGCAAGTCTAATAAAAATTGAAAAGGCATTTGATAATAAATAAATCCATAATCTTTTATTCAATAGCATCCTCCGGAAACTGAGTCTTAAACAGGAGAGAATAAAGTCCCTTGTTATCTAATAATTGTTCATGCTTTCCCTTTTCAACAATCTGCCCTTTGTCAAATACATATATCATATCAGCATCTCGCACGGTAGAAAGACGATGGGCAATTATAAGAGCACTTTTTTCTTTAAGTAACGCTCGAAGAGCGATTTGAACTTTTTGTTCTGATTCGCTATCCAATGATGAGGTTGCTTCATCCAGCAACAATATTGGGGAATCCTTTATCATAGCTCTTGCTATCGCAATTCTTTGTCTTTGTCCTCCAGAAATTTTAACCCCTCCTTCTCCTACTACAGTTTCATATCCATCAGGAAATTCTTTCACAAATTCATCAACCAAGGTTTCTTTGCATACTGACATGAATACATCTTCATCAACACCTTTAGCTCCAAACATAATATTTTCTCTTACTGAAGTGTCAAAAATTAGTGCATCTTGAGTAACTAATGATGAAGAATCACGTACGGATTCTAGAGAAAGATCTTTTACGTCAATCTTATCAATTTTTACCGTACCCTCTGTTGAATCGTAAAATCTAGGTACCAAATTTAAAAGAGTAGATTTTCCTGCGCCGGATGGGCCTACTAAGGCGATTGTTTCACCGGGCGTTATTCTTAAAGAAACATTTTTCAATACATATTGGTAAGTATTAGGGTAGGAAAAAGACACATTCACAAATTCTAGTTCTCCTCTAGAATCAATAATTTCTTTCGTTTTTAGGTTATCAACTATTGTTGGATTATTATCCAATATAGGAAATAATCTTTGAGAAGCAGCAACTCCTTCTTGAAGCATAGCTTGTAGGTTAGCTACTGCCTTTAGAGGATCATATAACAAACCAGCAGCGGTAGTAAAGGCCATAAAACTTCCTACACTCATACTTCCGTCAATCGATTTATTTCCGGAATAATAAATAATTCCAGCTATCGCAAAACCCGTTACCATTTCCATAATTGGAGCTGAAGCTGATCGGGCTCTTACACCTTTCATAGACAAAGAAACAACCTTTTTGATAATTTTTATAGCCTTTTCAGAGTAAACATTTTCTTTTCTATATGCCTTTATAATTCTCATTCCTCTTAAAGTTTCAGATACCAGTGATGAAAGAGTACCAATCTCCTCCAAGCTTTGTCTAATAGCTTTCCTCAGTTTCCTTCCTAATATTCTAAGACCAATTGCTGCCGGGGGCAGGACTAAGATAAAAATTACTGCTAGATTGGGCTCAACCCAAAATAAATACCCCATAAGACCTAAAACCATTAAAATGTTTCTCGATAAATTTACAACTACAGAAGACATTGTTTCTCTTAATTTTGTAGAGTCTGCTGTAAAATTAGAAATGAATCTCGCAGAATGAACTGAATTAATATAAGCGAGATCCGCCTTCAACAATGAATTGTACAAATCCTCTTGTAATGACCCTACTAACCTTTGCCCTATAACATTAATAGAAACATTTGCGCCATAAGTACCAATAGCTCTAATTAACATAATTATAACTGCAACAACTGGTAAAATTACAAGCATGTTTTGATCTTTGCCAATAAAGATATCATCTATCACTCTCCTAATTAATTCGGGTAATGCTGGCGTGCTGATAGCAACAATCGCATTACAAAAAAGAGCAAGATACAGATATCCCGATAATCCAGATGCATAATTACCCCAGATTCTTTTTACCGTTTCTACGGCGCCAAGTTCTTTTTTATATTCTTCGTTCATAAAATAAACAGATCCCTTATTAGTAAAGATCGTAACATGCGTTATAATGATCATAAAGATCGAATGTTTATTGCATATTTACGATATTCGTCATATTTTGTGCCACTTTTGTTGTTTGGTGATTATAATGTCAATAAAACTATCTAATAATCTTAAAAATATTCCACCTTCTGCGACTATGTTAATGACTCAATTAGCTAGAGAATTAAAGGGAGAAGGAAAGGATGTTATCAGTTTAAGTGCTGGTGAGCCTGACTTTGATACACCTACACACATCAAGGAGGCGGCAATTAAAGCAATACAAAATGGTGAAACTAAATATACCTCCGTTGATGGAATAGATGAACTAAAAGAGGCAATAATTAACAAGTTTTCTCGTGATAATGGTCTTGAGTATGCAAAGGAAAATATTTCCGTTGCGCCAGGAGGTAAAGCAATAATTTACAACGCTATGCATGCAACTTTAAACAAAGGTGATGAAGTGCTAATTCCTTCTCCTTATTGGGTAAGTTATCCGGATATAGTCAGACTGGGGGGAGGAAAGCCAATAATTATTCAAGCTTCTGAAGAAGATAACTTTAAGATGAAACCGGAGAACCTTGAAAGGGCAATTACTAAAAAAACAAAATGGTTGATACTCAATTCCCCTTCTAATCCCACAGGTGAAGTTTATTCAAAAGAAGAGCTTACGGAAATTTATGAGGTATTAAAAAAACATAAGGAAGTCTTCATATTATCCGATGATATATACGAACATATTTTATATAAAAACTCCGAAGAGTTTGTAACAATTGCTCAAATTCATGAAGATTTATTTTCTAGAACACTAACAATGAATGGGGTTTCTAAATCTCACTCAATGACAGGATGGAGAATTGGGTATTGTGGAGCTCCAAAAGAAATTATTGATTCTATGAGAAAACTCATGGGGCAATCTACTTCTAATCCCTCCTCAATAAGTCAATGGGCAGCGGTTGAAGCTTTGAACGGTTCAGATGATTTCTTGAAAGAATGGTTAACTGCTTTTGAAGAAAGAAGAGACTATATAGTTAAATCATTAAATGATTGCAAAGGAATCACATGTTTAGAACCTAAAGGAGCATTTTATGTTTATCCATCATGTTCGGGAATTATAGGAAAGAAATATAAAGAAGGTTCAATCATCAAGAATGATAGTATTTTTTCAATGTTACTACTAAAAGAAAAATTAGTCAGTGTTGTACCAGGTGAAGCGTTTGGTCTTTCTCCTTATTTCAGAATCTCCTACGCAACTTCATTAGAAAATTTAAAGGTAGCATGCGAGAGAATTAAGGAATTTTGCGAAGAACTAATTTGAAGATGGTAAATTCTTTTCCAGAACCAGATATAGACCCTTTATGGGGAAATGCACTTATAGGGAATAATCTACCTAAAAAAGAACTCGAAGCTGGAATAAAGTTTAAATTAGTTTCAGAATTTAATCCTGCTGGCGATCAGCCTGAAGCAATTAAATCGCTAGTAAATGGCATTAATAAAAATGAAAAATCACAAGTTCTATTGGGGGTAACAGGATCTGGTAAAACCTTTGCGATGGCAAAAATTATTGAGAAAACACAAAAACCAGCGCTAGTTTTAGCACCAAATAAAACGTTAGCTGCCCAATTATATGGGGAATTCAAAGATTTCTTCCCCGAAAATGCAGTGGAATATTTTGTTTCATACTACGATTATTATCAGCCTGAGGCATATGTTCCAAAAACTGATACCTATATTGAGAAAGATTCATCTATCAATGAACATATAGATAGGTTAAGGCACTCTGCAACACGATCCCTTTTAGAAAGGGATGATGTTGTAATAGTTTGTTCGGTATCATGTATCTATGGCATTGGTTCTGTAGAAACCTACTCAAATATGACTCTATTCGTTTCTAAAGATGATGAGCTCTCCCGTGAGCAAATACTTAGAAAACTTGTAAACCTTCAATATGAAAGAAACGATACGAACTTCACTCGCGGTACCTTTAGAGTAAGAGGCGATTCTATTGAAATTTGGCCTGCTCATCTGGAAGATAGAATATGGAGAATATCTTTATGGGGCGAAGTGGTAGAAAATATTGGAGAATATGATCCTCTTGTAGGAAAAAAAACTCGAGATCTTGATCACATAAAGTTATACGCAAATTCTCATTATGTCACTCCCCGCCCTACCCTTCAACAAGCAGCAAAAGAAATAAAAAAAGATCTTCGGAAGAGATTAAAAGAGCTCGAAGAATCAAATAAATTACTAGAAATGCAAAGGCTAGAGCAAAGAACTAATTTTGATCTTGAGATGATGGAAGTCACCGGAATTTGTTCTGGGATTGAAAATTATTCAAGATATCTAACCGGGAGGAAACCTGGGGAACCACCACCTACATTATTTGAGTATCTTCCAGAAAATGCACTAATTTTTGTAGATGAAAGTCACGTCTCAGTTCCTCAGTTAGGAGGAATGTATCGAGGGGATTTTAATAGGAAATCTACTCTATCAGAATATGGATTTAGATTGCCCTCATGTATCGACAACAGACCTCTAAAATTTGAGGAATGGAATGCAATGCGACCCTTAAGCGTTTTTGTATCTGCTACTCCTGGTCCTTGGGAACTGAATGAAACTGAGGGGTCTTTTGTAGAACAGATAATACGTCCCACAGGATTGATGGATCCTAAGTGCATTGTTCGTCCTGCCACTAATCAAGTAGATGATTTAATCTTCGAATGCAATCAAGTATCCAAAAAGGGCCAAAGAGTACTTGTAACTGTCTTAACAAAAAAGATGGCTGAGGACCTTACTGAATATATGAACGAACAAAATATCAAAGTTCGTTATCTGCACTCTGATATTGATACTCTAGAAAGGATTGCAATATTAAGGGACCTTAGAAGTGGTCTATTTGATGTTTTGGTAGGAATAAATCTACTAAGAGAAGGGCTTGATATTCCTGAATGTTCATTAGTGGCTATATTAGATGCTGATAAAGAAGGATTCTTGAGATCTGAAACATCTTTAATTCAGACAATCGGAAGAGCTGCGAGAAATATAGATGGAAGGGTAATATTATATGCCGATAAAATGACTGGCTCTATAGAAAGAGCCCTTAATGAAACAGAAAGAAGAAGAGAAATACAGAAATCATATAATGAAAAAAACGGTATAAGTCCTCGTTCTATTAAGAAAAATATAAAAGATATTCTTAGTAGTGTGTATGCAAAAGATCATATTTCAATAGAAACCCCAGAATTTTTTGATGATGATATGTTAATGGGAAATAATCTAGAAAGTCACTTAAAAGAACTAAACCAGAAAATGATAAGATTTGCCGAAGATTTAGATTTTGAAAATGCTACAAAAATTAGAGACGAAATTAGGAGATTGGAAGAAACATCTTTAAAATTCTTTAACGACCCTATGATTAGAAATTCTTCAAACCAAAAGAGAAGAAAAAGGAAATAATTTTGATAAAAAAGGATAGTAAAAGTACTGAGCCTGGTACAGCATTGGTAACAGGTGGAGCAAAAAGGATTGGCGCATCTATATCAAAACATCTAGCAAAATCCGGATGGAATGTCATTATTCATTTTAATACTAATAAAAAAGCCGCTATTCAATTAAGAAAAAAAATAATTAAATTAGGAGGGTCTGCAGAAATAATAAAGGCAGATTTAAGTAAGGAAAAACATGTTAAAGAGCTTATTCCAAGAATTAAAAAAAAATATGGGGACTTAAGTTTATTAATTAACAACGCTTCAATTTTTGAGAGAGATAATATTGCTAAATTAAAAGAATACGATTGGAATCGGAATATAGAAATTAACGTTAAAGCTCCATTATTTTTATCAAAATATTTCTACAATTCACTCTCAAAAAACGAGTCAGGTGTAATAATAAATATTGTTGATCAAGGCGTTCTAAATAATAGACCCGATTTTATTTCATATTATGCATCTAAAAATTCTTTATGGTATTTAACTAAAACCCTTGCTCAAACCTTTAGCCCTAAGGTTCGAGTATGTGCATTGGGACCGGGCCCCACATTAAAAAATTCAAGACAAACAAATAATGATTTTATTAAACAAATTCAGTCTCTTCCACTTCGAAAAGGACCAAATCTGGAAGAAATAAATATGGCGGTTGATTTCATAATTTTTTCCTATTCATTCACAGGGCAGATGATTACGTTAGACGGAGGCGAACACTTAAAATGGGAAGTTAAAAAAAGTAAAATTTATAAAGAATAAAATTATAAATAATCTTTTATTTTCAGTAACTTAAAATTTAATGTGTATTAAAAGTATATTTACTTTCATATCAGTAATTTTTTTTAGGTCTATTTTTTCCCTA
>CAJWUE010000025.1:0-18921 GCA_913047775.1 uncultured Rhodobiaceae bacterium
TATTTTATCTACAAAGATTACGTGACGAAGCTCACAGATTTGCTATTGGAACCCATAGATTGAAAAGAAATAAAGCCATTATGTTTAATCCTCTAGATGAAATACCAGGAATAGGAACCAAAAGAAAAAGAGCACTATTAAATTCATTTGGCTCGGCTAAGGCTATCGGAAAAGCCAAGATCTCTGAATTAACTCATGTTGAGGGAATCTCAAAAAATACTGCTGAAAACATTTATAACTGGTTTAATGAATTAAATTAATTTAATAAAGCACTATGCTAGCAAATATACTTACATTTTCCAGAATCTTTATTGCAATATTTATCCCCTGTTTTATTTTTATGGGTAGGTCTGATTTTTTATTGCTTGATGTTAAAATAGTTTATTTCGTTTCCTTTATTCTCTTTATCTTAGCGGCCCTTTCAGATTTCTTAGATGGATGGATTGCGAGAAAAAAGAGTCAAGAAAGTGAGATAGGAAGAATCCTAGATCCTGTAGCCGATAAACTCCTAGTTATTCTTACGTTGGTTCCTATATTAATTAATTTTAATCACATACTTATTTATTTTCCTTCTATAATTATAATATTTCGAGAAATACTTGTTTCAGGATTGCGAGAAAGTCTAAAATCCAACGATTTAATTCTCGAGGTTACTAAATTGTCAAAATGGAAAACAGCCAGTCAATTAATAGCAGTGTCATCATTGCTGCTGTCTCTTTCATTCCCAATTTTAAGTTTTCCTATTTGGATTAATAATTTGCCACTTATCGTGGGTGTAATTTTTATTTGGTTAGCTAGTATTTTATCGATTTTTACAGGATTTAATTATATTTGTAAGGTTGTAAGTTTTTATAAGAAGGAAAAGGTGTGAAAATAATTTATTTCGCCAAAATACGAGAAATAATAGGAAAAAAAACAGAGAAAGTTGATATTCCAGACAATATCTCAACTATCGAACAACTTTTGTTTTATTTAACCACATTGGGTGAAGAGTATAATCACGCATTGAATGACATAAATAAAATTCATGTTGCATGCGACCAAGAGTATGTCGGCAATGATTTTAATTTTAAAGACTGCCAAGAAATAGCTATATTTCCTCCTGTAACAGGGGGTTAAAAATTGATTGAGGTCATAATACAAGAAGAAATATTTAATCCTAAAGAAATAGTAGAAAAAATAAGAGCTAGAGTAGTGGCAGGAGCTATGGTTTCTTTTATTGGTTCTGTAAGAGAATATTCAGATGATAAGTTACAATTTATGGAAATAGAACATTATGATGAAATGGCAAAGAAAATTTTTCTATCAACTTTGAATCAAGCCAAAGCACAATGGGATTTAAAGGCTTGTTATCTAATACATAGATATGGAAAATTATATCCAAATGAACCAATTGTTATGGTTGTAACATGTTCTGATCATAGAAAGGAATCCTATAAAGCTAATCAATTTGTTGTCGATTATCTAAAAACAAATGCCCCATTCTGGAAAAAAGAACATTTTAAGAAAGACTCAAAATGGGTAAAGCAGACCGCGTAAGCGGGTTATTCTCCATTCCAATTATTGACTAAATCGATGTAAGTATCTGATAATTCTTTTATTTCGTTTCCAACAAAGAATGAGCAATCATCTATAACAGAAACTGGAGTTACTTCGGCAGCTGTCCCTGTAATAAAACATTGCTCAAAATTATCTAATTCTTCTAACTCAACCTTTCTTTCGATAACTTTAAAACCTTTTTCTTTTGCAATACCTATAACTGTTCTACGAGTAATTCCGTTCAGAAAACAATCCGGCAAGGGGGTATGAATCTCTTTTTCCTTCATAAAAAAAATATTTGCTCCTGTTGCTTCAGCTACTTGACCTCTCCAATCAAGCATAAGAGCATCGTCATAACCTTTTGATTCAGCCGCTTGCTTAGAAAGAGTGCAGATCATATAAAGACCAGCAGCCTTAGCTTGACAAGGGATAGTTTCTGGAGATGGTCTTTTCCAGTCCGATAGAGTCAATCTTATTCCTTTAAGCTTGTCTTCTGGACTGAAATAGGAAGGCCATTCCCAAACTGCTATAGCGCAATGAATCTTTGAATTTGGAGCAGAAACGCCCATTGTTTCGGCCCCTCTCCAGATAATTGGCCTCACATATGCATCATTTAAGTTGTTTTTTTTCAACGTTTGGTAGCAAGCGTCATTAATTTCTTGAATAGAAAAAGGAACTCTCAAATCCAATTGTCTGGCAGAATCAAATAGTCTTTCGGTATGTTCCTTTAACTTAAATATCTTTCCTGAATAAGATCTCTCTCCTTCAAAAACTGAGCTAGCATAGTGCAATCCATGGCTTAATAAATGTAATTGAGCTTTATTCCACTCAATCAATTCCCCATCAAACCATATAAAACCTTCTCTATTTTCCATAGAATCAATACTCAACACTATCTCCATAAAAAAATTTAAATATAAAATGATGCCATAAATCCTAATCAATTAATACAATAGTAGATAATAAGTAAACATAATTATTTCAAACTTTTAGATAGTATATTAGAATAATTTTCCAGAGGACAAAATGATTTCAGATATAACTTATAACCTTCTTGTCGTGGATGATGATGAGAGGATTAGGAATCTTCTCAGACAATATTTAATTAACCAAGGATTTATTGTATCTACGGCAAGCGGCTCTGAGGAAGCTAGAAATAAAATTAAGTTAATGAGGTTTGATCTAATAGTGTTGGATATAATGATGCCTGGAGATGATGGACTAATATTAACTAGAGAAATACGTGATAATTCTCAGACACCAATTATACTCTTAACGGCTAAATCTGGTACAGAATCCAAGATAGAAGGATTAGAATTGGGAGCAGATGATTATCTAACAAAACCCTTCAATCCAAAAGAACTATTATTGAGAATACTTTCAGTTTTAAAAAGGTCAACGATTGAAGAAAACATTGAAAACGAAATATATTTTGGAGACTTCATCTTGAATATTGAAAAAAGAGAACTGACCCTATCAGGAGAAAGAATGTATTTAACAGACAGAGAAATGAATCTTTTAATAGCATTGGCTAAAAGTCCTGGGCAGCCTTTGAATAGAGAAAAATTAGCGGGGGTTGATGAACCCGGAAGGTCTGTAGATGTTGGAATTAATAGACTTAGACGAAAAATAGAGAAAGATCCTCGAATGCCAATCTGGTTACAAACCGTACGTGGTGAGGGTTATATACTGAGACCTGATAGATAATGAAAATATTTCCTTCCTTTTTTTCTAATTTAAAAAAATTTATGCCTGAGGGTCTTTATTCAAGATCACTTCTTATCATAATAGTGCCGATAGTTCTGCTTCAAGGAATACTCACTTTTGTTTTTTTAGACAGACATTGGCAGCTTGTTACAAGGAAATTATCTTCCGCAGTTGCTTCTGAAATTGTTTCTTTTTTAGATATAAAGGACACTATAGACTTTTCTAAAATAAAAGAAGTTTCTAAGAACTATTATAATATGAACATTACATTTATTCCAAATCAGAAAATTAAAGATGATGCCCCAAAACCTCTAAATCTAGTTGAAAATACTCTAGGTGAAGAATTATCAATGAGGTTAGAAAGCAATTTTTGGATTGATGCTCATACACTAGAAAAACAGGTCATAGTTCAGATTGAAGATGGAGAAGGACTTTATCAATTCCTATTACCGAGAAGAAATGTATATGCAACAAATAGTCATATTTTTTTAGTGTGGATGGTTATATCTTCTTTGTTGCTATTATCCGTAGCAATAATGTTTATGAGACAACAAATTAAACCTATTGAAAAACTTTCAAAAGCAGCTCATCAATTTGGATTAGGAATGAAAACAGAAGATTTGAAACCTTCAGGTGCGGCTGAAGTCAGAAGAGCGGCTGAAGCATATCTTAAAATGCAAGAAAGAATAGAGAGATTTATGGAACAAAGGACACTAATGCTAGCAGGTGTTAGTCATGACTTGAGGACACCCCTTACAAGATTAAAACTCCAAATTGAGATGTTACCAAATGATTCGAATAATAATGAGTTATTAAATGACGTTAATGAAATGCAAAAAATGTTGGAAACATACCTTGACTTCGCTCAAGGAGTAACTAGCGAGGACATAAGGAAGGTTCAACTTAAAGGAATTGTTGAAGAAATAATAAATATCAAGAAAGATGATACAGAAAAAATTATTTTTCATAATAATTCGTCAGATGAATTTCCTTTCGAATGCAAATTAATTGCAATGAAAAGATGTATATCTAACCTAATTAATAATGCCTGCGCATATGGAAATAAAGTAGTTGTAACTTTAAATAACAGTGAAAATCTAATACAGATTTTAATTGAAGATGATGGCCCAGGAATAAACGAGAAAGATTATGAGCAGGCTACTAAACCCTTCCAAAGGCTTGATCTTGCTAGGAATCAGAATATTTCAGGGTCTGGATTGGGATTGTCTATTTCTCAAGACATAACCAACAATCATGGGGGGCAAATGAAATTATCTAAAAGCCATCTTGGGGGTTTAAAAGTAAGTTTGGAATTCCCAAGAAATATTGTTAATTAATTTAACTTAATTCATGGCTCTTTTTAATGGCGTTTTTTACAGCGTTCATAAGGATATTGTAGAAATCCTCATTTTCGTTAATAATCTGTTTGAAAGCTGCTTCAGTAGTTCCGCCTTTAGAGGTTACATTTTTCCTAAGAGTTAGGGGAGAATCTTTGGAGGCCCTTATGATATCGCCAGAACCTATGGCCACTTGCCGAGTAATCAATAACGCCGATTCTTTATCTATACCCAACTCAACTGCAATCTTACATAAGCACTCAGTTAAATAAAAATAATAAGCAGGGCCAGATCCTGATATTGCAGTAATAACGTCTAAGATTTCTTCATCTTTAACCCAAATATATTCACCAACTGACCCAAAAATTATCGAAGATGTTTTTTTATCTTTAGAATTTACATGACGATTTGCAAATAACGCTGACATTCCACTTGCCTCCGAAACCGCTAAGTTAGGCATTGTTCTTACAATTGGCAAATCTCCCAAAAGATTCTTTATCTTCAGTGTAGTCACACCAGCTAAAATAGAAATTATTAGCAGATCATTATTACCTGAAACCTTATCCTTAAGCTGAGAAAATATCTTTTCATGAATCTGTGGTTTCGTAGCTATTAAGTAAGTATTGTAATCGAAGGTCATGATTTCTTTTATATCTTGGTAAATATTAATATCTTCAGACTCAACCAAATCTAAAAGTAATTTCTGAGGATTTGGTTCAACTATATCTATCTTTTTAAGAAACTCATCACTTCTAAGAATTCCCTTTAGAAGGCTGCCGCCCATTTTCCCGCAACCAATAAATAGGATTCTATTCTCACTCATATTTTTAACAGCTTAAGCTTCGCCTCTTGTTTCGAAAAGCACTGAGGAAAGAGCTTCTTCTGATGATTTTCCAGCCCATAAAACGTATTGAAAGGCTGGAAAAAAACGATCGCAAGAGTCTAACGCGTCATTGATCATAGTTTCAATATATTTATAGGAAGTTTTATTTTTTTCAAAGAAAGAAGTGTTTCTATATAGAACCAAACCTTCTTTAAGCCAAATATCGAAATGACCCAACCATAGTCGAGAATTTATTGAAGAGACTAGTAGAAGAATTTTATTTTCGAAACTTTTGTTAAATCTTAAATCAAATCCGCAAACTAAACTTAATCCTTGAAAATTATCCAACCAGGAAATAGAAATTTGGTAATCTGCCCACTTTCCTTTAGCAATAATTGAAATTTCTTTTCCAGATCTTTCAAAGGTCCAATCATTAAGGCTTGCTATCATCTCTATACTATCCAAAGGATCGTCATAATTATTCTGTTCAGCTAGAGACATTGTCTTCCTAAGTCAATATATAGTATTTATACATAGGCAATATACTACAAGTAGTTGTATATAGATATATAAAAAAACGAACTTTTTTATGTTTTTTTGTAATATTATAAACTCTAAGAAAGATGCTAGATACAGTACTTAATATAGATCCGGTGGCATTCTCATTGGGACCAATAGAAATAAGATGGTATGGATTGGCATACTTAACAGGTATGCTGCTTGGATTATTTTACGCTAAATGGATAGTAAAAAAATTTAATATATCAAACACACAAAACATCACTATACAAAATATTGATGAAATATTTTTTTGGATCGTTTTAGGAATAATCTTTGGGGCAAGGTTTGGTTATGTTGTTTTTTATGATCCTTCTTTAATTCTAGTCAATCCTTTAAACGTTGTTGCTATTTGGAAGGGCGGTATGTCTTTTCATGGGGGTGCTCTTGGGGTAATTCTTGCTATATTCTTTTATGCTCGTTTAAATAAAATTTCTATTTTTTCCTTAGGCGATATAGTTTGTTCGGTAGTGCCTATAGGCTTATTTTTTGGAAGAATAGCAAATTTTATAAACTCAGAATTATGGGGAACTATTACATCGAAACCTTGGGGTGTTGTCTTTTCCAATGCGGGTCCGTTACCTCGCCATCCAAGTCAACTGTATGAAGCTTTCTTTGAAGGAATACTGTTATTAGTAATTTTGAATACACTTCTAAGAAAAGGATTTTTGAATAACTCAGGATTTATTAGTGGTGTATTTCTTTCATTGTACGCCTTATTTAGAATAATTATTGAAAGATTTAGAGAACCAGATGCTCACATAGGATATATCTTTGAATATTTTACAATGGGAACATTGCTTTCTATTCCTATGCTATCAGGAATAATAATAGTTTACTTTTCTTTGAGAAAGAAATGAGCACACTAAAAGAAAAAATTAAAAAAAAAATATATGAGACGGGGCCTATCAGTGTTTCAAAATTTATGGGTATGTCCCTTAATGACAATGAATATGGTTATTATAAAAATCAAAATCCCATAGGCGCTCAGGGTGATTTTATAACTTCTCCTGAGATCTCTCAAATATTTGGAGAAATCATAGCGTTGTGGATAAAGAATTCATGCTCAAAATTCAACTATGGGAACTCTTATCAAATCGTTGATGTGGGTGGAGGAAAGGGTACTTTATTAAAAGATATAGAGAGAACAATAGGTAATAAATATTTCTCATATATTTTTATTGATATTAATCCCTATCTCATAAAGGAACAAAAAAAATGCCTTCCAATAGCTGACCATTATACGGATATTAATGAGATCCCAGAGAAACCAACTTTCTTTATTCTTAACGAATTTTTAGATGCACTCCCAATTAAGCAATTTATGAAACAAAAGGGAGTCTGGAAAGAGGTATGTGTTGATGTTGAAAACGACACCTTTAAATATTGCTATTTAAACCCAGAAAATCCTAATTTTCTTTACGATTATGGATTGGACAGGCTTATTACAGAAGACTTTTATGAGGTAAACATAGGTCTAGAGAGTTTTATCAAAAAGTTATCCAAAATTTTAAATGCAAATGGAGGAGTCGCGCTTGTTATAGATTATGGTTATTCATACGGATCTGGAGATACTCTTCAAGCTGTACAAAACCATAAATATGTAGACCCACTAGAGAATCCCGGCAAGGCAGATATTACAGCACATATTAACTTCTCAGCAGTCAAAGAATTGTGTAAAAAAAATTATTTAAAAAGTAATGGTCCAACCACTCAAAGAAATTTCCTTCTAAATTTAGGTGCATTATCTAGGCTGGAGAATTTATTAGAATCAAATAATGATACACAAACAAGAAATAATCTTACTTGTGGATTAAATAGACTTATCAAAAAAAAATATATGGGTGAACTTTTTAAAGTAATGGCATTATTTCCAAAAAATAATTTTATTCCAGAAGGATTTGATTAGTAGCAAAAGCCCTGCTAATAAGGGCTAACGGATTGATAAAATGAAACTAGTATGTGGTAACTCGAATAGGTCCCTAGCGTCAAATATTGGAAAATACTTAGACACGACATTAGCAGATTGTGATGTTAAAAGATTTGCCGATAAAGAGATCTTTGTTGAAATGAATGAGAATGTCCGGGGTGAAGACGTTTTTATAATTCAATCGACTTCTTTTCCAGCTAATGACAATTTAATGGAACTTCTAATTCTTATTGATACTATGAAAAGGGCTTCGGCAAAAAGGATAACTGCTGTTGTGCCGTATTATGGTTATGCAAGACAAGATAGGAAGTCGGGCCCAAGAACACCAATTTCTGCAAAATTGGTTGCAAATTTAATTGAGAAATCAGGCGCAAATCGAGTTTTAAGTATGGATTTTCATGCAGGTCAGATTCAAGGTTTCTTCGATATACCTACAGATAATCTTTTTTCTGCGCCCATTTTGACACATGACATAAAGAAAAAAATAAAAGGAAATGATAGCATAGTTGTTTCTCCTGACGCGGGAGGGGTTGAGCGAGCAAGAACGATTGCTAGTCGTATTGAAAGTGATTTAGCAATAGTTGATAAAAGACGTGAAAAGGCAGGGGTATCTGAGGTTATGAATATTATTGGTGATGTTAAGAAAAGATCTTGCTTTATAGTAGATGATATAGTTGATTCTGCCGGTACTCTTTGTAATGCTGCCCAAGCACTAATGGACTCAGGGGCGGTAGAAGTTTATGCTTATGTAACTCATGGAGTATTATCTGGTGAGGCTATAGAAAGAATAAATGATTCTTCTCTTAAAAAATTAATTATTACTGACACAATAGAGGAATCTGAAGAAGTAAAGAATTCCGAAAAGATTGAAACAGTAAGTGTTGTTCCTCTTTTGGGGGAAGCTATAAAGAGAATTTCTAAAGAAAGATCTGTATCAAGTTTGTTCGATTAGCTTGCTTTGCTTCGAAAGTAAGGTTATAAGCCCTTTGAGAATTTTTTATTAATATTACTATAAGATTTTAAGAGCATTATGGCAGAAACAAACGAATTAAAAGCCTCTTTAAGAGAAAATGTGGGTAAATCTTCTGCGAGATCTTCAAGGAATGAAGGTCTAATTCCCTGTATAGTTTATGGAGATAAAAAAGACCCTATATCGGTTAACATCAATTCTATAGAAGCATCAAAGCTATATAACACTGGTAGATTGTTAACCACCCTCCTCGATCTGGAATTAAATAATGGAGAAACAATCAAAGTAATACCCAAAGAAATACAAGTTGATCCGATTAAAGACACTCTAATCCATATCGATATGTTACGCTTGGCTGTTGATGCGAGAGTATCAGTAGAGATTCAGGTTAATTTTATAGACGAAGATGACTCACCAGGTATTAAACGCGGTGGGGTATTAAACGTTTCTCGTTATACCATCGAACTCGATTGCCCTGCGACCGAAATTCCTTCAAGTATTGATGTCAGTATTGCAGGACTTGAGATTGGTGAAAGTGTCCACTTGTCAGATATTAAATTACCAGAAGGAGTTGTTTCAACAATTACTGACAGAGATATTACTATTGCAAGTGTTACAGCTGCAATTCAAGAAGAAGAACCAGAGGTCATTGAAGGAGAAGAAGGAGAAGAAGGAGAAGAAGGAGAAGAAGGAGAAGAAGGAGAAGGAGAAGAAGAGAGTGGAGTTGATGATGAAGATAAATCAAATGAAAACACTGAGAAAACTAGAGAAGATGACAACAAGGAATAGGATAAAATTTTGTCAACTATAGAAGAAATCATACTTCTTGTAGGACTAGGAAATCCCGGAGAAAAATACAAGAGCAACAGACATAACGTAGGCTTTATTGCTCTCGACTACATAACAAACTTTTATAAATTCGGAAGAAGTAGAACTAAATTCCTTGGAAGAACTTCTATGGGTTCATTAAATGAAAGAAAATTAATTTCCTTTAAACCACAAACATTTATGAATGAATCTGGAAGAGCAGTTAGAGAAGCTTCTAATTTTTATAAGATAAGCCCTAATAGAATTATTGTTTTTCATGATGAAATGGATCTTTCATTTGGTGACATAAGAGTTAAAAAAGGTGGTAGCAGCGCGGGTCATAATGGGCTTTCATCTTTAGATGAAAATATAGGAAACAATTACTTTAGAATTAGGATAGGCATTAACCATCCAGGAGATAAAGAAAAAGTTAATAATCATGTATTAGGAGATTTTACTAGTAATGAGAGTGCTGAATTTGAAAAAATCTTAAACAAACTTGCTAAAAATTTTGAATTAATTATTAACGGTGAAATAAAAAAATTTCAATCAAGTTTAAAATAAAAATATGGGATTTCGATGTGGTATAATTGGACTTCCAAACGTTGGAAAATCAACCTTATTTAATGCTTTAACAAAAACATCGATTGCTCAAGCTGAAAATTATCCATTCTGTACTATTGAACCAAACATTGGTGAAGTTGATGTCCCTGATGAAAGACTAGAAGAACTATCACTAATGAATTCTTCAAAAATTATTATACCAGCAAGATTAACTTTCGTTGATATTGCTGGATTGGTCGAGGGAGCTTCAAAGGGAGAAGGATTAGGTAATAAATTTTTAGCGAACATTAAAGAAGTCGATGCCATTGCTCATATTGTTAGATGTTTTTCAGATAAAAATATTTCTCATGTTAATGGTGAGATTGATCCAATAAAGGATATAGAGATAATTAACACTGAATTGCTTTTGGCTGATATAGAAAACCTAGAAAAAAGAATTCATGTATTGGAAAAAAAATCTAGAGGAAGCGACAAGGAAGCCAAAGAAAAATTATTTTTGATTGAAAAAGTTCTAAACTCTCTTAATTTTGGGAATCCTTATGACAAAAAAAATCTTGATGAAAAATCATTAAAACATTTTCATGAATTCAATTTGCTCACTGATAAAAAGACTTTGTACGTTTGCAATATAGGTGAAGATAGTCTTTTAAACGGTAATGAATTTAGCAAAAGGGTTAAAAAAAAATTTTCGAAGGATAATATCGAAACAATTAACATTTCAGCTAATATAGAAAGCCAAATATCTTCACTACCAGTTAAGGAGCAAGAAGAATTCTTAAATTCATTGAAATTAAGTGAATCTGGATTAAGCAAACTAATCAAACAAGGTTATCAAATTCTAAATCTTATTACTTTTTTTACATCAGGACCAAAAGAAACTAGAGCATGGACAATAAAATCTGGTTCTTTAGCTCCTAAAGCAGGGGGTAAAATACATTCCGACTTTGAAAAAGGGTTTATAAGAGCAGAAACGATAAACTATAACGACCTAATTAAGGAGGGTAGCCTAACAAAGGCCAAAGAAAGTGGAAAACTTAGAGCCGAAGGTCAAGAATATCAAATAAAGGATGGAGATGTATTAAATTTCCGTTTTAATGTTTAGTTAATGTACTTCCTTCCATAACCTCCGCGTCGAAAGATACATCAAAAATACAAAAATGATTAAAAAACCTATAACCACAAAACCCATTTTTTTCCTAGCCTCTAATTCAGGCTCAGATACCCAAGACAGAAAGACTGTAACATCGTAAGCCATTTGGTCAATTGTAGCGGGAGTTCCATCAGAATATTCTATAAGGTCATCGTAAAGGGGTTGCATCATAGCAATACCTGCTGATCCGGGATACCATGGGTTATAACTTAATGTACCTGAAACTTCTAAGCCTTCTGGAATTGTTTCTTCATATCCAGAAAGTAAAGAATATATATAGTTATGACCACCCACTCTAGCTTTTACTATTAATGATAAATCTGGAGGATAAGAACCATTATTTGCAAACATAGCGGCCTTCTTATTTGGAAAAGGCGAAGGAAATCTATCGCTCAACAAACGTTTTCTTTCAACTAATTCTCCATAATCATCGTATCTATCCGAAATTGTGTATTGTGAAGCAATCCTTTTTGTTTCTTCTTCACTAAACTCAGGACCTCCTTCTTGAATCAAATTTCGAAAGGAAAGCTGATCTATACTGTGACATGAGGAACATACCTCCGAATATACCTGATAACCTCTTCTTAATTCAGATCTATCAAAAACACCAAAAGGCCCTTCAAAAGAAAATCCAGGTTTTAAAATCTTATGTGTTTTTTGGTTAACATCGTCAGATGCGTACGATGTCCCGTATAAAAATAAGATAGAAAATAGAATTAATAAGATTTTAGAAATATTTTTCATAATTGTATTTTTCATCTAATCCAGCCTTGCATTTTGTTCTAAAGCTGGATTGGAAATTCCTATTGGCATGGGATTAGGCCTTTCCAATCGACTTAGAGCGGGCATAATTAAAATAAAGAAAGCAAAATAATAAAATGTAGAAACCCTTGATAACAGAAGATAGACACCTTCAGGAACCTGAGCTCCCAAATACCCCAACAAAAGACAATCTAAAACAAATATGAAGAAGAACATCTTGTAGAATGGACGATAACGAGCCGATCTGACTTTCATTGTGTCAAGCCATGGCAAAAAGAATAGAACGACTATAGACCCAAACATCAGTAAAACTCCAAATAACTTGTCCGGAACAGCACGTAAAATTGCATAGAAAGGAAGGAGATACCATTCTGGAACGATATGAGCGGGTGTTAACATAGGATCAGCTTCAATGTAATTGTCAGGGTGTCCTAAAGCATTAGGATTGTAAAAAATAAAATAGCAGAATAACAACAAGAAAACTACGTAAGCAAAGAAATCTTTGACAGTATAATATGGGTGAAAAGCTACAGTATCCTGCTTTCCTTGAACCGATACCCCTGTTGGATTGTTATTACCTGGCACATGGAGCGACCATATGTGTAAAAGTACCAATCCAAAAATTATAAATGGTATTAAATAATGTAAACTGAAAAACCTGTTTAAAGTTGGGTTATCAACGGCAAACCCTCCTAGCAAAAGTTGCGTTAATGAATCCCCAATTATAGGCAGTGTACCAACCAAATTTATAATCACAGTGGCTGCCCAATAACTCATTTGTCCCCAAGGTAAAACGTATCCCATAAAAGCAGTAACAATCATAAGGAAGTAAATGATACAGCCAAGGATCCATAAGACCTCCCTTGGTTCTTTATAAGAGCCATAATACAAACCTCTAAACATATGAATATAAACCGCAAGAAAGAACATCGAGGAACCGTTTGAATGTGCGTACCTAATCAACCAGCCATAATTAACATCACGCATAATGTGTTCAATACTATCGAAGGCTAGTAACGAATTTGGCGCATAATGCATTGCCAGTATTACTCCTGTTATAATCTGAGTGATTAAGAAGAAAGTCAGGATAAAACCAAAAGTCCAGAAATAGTTTAAATTTTTTGGTGTAGGGAATTGTAAAATGTGCTCATTTGTAAACCTGAGGATTGGCAAACGTGTATCCAACCATCTAGTAAAACTGTTTTTTGGAATATATTCGTAATCGTTATTCATACTCACTATCCGATCTTTATGACAGTATCACTGGCAAATTCATAAGGAGGAATCTCGAGATTAGTTGGAGCTGGTCCTTTTCTTATTCTGCCGGAAATATCATAATGCGATCCATGGCATGGACAAAACCACCCATCATAATCCCCTCGATCGGCAATTGGAATGCAACCCAAATGTGTGCATACACCTACAACAACTAGCCATTCTTTCTTCTTAACTCTATCAGCATCATTCTGAGGATCAGGCAGATCTTCTTTATCCTCAGACTCAGCTCTTATTATTTCTTCAGTTGTTCTACGTCTTATATAAACTGGCTTACCTCTCCAGGCTACCTTTAGGAATCCTCCCTCAGGAACTTCAGAAATATCAACTTCTATACTAGATAAAGCTTTTACGGAGGAGTCAGGGTTCATTTGATCGACTAATGGCCAAACCATTGCAGCTGCACCAACGGCACCAAAAGTCCCTGTGGTTATATATAAAAAATCTCTTCTTGAGGGCTTATCATCTTCAGGGATGTCAGACATTCAAACTCCTAAAAAATTAAGAATCGTAAGATTGTATCGTTTATCTTGATTAGAAAGTAAAGAAAATAGTTGGGGATGCGACATAATTGATCATCATATCTTAGCCCTTACAATTGACCTCATTCTTTCGATAAGGGAATGTTTATCGTCGATAAAATCGGAATCAATCCACCATTTCTCTAATTCGTCCAAAATTTCTCCTACAATTGGGCCTTCAGGTACCCCTGACAACATCACATCTCTAGCTTTTATCGGTAAAGCTGGTATTTCCCAAGAACTTGCCATTGCAAGGAGCGCTCTCCAATGTGTTGAATTTGAAATCTTTTTATCTTCCGACCAAGAAATTCTTATTAGATCAATAAAGTTATTGGACCCAAATAGGTAAAGGAATTTTCTTACTTCCTTAACAGACAAATAGCTTTTTACCTGATTCTTATTTTTTAATAATGTATCAATCCGCTTTTTGTCTTTGTTTGAGAATCTAAAAAGCTTTAAATTTGAGGATAGATTGTGGGCTTTAGGCATTAAAATGAAAAATCTCAAAAAAGTATCTACGTCAAAAAAATTCTCTTCATCTATATTTATCATTCTTTCAAGGCTATCTGTAACAACTTCACCAGAGTAAATTATATCTAGAAGGCCTATCTTTTTCATTTCAACAATAGTTTTAAAAGAATTATTTGAAGACAAAATTTTAAAAAATTCTTTTTGAATTCTTTCGGGTGACAGAGTAGTGATTTTATCTTTATGTTTTTTGACAATATTTAACGTTTTTTTACTAATTGCATTGCCATAGTTGCTTGAGAACCTAAAAAATCTCAGAATTCTAAGATGATCCTCATTTATTCTTTCATTTGTATCACCAATAAAATTAATTACCTGTTTTTTTAGATGCTCAACCCCATTAAAAGGATCAAAAATTTCTCCATCTTGACTCATATAAATAGCGTTAATGGTAAAATCTCTTCTCTCCGCATCAATCAACCAATCATTGGTATATTCAACTTCAGCGTATCTACCGTCTGTGGATTTATCTCTTCTTAAAGTTGTTATCTCGAAAGTTAAATCATCAATAATTGCTGTAATTGTCCCGTGTTTGAGCCCAGGAGCTATAACTTTAATTTCTTTTGTCGATAAAATTTTGATAATCTCTTGAGGTTCATGTTTAGTTGCAATATCTATGTCCAAAGTCTCAAGTTTTAATAATGCATCCCTTACACATCCTCCAACATATTTTGCTGCCTCTTCATCTTGATTAAGGAGTTGCATAATCATTTTTGAGTTCGGATGATTTAGAGACGAATTTTTGTACTTTTCAATCATTAGCTTTTTCAAAATGACCAGGTTTTAACTCATCATTTATTATCTGCGGAGGAACATATTCCAGATCATTTGGTATTTTGTTGAAAAAAGAAGAAAAAATTAGACTAGAACTTAAAATTAGTAAGGAAATGATTGTAACCCAAAATGTTCGCGTCTTAGTGAATTCTCCATTAGAAAGCAATATCCACATAATATAGACAATAAACGGAATTAAAAATAAACCAATATGGAAAAGAAGTCGTATCAATTTTTTTTGAGCCTTTCAAACAAATTTCTTAACATGCCAGCAGTTGCTCCCCAAATATAATAATTATTATAAGGTATAGTATAATATTTTCTAACCGCTCCTTTCCAATATGAAGATTCTAATTTGTGATTCCTTTCGTCCATAAGGAATCTAAGGGGCACTTTAAATACTTCAGACACCTCACGTGAATTATTTATTTCTGTATAGGGATTAGTAATAAATCCAACTACAGGTAGAATACGGTAACCTGTTCCGGTCTCATAGGTATCTAAATAACCGCAAATAGAAATTTCATTTTTTAAAATACCAACTTCTTCTCTTGCTTCTCTAATAGCGGCATCTGTAACATCTTCATTATTATCAACCTTTCCTCCGGGGAAAGCTACTTGTCCAGGATGTTCTTTCAAATAAGCAGATCTTTTGGTTAACAAAACATGTGGTGCTTCCATATCTATAATACCTACCAAAACTGATGCTAGCTCAAGTTTTTCGGGAAGAACACGATTTTTTCTTTCGTCTATCAAATCATAGTCACTTTTAATACCGGGATTGAAATTCAATGTCTCTTCTGATGGAGGGTTTTTATCGACCGCATCAGCAATCTTTTTTTTCCATTCATTATCTTTCATATTTTATTTAACTCTTTTGAATCCATGAAAGGAAAAAAACAACCTCCGGACCAAACTCCAAATTTTCCATTATGATCTTCAGCGATATCGACTAACTCATAAAATACCGATCTATATATTTTAGCCTCTAGATCACTCCTTATTAAAACATAAGGTTTTGGTTCCATTGTCTTTTTATCTATCTCAACTCTTATAGGGTAATCTTCACAAGCTATTACAGTGTCGCCAACATTTGTATGAAACTTAAGATTACAAGATTTACCTTTATCCACAATATCAACATAAGTTGCAATAAAGGGAACATCTTCAACATCAATAAAAATTTTTTCGACTGGCGTGACAAGTACGTAACTTCCATCCTCTTCTTTTCTCAATATTCGGGAAAAGAGATTTACTATTCTTTCCCTTCCAATAGGAGAGTTCATGTAAAACCATGTTCCATCGCTTTTTATTTCTAATCCTATATCCCCACAATGATCAGGGTTCCATTTTTCTACTGGAGGATATCCGTCATGACTCTCAGAGTTAACAGCTTCAGCTTCTTTTAAAACTTTACTTAAATCGACCATTATAAGATGATATATATCTGATTTCTTTAGAGTATATTATAACTATTTTATTTTTTATGGAGATTTTTATATGGGTGTTTTAGATGGAAAAGTCGTATTAATCACTGGTGCGGCTAACGGTATAGGTAAAGAAACCGCTCTTCTTGCCTCTAAAGAAGGCGCTAGATTGGTTATAAATGATCTAGGTGGATCCGTTTCTGGTGGAGACGAAGGAGATAAAAGCCCTATCGAAGAAGTTGCAGATCAGATTAGAAAGAATGGTGGAGAAGTTGTTTCGAATTCAGATTCAGTAACAAATAAAAAAGGGACTGAATATATGATACAACAAGCTCTTGATGAATACGGAGATTTGCACTCAGTAATAAATCCTGCAGGAATATTGAGAGACAAGATGTTTCATAAAATGGATGATGAAGACTGGGAGGCTGTCATCTCCGTTCATTTGCAAGGAAGTTATAACATCTGCAGATCAGCAATCAATTATTTTAGAGACAAGGAAGAAGGTAATTTTGTTCTCTTTACATCAACCTCTGGACTTATAGGAAATATAGGACAAGCAAATTATGCGGCAGCAAAACTCGGTATCGTTGGTCTCTCAAGAATTATTGCCATGGAAAATACTTTAAAGAACATTAGATCAAATGTAATAGCTCCTTTTGCATGGACGAGAATGATAGCAACTATTCCAATAAAAGATGAGGCATCAAAAGAACGTGTAGAGAGGATGAAGAATGCTATGCGTCCTGATCAAGTAGCACAAACTGTAGTTGCTCTTGCAGCTCCTCGCTGTAACTTAAGCGGTCAAATTTTATCGGTTAGAGGAAATGAAATAGTTTTATTTAATCAGCCGAGACCGATCAAAGGTATAGCCGATTCAGAAGGATGGTCGCCTGAAAAAATATTGCAATCTGCTTTTCCTGCTTTTGAAAATATCTCACAAGACTTAGGAGCTACAGCTTCTGTCTTTCCCTATGAGCCACTTTAAATTCATTGATACAGGGCATATATATATACTGAGTAAGATAAAAGGCTTATAGCGCCAAAAATTCTAGGATTCCTATTACCGTACCTTACGATTATATAAAGCCAGCATGCAGTCGCAATTAGGATGTACGGATCCAATAACAAGAAATCGTCAGATATCTCTAAAGAACCCTTAACAAGAGAAGCGACTCCTAACGCTCCTAAAATGTTTATTATATTTGATCCAATTATATTACCTAAGGCAACGCTCGATTTTTTTCTAATAATTGAAAAAAGGGTCACGGATAACTCAGGAAGAGATGTTCCGATTGCAGCAAGGCTTAATCCCAAGACTGATTCAGGAATATTAAGTTTTTTGGCTAAGCCTACGAGCCCCTGAATTAAAAAATCAGAACCATAAAAAAGTGCAATAAAACTAAAAATTAAAAGCCCCAATATTTGAAAGTAATTTTTTTTCTCTTCATTCTCATCTAACGAAGGATTAACATTAAAAAATCTGAATGATAAAAAAAAGTAAACTAACAAAAAGGAAATCATAAGCGCAGGCCAAATACCCCCTATAAAGCCTAAAGACATTAGATAAATAAGAAACAAAGTTGAAAAAGCCATAACGCTTAGATCGCCCATTGAAATCTTAGGTAAAACGTTTTTTTGACTAAGAAATAAGGCAAAACCAAGAACGAGAAGAATATTAGCTATATTGGAACCAATAATTCCACCTACTGCTATGTCAGGAGAATTAGATAAAGCTGCATTTGTAGCGACAAAAATCTCGGGTATGGAGGTGCCAAACCCTATAATAGCTATACCTATTATCATTGGAGATATGTTCATCTTTTTAGCGAGAGCAGTTGAGCTGCTAACAATAAAATCACCACCAAAAGCAAGAAGAGCAATACCGAGAGGAATTAGAATATAAAACGTCATTAGTTTAGATATCAATATGTTATTAATTAGTCCAATTTTTTTAGAAAATTGATAAGATTTATTATAAATATGATGTTTTTTTATAAAAAAACCAAAAAAATAGATGAAATTTATCTATTTTTGGTGAAAATTTGAGAAAATTTGTAAATTTTTTTATAATTACCCTTGACACTCTCGATATGAATACTTATCTAAACACTGCTCAGGATAAAACCATTATAATTTTTTCAGGATAAAACCATTATAATTTTTAAGGAATGAGAAGTTATTTAAATAAATTGGAGAAGAAAATATGAAATTTCGACCCTTACACGATAGAGTCTTAGTACTAAGAA
>CAJWUE010000026.1:0-18364 GCA_913047775.1 uncultured Rhodobiaceae bacterium
TTTTCTTCGTTAAAGAATGAACTAACTCCATGTACATAAATTTCGCCTACAGCAACATTATTATCTATCTCAAATAAGAAATTACTAACAGAGTGTGAGCTTCGAATAGAAGAATTTAATGTATCAATAATAAAAGGCATAAAATCTTCGATGGAACCTGAAAAAATTCCTATATCCACCTCAGCCTCTTTCCAAAAAACACCCTTAAGAAGGCCTTCGTCTATTCTGTCAAGACCTCTACAATATTTTGAAGTCAGGTCTTCAAAAATTTTTTTTGCTACCAAATTATTTATCACTTCTTCAGATACTTTAGTCATTTTCATTTTCCTCTTCTAAAAAAACCTTATTATCTATAATATAAATTTTATACATATTAATAAGATATGAAAACCGATAAAGAGAGAGTTTGTTTTTAATAAAAAATAATGAGCAAACAAAAATTAAAAATACAACCCACACCTAGAGACCATCAACCTGATCCCATTATTAGAGGGGATAAAATATCAGGTGAAAGATATTATTCTAAAGATTTTATGGAAAAGGAATGGGATTTCATGTGGACTAAAGTCTGGCAAATAGCTGGATGGGCCTCTGAAATACCAAATCCTGATGATTTTTTTATATATAAAATAAGAAGAGAAGAAATATTAGTTGTAAGACAGAAAGATAATTCAATTAAAGCTTTTTATAATGTCTGTCCTCATAGAGGAAATATCCTTGTGCATGTAGAAAATGGATCTTTAGATACATTCAAATGCACCTATCATGGATGGACATATGATACACAAGGCATTTTAAGAGACCTTCTTGACCCAGAGGATTTTGATGGTGGTAATCCTTGTGGTAAAATTAAATTAAAAGAAGTTCAGTGTAGAGCTGCTTTAGGTTTTGTTTGGATTAACTTAGATGATAATCCTCGGGAATTTGAAGAAGCCCTCTCTCCTCTCTTAAATCATTTAAGACCATATCAACCTGAAAGATTTATAAGAGTCTTAAATCTAACATGTGAGATTGATTGCAATTGGAAAATAATACACGATAATTTTAATGAATCTTATCATCTTCCTACACTCCATCCAGAATTATCAGTTCATATAGAAAATAACTATAAATTTTCTCAATTCGATATGTATGAGAATGGGCACAATAGAATGTTAATGCCAGGACATAAGCCGGCTCTGGGTAATGAATCGCCGAATGATGTCCAATTTCCTTTAGATGAGGCTCTAAAGGCTTGGGATTTAAATCCTGATGATTTCAAAGGGAAAGCTCAGGAAACAAGATTAGCAATACAAAAACAGAAAAGAAAATTAGCCAAAGAAAAGGATTTTTGGCATTATGAATTCTTAACTGACGAACAATTGACAGATTACTATTTTTATAATTGTTTTCCCAATTATGATATAACCATGACACCTGATGGTATCCAAGTACAAAGACCTCAACCACACCCCACTGATCCTGAAAAATGTCTTTTTGAGCATTGGTGGTTTGTTCCTAAAATGGAGAGGCTTTCTGGATCAGCAACTTTTATTGGATCTGATACAACTGAAACCACCGCCGGAGAAAATATGACGGAGACACCTCTTGGACCAAGACCGCTAAGAACTGCTGCACATGAATGGATTGTATATCCTGAGGGCTCAATGGGTTATGTAACTGATCAAGATATAGGTATGGCAATAGGTCAACAAAAAGGTGTAAAATCAAGAGGTTTTGATGATGCAATCTTGACTGGTCAAGAAACAAGGGTGAGAAGGTATCATGAGGTCCTAAACGACTATATTGAGGGGAGAAGATAAAAATGACATATCCAAAGATTGTAACTAAAGAGCCTTTTGCTATAGATATTAAAGAAGGCGATAAATACTGGTGGTGTTCTTGTGGTTTGAGTGAGAAACAACCATTTTGTGATGGAAAACATAAGACTTTTGAGACAAATATGGTTCCTGTTGAATATAAGGCAGAAGCAACGAAAAAAGTTTTCTTTTGTGGTTGTAAGAATTCAGAAAAAAAGCCCTTCTGTGATGGAACACATACCAAAATTTAATTTTTTTTCTTTTCAAGAGAAAATCAATGATGAAGATATTTGTATAGATTTCTTAAGAAAACCTTCACTTATTTTAGAGCGTATAAAGGTACCTCTGCAAAGAATGTTAATTGAAACAAACAGGAACTATCTAATTCAATTTTCATAATGCTGTATAGTAATTTTATATTTATCTTTTAGTGAAGATATATATTTATTCATTTCTATCAATTTCTCTTTTTGAATATAATTCTTAAGAACCTCTTCTTTAATCTCTTCAAATTCTAAGACATTCTCAGGTACAATATTTTTAATTATAATTATGTGGTTGCCGTGTGTTGATACATATGGACCATACCATTTATCAATTCCTTTATTTAAAAAGTTTTTAGAAAAATTATACCCAAAATCAGTGTCAATTTGACTTAAAGTCCGATCAAAAAAATTATTTCCCAAAAGATAGGGATCTCCAGAAAGATTATCTAAGTTCTTATTTTGATCTTGAAAAAATAAATTTGCCCGATTAGCACCATCATTATCTTTTGAAAAAAATATATGAGAAAAACTATATTTGATTACCTCCTTATAGTTTTCTCTATTTTTTTTATAGTAACTCATCAATTCTTTTTCGCTTGGAACAAAAGAAAATTGTCCCGATTTTAAAAAATTAATCTTTTGGGCTAACCGTCTCTTAATAATAATATCATCTTTGTCCAAACCTAAAACAAGAGCTTCGCGATATAGCACTTCTTCATTTACAAGATTATCTACAATTCTAGTGACTTCATCATTATTTGGCTGTCTGCCCATCTGGTTTGTCCATGATGATATCAAACTTGAAATTTCATTTTCAGAAATAAATATTTCTTTCTTGTTAGATACTGTCAGTCCGTAGAGAATTGATAAAACTCCAAAGAAAAAACCAAAAAATATAAAATATCTTTTTTTCAACTCTAAATTTTAGAAAAATTCTACCCCTAGGTGATTTCTGGAACATACCATATAGGAGATGACCAAGCTCTCTCTTGTATTACTGGCTTCAAATCCTTCCTTGGAGCCATTCCAGCCCTTATGGCATCCCATGTAGACCATCTACAAGTTGGGTTTTCAAGAACTCGGACATAGTAAAAAGCTTTTACATCATGGTCAAAATCAGGATCTTTCCATAAAACTTTCATTTCTTCATCACCTATATCAGCTGAAATAGAACAATCCGCTATATTAACTTTTGCCCCATTATCTGGACAGCGGTTCGTCAATTGATCAACAGATAATCCATCTGAGCAAACGACATCGTAAACTTGTTCGTTGGGCTCGCCTGAATATTTACTAACCCAACCCTTGATAATCTGAACTCTCTGAATATTTGCTCCATTATGAGCCTTTTTTGTCCAAACTATGAAGTTAGGAACATCTTGTCCATTTTTGAATATATTTCCTCCCATAGGAACTGCTGAAGAATAAGCTTCTTGAACAAGGCTTTCACTGTTCAAATCTATGTCACCAAGGTTAAATCCTCCGAAGAAACGGAGCAATATTCGGTTTCCCGAGGTTGCGTACGTTTCCTTCCTTCGAAAAGCATTAAATATCGATTCTCTGGTATTTTCTTCTGCCCAAACAGCAGCAATGCCTGAGGCGCCCCATTGACTAAACCCTGTATCAACATATGTTCCCTGTTCTTCTTCTAGAAATCTATAAATTTGTTGATCTTGAGGAAGATTTTTTAGGGCCTTATATTGTTCATTACCAAGAGGTACAGAACCTCTTCCTTGGGGAGTACCGTCAATAATTCCAACCTTAGAAAAGAAGTTGGATTCATCAAAAGAGCTCGCTCCAGTATGGGTGTCGCTTGAACCAATTAGACCAAAATTATAAGGATTCCCTCTTTTCTCAAAATCCAATGTCAATCCACGAAGTAAAGCATTCCGAACATAGCCGCCTGAGGGTAAACTATATGTTGGCGGAATACTTCCCACCCGAGTATTCATAATCTCAAAATCCGCCCATTCATCATTAGGTGATAACAAAGGGTGAGTATCAGATGTCCCTTTAACTTGTGTTATTTCAACTATTGGCTCATTCCTCATTCTCTGTTGTGCATATATTTGTTCTATTGGAAGCCCATCAAATGTTTCAACTTCAAACATTTGACCATTTGAACCATTGCTATTGTGAGGAATAGCCAATGAATCTATGCCCTTTTCTCTCCATTTATCCATAGTATTCCAGAGATCTTCAGGATTTATAGAATCAATCCTGCTAAAAGGTCTTATTGGGGCCTTAGAAGATTTGAAAATTACATTCCTGTGTAGATTCCCGCTTTCTACATTTGTCGATGCGGTGTACTCATAAGCTATGAATGTTGTAAAATTTCCTGGATCATTGTGTTCCTCCGCTGCACGCGCAGAATCAGACCATGCAGTTTTATGAATATCATAATCAAAAGATTCTACTACAATGGTAGGATTGTTAGTAAGGAAAGCTTTTATAAATCCAAACCAGCTAGTAAATTCACCCATACTCCTTACTTGGACACGAAATTTTCCTAATCTATCAGCACTACTTTCTACATTTAGATTCTCAGGGCTATTAAGATTGTTGAATGCCTTAACACTAGATAATTGTGAAACTTTAGTGGAAGTATCAGACCAAGCTTCAATCATTCCAAGAAAAAAACCATGATCTGTTACTGCATAAAAATCTAGAGGTTCTCTTAATTTCATATCGAAACCTAGAGGATGTTTAATTGTTTCTCCCTTAGCATATCTGTAAGCATCATCGGGAGATTTTGTTGTTCCAAAAATATAAGCATCAAAAGAATATTTAGTATGAACATGAGTGTCTCCAAAATAAACATTCTTATTTTCACTGTAATCTTTTGTAGGTCCTTGGACAGATTCAGAGTCTTTGATTTTAAAATCTTTAGTTTGTTGAGAAGAATCTGAACATCCAACAATAAACAAAGAAATGATAACCATACATGCACTGATATTTTTCATTTTTACTACACCTCCTTCTGGCGGAGAGAGAGGGATTCGAACCCTCGATACGGTTGCCCGTATACTCCCTTAGCAGGGGAGCGCCTTCAACCACTCGGCCACCTCTCCATTTTTTAAAAAATGCCCATTTTACATCTCAATGTAAAGGAATTAAGATTGAAGCATTAATATTAATAATGGTTTTTAATTATGAATGAAAAGATTACCGAAGAACAGAAAGAAATTTTATATTCTTGTGGTACTGAAATACCTGGCACTAGCGAATTATTGAATGAAAAAAGATCGGGAATATACATAACTGCTGACAAGGAATTGCCAGTTTTCCGATCTGATCACAAATTTGAATCTGGGACTGGATGGCCAAGTTTTTATGATGCAAACCTTGAGAATATTACTTTAAAAGAAGATTTGTCACATGGGATGGTAAGAACTGAGATTTTATCAAAAGAAGGTGAGCATCTTGGCCATGTCTTCAATGATGGCCCTCAACCTACTGGATTAAGATATTGTATTAATGGTTTAGCTTTAAAGTTTATACCTGACGAAGATTAATTTATTATTCAAAATTAACCTTAATAACATATGCAGAAATTATTGGACAAAATACAATTGCCAATCCACTTAAACCCGCTAAAACAAAGAGTTGTCGAATATAAACCTCTTCAAAACCATTAAAAATTAGAGTAGATAATGACCCTGCTCCAAAAATCAAAACAGGTAAGAAAAGTGGCAATATGATTATAGGTAAAATTAAACCATGCCATCTAGATGATAATGACATTGATGCTCCCATGCACCCAATAAAACTTAGTGCAGGCGAGCCTATGAATAAAGTAATCATTGTAGGAAAGATTATTTCATTAGGAAGGCTTACAAATATACCAAAAATTGGTGTTAAAATTACTATTGGGAGGCAGTTTGAAAGCCAATGGGAAAAACTTTTTGCAAAAGAAATTTGATACAAGGATAAATCTCCAGTTAAATAAAGATCTAATGTCCCATCATTAAAATCTTCATAAAAAATATTTTCTAGGGATAAAAAACATACAAGAATCATAGAAACCCAAATTAAACCTGGTGAAATATTTGATAATAGTTCCTTTTCAGGTCCTATCCCCAAAGGAAGTAGAAATAATATTGCCATATAAAAAATTAGACATAAGATATAATTACCTCTGAAGGAAAAGGTATTTCTTGTTTCTTTTTTTAATAATAAGAAAAATTTCTTCACATTATTTCTCCATATTATAAATTAAATCTGGTTTCTCATAAAAATTAGTGTGAGAGGCACAAAGTATCATCCCTCCTTTGGACAAATGCTTGTTAATGTAATTCTTTAAGATCTCTATTGCATTGATATCTAGGGATGAAGTTGGCTCATCTAAAAGCCATATTTTTTTATCTGCGGCCAACAATCTTGCTATAGAAAGCCTTTGCTTTTGACCTTCTGATAAATATTTACATTCAAGATTTGAAAATTTCTTTAAACCCATAACCTCAAGAATCTTTTCATCAAAATTATTATTAAAATACGAACACCAAAATTTTATATCCTCTAACGGAGTTAAATCGTATTTAGTTGAAAATTTATGACCCAATAAATAGATCTCACCTCTAAGGGAACTTAGATTTATATTACCTTCTAAAATTGGTATCAGGCCCGCGATAGTTCTTAGTAAAGTTGTTTTTCCAGATCCATTGGGACCAATTATTATACCAAGCTCACCAAAATTTAATTTAAAACTTATATTACTAAAAATCTTTTTTCCCGAAAGGGAACATCCTAAGTTATGAATCTCAATACTCATCTTTCAATTCTTTTATAAAAAAAGAATCTATAAATTATCAAAAAGCCAAACAAAAGACCAAGAAAAGGAGTTAACCATAAGATTATTGTATTTTGTTGTAAGGGCGGTTTCATTAAAATGTAGTCACCATATCGATTTCGAAAAAAAGTAAATATTTCTTCTTCTGTTTCCCCTTCAATAACTTTTTGTCTCACTATTGCCCTTAAATCCTTTGCTAGCTGAGCGTCTGAATCATCAATTGTCTGGGTCTGACAAACCATACATCTTATCTGAAGATTTATTCGATGAATTCTTTCTTCAATTTCCGGATTAAACTCTTTTGCAAATAAACCAATGTAAGGAAGAGTAAAAGCCAAAATAATAAACGATTTTATAATTTGTCTTTTTAAAAAAACCGAAGATAATGATAGAAATCCTCCAGAAGCTATAACTATACCTCCTAGCCAAATTAACAATATGAAGGGTTTATGCCAAATTCTTATGACCCATGTATTATCATTTATTTTTTCTCCTAGGACCATATAAAGCTGAGACAAGTTCTTAGAGACAATAGATGCCTCAGTGGTTAAAGAATTCTCTGCAGGATAATATCTTTTTTCAGGTTCAAGAATATAATTCAAGTCCTGTTTAGATATATTAAATTTACCTATAGAACTAATATAATTTTTTCCTTTAAATTCTTTAACTGATAAAAATTCAACTTTGTAATCTTTGAAATCTATTGAAGAACCAACTTTCAGAGTACCCTCATATTCATTTTGAAGGGAGCTAGAAAAAGATACACCAAGAATAAGGAGAGCAAAACCTGAGTGCCCTAAGAAAGTAGCCCAATTTTTAAATCCAAATAGTTTAAATTTGAAAATATTCTGAAGAGATGAAGATAATAACCAAATTCCAATAAGAATACCAAGAACCGACAAAACAGTGAGGTTTAAGAAGTAGTTATAAATAGCAATTACGAGAACGATAGTAAGAACGGATGGCAATATAATTCTTTTTAAAAGTGCTTTGGAAGAATTCTTATCCCATGCCAATAAAGGACCGATAGCGGCTAAAAAAGCAATCAAAAGTGCAATAGGAATAACAGTAATAACAAAAAAAGGTGGGCCCACAGAAATCCTTTCGTTTGAAATAACTTCTAGTATCAATGGATAAATTGTTCCTATAAAAACAGTAAGAGCTAACACTGAAAGCAATAAATTATTAAAAATAAAAAAAGTTTCTTTGCTCAAAATTTTTAAATGAATTTCTTCTCTTTCTTTCTTAATCCTGAAAGCGTACATTGAAAAACTTAAAATTGTATAAAGTGATAGTAAACCTAGTATAAAAACACCTCTTAACGGGTCATTGGCGAATGCATGAACAGATGTAATTAATCCTGATCTCACTATAAAGGTTCCAATTATAGACAAACCAAAAGCCATAATCGCAAGTAGGATACACCAATTGATTAAAACACCCTTTTTCTCTACAGCTATAGTTGTGTGCAAAAGAGCGGTGGCTATTAACCAAGGTATTAATGAAGCATTTTCAACTGGATCCCAAAACCAATAACCGCCCCAACCTAATTCATAATAAGCCCACCATGAACCAAGAGTTATTCCTATTGTTAAAAACACCCAAGAAATTACCACCCAGGGTCTAACATAAGATCCCCAGTTCTTATCAATTTTCTTTCCTAGAATACCAGCTAATGCAAATGACCAAACTAAAGAAAGACCAACATACCCCAGATATAGAAAAGGCGGATGGAAGGCCAACCCTGGGTCCTGGAGTAACGGATTTAGTCCTTTGCCTTCAATCGTATTAATTTCATTAACAAGTAGTGGGTTTGAGGCAAAAAAGAGATACAGACCAAAGCCAAAACATAAAAGACCCTGAAACATTAAAGTATTTTCTTTTAATTCTTTACTAAGAAACTGATAGTTTTGGGTAATTAGAAAACCATATAAAGCCATTACCCAACACCATAATAACATTGATCCTTCATGGTTTCCCCATGTACCAGTAATTTTATACAATAGAGGTTTAGCAGTGTGGCTGTTATTCCAGACTGTCAAAAAAGAAAAGTCGGACACAACAAATGCCCATATCAGTATTGAAAAGGAAATACTTATAAATAAAAAATGAAAACGAGTCATAATTGTACTTACATTTTCATAATTTTTTAATTTTAAACCTTTCTTGAGCATAGGTATGGAAAACTGCAAAAGTGAAGACGAAACTGCTAATGCTAAAAAAAAATTTCCAATATGAGCAATCATTTAAAACTTTCTTTTTTCAAGATTTTTTCTACTTCCGGAGGCATATAATTTTCATCGTGTTTAGCTAATATAGAAGATGCTGTAAAAATATAATCCTCTCCAACAGATCCTTCGGCAATAACGCCTTGACCTTCGCTAAATAAATCTGGAGGAATACCTTTAAAAAATACTTTTATTTCCTTATTAAAATCAGTAACAACAAAAGTTATAGATCCATTATTTAATTTAACGATAGAAGATTCTTTAACCATACCTCCCAAACGAATAAAAGATTTCTCTTCCAAGGAGTCAGACAAAATTTTCTGATTTATTTCGCTAGGAGAATAAAAAAAGACAATGTTATCTCTTAAAGCCCATAGGATTGCATATATTGAAACAGATGCCACAAGCATTAACGATATAATACCTATTGCTCTTTTTTTTCTTCTAATCATTTTTTGAATAAATCTTATTTATTTTCTTTTTCGAATCTCTAAGAAATTTTAAAGATTGAAGAAATAAATAAATCAAAGCAAAACCACAAAAAATGTAAGCTATTAACACATATATAATATTTTCGTCGGACATATGAATTTACCTCTAATCATAATATTATTTTACATTCAATGCATGTGTGACATATCGCCTATCATTCAATTCTGCCTGTAATCTAATTGTCAAAAGAAACATAAATATAAAAAGAAAAGCAAGAAACATTAAAAATAATGGAATCATCATATCAACATGTATCGTTGAGTTATCCAACCTAGATATACTCGCTGGTTGATGAAGAGTATTCCAAAAATCTACAGAGAACTTGATAATTGGAATGTTTATAAAGCCTACAAGCGCAAGGATAGAGGATATTTTTTCTCCTTTAACTGGATCCTTAAAAGATTTAGAGAAAATTATAAAACCTATAAAGAAAAAGAATAAGATGAATACAGACGTCAACCTTGCATCCCATACCCACCAAGTACCCCACATTGGTTTTCCCCACGAAGAGCCCGAAACTAAACAAATTAATGTAAATACAGCTCCAATTGGAGCGGAAGCTTTGGCTATAATATACGCTACTATATGACCGTAAATTAAACCTATAAAACTGGATAATGCGACTACGGAATAGATCATCATTCCCAACCAAGCTGAAGGGACATGAATATACATAATTCTTACTGTCTCTCCTTGTATATAATCTACAGGAGAATTAAAAATTGCAAACCATAATCCTACTGACAATAAAAATATAGAAAATATACCTAACCATGGAGAAAAAGTTCGGATATAGTTTTCAAATATACCTGGATTTGCAAGATTTTTTGGCACTAAGATTCCCTTTTATTAATGAATGAAATAACATTTTTTATTAATCATTGCTACATTATGAAATTATTTTCTTATCTATTGTAGATAAATATTTTATAGATGAGTATGGCGAATAAAGATGGATAAAAATTTAAATAAATATCTCCATTCTTCTGAAGGTAATTTAGACGAATGGGAAAAAATAGCTCTTAAATCACTTAAAAATAGTAGCCTTGAAGATCTATCTAGTGAATATGACAATGGCTTGTATAGAAAGCCCCTTTATACAAAGGAGGACCTCAAAAAAGATACCAGTTATTCCTCGGCAAGAGGTCTTAGTGAAAATAATAATGCTGATTTGCCGTGGCATATATGCTCTATTATTGACGATACAAGTGATGTTAATCTTTTAAACACTAGAGTTCTGGGTGAGTTAGAACGCGGCGCTTCTTCATTTGAATTACCTTCTTTTTCTAAAAACCCAAAAAGAGTTCTTAACAAAGTTGATCTGTCTATCGCTCCAATTTACTTAAGAAACCTCAAATGCAATGAAAATGAAATTAAGGATTTTGTTAATTTCCTACTGGAGTGGAGAAAAATAAATAAAAAGGATCCTTGCGCAGGAATTGATGTAGACCCAATAGCAACAGATATCTGGAATAATTATTTTTCAAATAGTAATAATAATTCAAAGGATGGTTTAAAAAATCTGATTTCCCTTAAAGAAAATTCTCAAAACGATTTAATTAATGTAAATTTTTTTCATTTTGATGGGTCTCTTTGGAATGACCTTGGTGCAAGTCTCATAGATGAAATTTCTTTGCTTGCCTCAAGTTTAATAGAACTTTTAAGAATTTATAAAAATAACAATAAACTAAAAGTTTCATTCTGTTATTCCTTAAGCACTGACTTCTTTTCCAATATAGCAAAAGTTAGAGCATCAAGATTGGTTTTGACAAACCTTATGAATCATTTTGAAGTTGATTTGGATATAACACATATAGGAAGAACTTCCTCGAGTTTATTCTATAAAGAAAGTCCATGGATAAATCAATTAAGAATTACAAATGCTGGACTTTCAGGTGCAATTGCAGGGGTTGATAGATTGGTCTGCCATCCCTTAACCAGTAAATTAGGGCAAGCACCAGAATTTGTAAGAAGACTAACTAGAAATACACACATAATTTTACAAGAAGAATCTCATATAGGAAAAATTCAAGATCCATCAGGAGGATCATTTTACCTAGAAAAATTAACCGAAGACATTGCGAGAGAGGCGTGGAAAAGGATTAAAGAAATCGAAGAAAATAAAGGCATCACAAATCTTATCCAAAACAAAAATTTTTTAAATCATCTAGAAAAAAATAGAAATAATGAGATAGATAAAATTAGTAGCGGGAAAATTAAAAGGGTTGGTGTCAATACTTACCAAGATCCCGATCCAAGAGAGATAAAGGTGAAGCCTTATGAATAAATTCCGCAAATTAAAAGATGCTGAACTTGTTATTGGTGCTGACGAAAAAAATAAAATCTTTGATCCTGTTGAAGGAATTCACGTAACAGCGGAGGGTATAGCTCTTAAATCTTTCTATACTGATAAAGACACTGAGGATATTTCATTCCAATATAGCTTACCAGGTTTAGACCCCTATGTGAGGGGCCCCTATCCAACAATGTACACAAACAGGCCTTGGACTATAAGACAATATTCTGGTTTTTCTACAGCCGAAGAATCAAATGCTTTTTATAAGCGTAATCTTAAGGCTGGACAAATGGGGTTATCTATAGCTTTTGATCTTGCAACCCATAGAGGATATGATTCGGATAACCCCTTAGTATCCGACGATGTTGGAATGGCTGGTGTTCCAGTGGATTCAATTCTTGATATGAGAACACTTTTTCATGATATTCCCTTGGATAAAACTTCAGTTTCAATGACAATGAATGGTGCTGTAATACCTATAATGGCACTTTATATTGTTGCTGCAGAAGAACAGGGAATTTTGCCCGAACAACTAACCGGAACAATACAAAATGATGTTTTGAAAGAGTTTATGGTAAGGAACACCTATATCTATCCACCAAAACCTTCCATGAAAATAATTTCAGATATTTTTGAATATTGTTCTAAAAATATGCCAAAATTTAATTCAATATCTGTTTCCGGCTACCACATGCAAGAAGCGGGTGCATCGACCGACCTAGAACTAGCATATACCTTGGCGGATGGTATTGAGTACGTCAAAGCGGGATTAAATGCTGGGATAGATATAGATTCATTTGCACCAAGAATTTCATTTTTTTGGAATATTGGTATGGATTATTTTATGGAAATTGCCAAGCTGCGAGCCGCTCGATTATTGTGGGCAAATTTGATGAAGGAATTTAAACCAAAAGATCCTAGATCGACAGCACTTCGGACTCACTGCCAAACTTCAGGATGGTCTTTGACATCCCAAGACCCCCTTAATAATATAACTAGGACTTGTATTGAAGCGCTTGCAGCTACTCATGGTCATACCCAATCTTTACACACAAATAGTTTCGATGAAGCTATAGCTCTACCTACTGATTTTTCAGCAAGGATAGCAAGAAATACTCAACTCTTTATACAAAATGAAACAGCAACGACATCGGTTATAGATCCATGGGGGGGATCATATTTTGTCGAAAAACTTACTTCAGATCTTGCCATAAAGGCATTGCAACATATTAGGGAAATAGAAGAATATGGAGGAATGACCGAAGCTCTTGAGAAAGGTATTCCCAAAATGAGGATTGAGGAATCTTCGACCCTTACTCAAGCAAAAATAGATTCCGGTAAACAAACAGTTGTTGGTGTAAATAAACTTACCCTGTCAGAAAATGAAGAAGAAAATATAGATTATCTAAAGGTTGATAATTCTAAGGTTTTGTCTCATCAAATTTCTCAGTTGAAGGAATTGAAAAAACAACGCAACAATTCTGATGTCAAAAAAAGCTTAAATATACTAAACGAAAGAGCAAATAAGCAGAATGTCTTGGAAATGGCAATTGATGCTGTTCGCGCTGGGGCAACTGTTGGTGAAATTTCGTTAGCGATGGAAAAGGTTTGGACTAGGCATACTGCTAAAGTATCAGTAGTAAAAAATATATATGGGAAAAATTTTGATTCTGAAGCTATTGATCATGCAAGACAAAGAGTTAAGGATTTTGAGATAAGGGAACAAAGAAAACCAAAGGTCTATATAGCAAAATTAGGTCAGGATGGACATGATAGAGGACAAAAAGTTGTTGCAAGTGCTCTTATTGATATAGGTTTTGAGATAGATGTGGGTCCATTATTCGAAACACCTAAAGAGGTTGCGGATAAAGCTATTAAGGGTTTTTCCGATATTGTCGCGGCCTCATCATTGGCAGCCGGTCATCTTACTTTAATTCCAAAGTTAAGAGATGAATTAGATGCTCTTGAGGGAGATAAAGTTCACATAATTGTGGGAGGTGTTATTCCAAAAGAAGACCATTCCATTCTTCTAGATTCAGGAGCGTCCGCAGTATTTGCAACCGGAACAAATATAGTTACCTCGGCAGTTGAAATGCTTGATATCCTTGAATTCTCTACTCACCAGTAACTCTGATTAATCCTTCTTGAGCTACTGAGGCTATTAATTTTCCGTCAGTATTAAATATGTTTCCCCTGTTAAAACCTCTTGCCCCTGATGCCGAGGGGCTATCTTGTTGGTAAAGTAGCCACTCATTAGCCTTAAAAGGTCTGTGAAACCACATAGCATGGTCTAAGCTTGCCGAACGGAGTTTTGGATTCATAAAATTTATACCGTGCGGATTAGTGCAAGTATCAAGCAAGGTCATGTCTGACATATAAGCAAGAACACATTGGTGCAGTGCTACATCATTCGGAATTTCAGATCTAGCTCGAAACCAATTAAATTGTTTTGGCTCTTTTGGTTCTGGATTTAACAAATCCACTGGATCTATAGGGCGAACTTCTACGGGCCAATTTTTTACCAAAAAAGACTCTTTAAATTCATCAGGAAGTTTCTCAGCAATTTTTTTTCTTAACTCATCTTCTGTTAACAATTCATCAGGGCCGAGGACATTTGGAAAATCTTCCTGATGATTCAATCCTTCTTCCTCGATTTGAAATGATGCTGCTAAATGAAAAATCTGCTTACCGTGTTGGATAGCCACTACCCTTCTTGAGGTAAAAGACTTACCATCTCTCGATCTATCGACTTCATAAAGTATAGGAACTTTTGGATCCCCAGGTCTTAAGAAATATCCATGAAGGGAATGACATATACGATCTTTTACAGTTCTATTTGCCGCAACTAAAGCCTGTCCAATAACTTGTCCGCCATAAACCCTCTGCCATCGATCAGTGGGGCTATGTCCTCTAAATAAATTTACTTCTATCCTTTCCAGATCAAGTAATCCTAATAACTCATCTAAAGGTTTATTCATTAGATCTCCTATCTGGATTTTTGATTAAATAAAATTGCGCGAGTTTTTCTGGCCTCTTTTGAATTATCTGCTGGTCCAGCGTTTCTAAGATTCCTCATAACCTTACCAATATCTAAACCTCTTTTTACCGCTGGCCTTGCCCCTACTTTCTCAAACCATTTAAATAGATAAGGAAATTCTTTTAACTTTTGACCCTGCATCTTACTTGAAATTTTTGATGGTAAAATCCAACCCCAACAAGCCATGTCTGCGATAGAATACCTACCAGCTAAATATTTATTCTTTCTTAACTGCTTATTCATCACACCGTAAAGTCTATTAACCTCATTTGTATATCTTTTTACCGAATATTTTAAATTTGCCTTGGTAAATTGTGGAGCGTACATTCTAAAATGATGAGCCTGTCCCGCCATTGGGCCTAAACCGCCCATTTGCCAAAAGAGCCACTGATCTACATTAGATCTTTCGCGTTCGTTCTTAGGGTAAAACTTTCCCGATTTCCTTCCTAGATACTGAAGAATAGCACCTGACTCGAAAATCGATAGCGATTTACCTCCTGGTCCAGACGGATCGATAATAGCTGGTATTCTATTATTTGGAGAAATTTTTAAAAAAGAAGGTTTAAACTGATCTCCTTTCCCTATATTTACCGGCTTAATTATGTAGGGAATTTTACACTCCTCAAGCATAATTGAAATTTTCCAACCATTAGGTGTATCAGCAAAGTATAGCTCTATCGGCTTTTGTTTCATTTTTCTCTCCTAAAAATTTAATTGTTTAATTTTTTACTAAGCAATTTATTAACTATTGACGGGTTTGCCTTTCCGTTAGTCTCCTTCATAACTTGTCCTACAAACCACCCCATCAATTTGGGTTTTTCATTTAAAGTCTCAAATTGTTTAGGATTTTTTTCTATAATGATATCAATGATTTCTTCTAATTCGTCTTCATCAGAAACTTGCCTCATTCCTTCTTTTTCAACAATTGTCTCGGGGTCATCGCCTGTTTCAATCATTATTTCAAAAATATCCTTAGCAATACGATTAGAAATAGTATTATTTTCAATTAAATCAATGAGCGTTCCAAAGTTTGTATTGCTAATAGGACTTTTTTCAATTGTAAATCCAAATTTATTCATAGCTGCAAAAAATTCGCCAGTTAACCAATTTGACACAAGTTTGGCATTTCTTCCTACGGTTAATTCTTCAAAATAATCCGCTGTCTCTTTATCCCCCACTAAAACACTTGAGTCATAGGACGAAAGAGAATAATCACTCTCAAATCTTTTTTTTCTTTCATCTGGTAATTCAGGAAGAGAATTCTTAATTTTTTCAACTATATCCTCGGAAAATATTAAAGGTAATAAATCTGGGTCAGGAAAATATCTGTAATCGTGAGCTTCTTCTTTACTTCTCATCGATCTTGTTTCACCCTTTTTAGGATCAAAAAGCCTCGTCTCTTGAAGAACCTCTTTTGAATCTTCAATAAGATTGATTTGTCTTTTTGCTTCATATTCAATAGCTTGACCAATAAACTTAATAGAATTTACATTTTTTATCTCACATCTTGTTCCTAACCCCTCACCTAATCTCCTAACAGAAACATTAACATCCGCGCGAAGAGAGCCTTCTTCCATATTCCCATCACATGTTCCCAAATAACGGACTATACTCCTTAATTTTTTAACATAAGCTTGAGCTTCTTCCGAAGAGCTCATATCGGGCATAGAAACAATTTCCATAAGCGCAATGCCTGAACGATTGAGATCGACATAGGAATAAGATGGGTGTTGATCGTGTAAAGATTTTCCTGCATCTTGTTCAAGATGCAACCTCTCTATTCTTACATTTTTTGAAGAACCATCAGATAAGTCAATTAAAATATTTCCCTCACCTACTATAGGCTGTTTATATTGAGAAATCTGATAGCCCTGAGGTAAATCTGGATAAAAATAATTTTTACGATCAAAAATTGAATAATTATTAATTTTAGCGTTTAACCCTAATCCTGTTTTTATAGCTTGCTCTACACAGACCCAATTAATAACCGGTAACATTCCTGGCATGCCAGCATCTACAAAACTTACTTGTGTGTTATGTTCTGCGCCGAATTCCGTAGCTGCCGATGAAAAAAGCTTCGATTGTGAGATCACCTGAGCGTGCACTTCTATACCTATCACAACTTCCCAATTACCTGTATCACCTTTAATTAAATTATTCATTTTTCCACCATTCTTTAGGTGAATGCCTAAAGTTAGCCGATTTTTCAATTACACTTGCAAAACTCAAAATTGTTTCTTCGTCGAAAGATTTACCTATGAGCTGCAAACCTAAAGGAAGACTATTTTTATCCAGACCAACTGGTACAGACACGGCCGGCAAACCAGCAAGATTGACTGGAACCGTAAATACATCATTCAGATACATTGATAATGGGTCATCAATTTTTTCACCAATCTCAAAGGCTGAAGTTGGTGTCGAAGGTGTAAGTATTACATCAATATCCTTAAATACATTTTTAAAATCTTCTGTGATTAATGCCCTCACTTTCTGTGCCTTCAAATAATAGGCATCATAATAACCAGAAGAAAGAACATAAGTTCCTATCATGATTCTTCTTTTGACTTCCTCGCCAAAACCATCGGAACGTGTAAGTTCATACATATCATTAATATTATCCGCTTCAACTCTATGAGTAAATTTAACGCCATCATAACGAGCCAGATTCGAAGAGGCTTCTGCCGGAGCAATTATATAATAACAAGGTAATGCATATTTTATATTTGGAAGAGATATATCTACAATCTCTGCTCCGGATTCTTTAAGCCATTTTTTTCCGTTATCCCAGAGATTTAATATTTCTTCCGTTATTCCTTCTTGATAAAATTCTTTTGGTATTCCAACTTTTTTTCCTTTAACGCTCTTTTCAAGTGATTTTTCAAAATCAGGGATTATTTTGTTCGAACTTGTTGAATCCTTTGGATCATAACTACATATAGAATTAAGGACTATGGCAGAATCTTTTACATTCTTAGTAATAGTCCCTGCTTGATCTAATGATGATGCAAAAGCAATAATTCCCCATCTAGAACATCTTCCATAAGTTGGCTTAAAGCCAACTGTGCCTGTAAAAGATGCAGGCTGCCTTAATGATCCTCCGGTGTCTGTTCCGATTGATGCTACACCTACGTTAGCGGCAACAGCTGCAGCTGACCCACCAGAAGAACCTCCAGGGACAATATAATTTTTGCTATCATTAGATTTCCAAGGGTTTTTTGTTGGACCAAAAAAACTGGTTTCATTAGATGAACCCATCGCAAATTCATCGTTATTGAGCTTGCCGAGAAGAATTGCTCCATCATTCCACAAATTTTTGGTTACGGTAGACTCATAAGAGGGAACAAAATTAGATAACATCTTGCTTGAAGCAGTAGTCTTTATATTTTTGGTGCAAAACATATCTTTTATACCAAAAGGAAGACCTTCAAGATTTCTTTGTTTTTTAATCTTAATATTA
>CAJWUE010000027.1:0-17793 GCA_913047775.1 uncultured Rhodobiaceae bacterium
ATTCCCTTTAGGATACAAAAAAGCTTAGTTAATGAGTATAGGCAAGAAAGATTAAGCAACTCTATATTGACGCTTTCCCCTAAAGCTTCCTCGTACCAAGTTAAGAATTTTTGAGCAGATGGCAAATTGCTTTGATGCCATTCTCCCCCCAAGCCATATAAAGTATCTTTTGGTATTAACCAATTTATCATTTGAAAGCTTAAATCGGCTTCCCTCTCTCCAAAAGATGATAGTTCCCAATCCAAAATAGCTTTACATTCCATATCGTTACCAACAACAATATTGTCTAACTTGTAATCACCGTGAAGAAGTGAAATTTTAGAATCATCAGGAAGATTCTTGACAACAAAGTTATAAATTTTTTCTATTTCAATATCTTTTTTATTCTCTTCAGAAAAAATCTGATTATACCAAACACCAAGATTTCTTTTCATAAATCCGGGATTTTTTTTAAAGGCGATACCTAATTCTTCAATATTAAAACTGTGCAAACAACCAAGAGATTTAGCCAGACTTTTATATATTGCGGATTTCGATTCTTTTTCTACTCCGTTAAGAAAGGGATCTTCATAAATACTCCCTTCAACAAATTCCATTAAATAAAAATCACGACCTAAAATTGACTTTTCAGTACATAAGAAAATTGGCTCAGGAACAATAAAATTTTTTTCTTTAAGTGCTTTTAAAACGAGAAATTCTCTATCAACTCTATGAGCACCTCTAACTAACTCACCGGACGGTTGCATTCTTAGTACTTTTAAGTTCGAATTATTATCTTGAATTACAAATGTTGGGTTAGACTGACCTCTTCCAATTGGTTTTGGTAAAAAATTCTTATCAATATTTAAACCATTAAGATTTAAGAAATCTAAAATTTTAATAAAATCTTTTTTTTCAATATGCATAAATAAAAATTATAGCTGTTTTTGGTATTGTTTTTCTGCGTTTGATAACATTAATTCATAAAGAGAATTAAACATCAATATTTGAATTTCCTTAAAAAAATAGTACTTAAAAAAGAATAAAGAAAAAATAGAAAAAGTCGAATATTTTGAATAACTTTCAATTTTGCAAGAACAAATCAACATGTTATATTAGTTAAATAGACTGATACAAATCAGCTTTGTGTGAGTACATATAAAGATGAAAAAGTAAGACATTTAATATTTTTTATGGAGATTCTGACATGCCTTTGAAAGTTGACTATGATGCTATTGTTGTCGGTGCTGGTTTTGCCGGTCTCGCTCTCATACATTATTTAAAAGAAGTAGGTATTTCTGTGCGGGTGTTCGATAAAGCCGCAGAAATAGGTGGTACCTGGACCTGGAACCGTTATCCTGGAGCTGCTACTGATAGTGAGGGATACTATTACTGCATGAGTTTTTCCAAAGAAATTATGCAGGAATGGACATGGTCGGAAAGGTATCCAGGTTGGGAAGAAACGCACCGGTACCTGCACTTTGTCGCCGATAAGTGTAATATGTGGCCTAATATTCAACTGAATACTGAGATCGTTAACGCAGATTTTCAAAATGATACTGGTCTCTGGTTAGTTACAACTGGAAATGGTGAACAATTTACTTGCAAGTATTTTGTTAGTGCCATGGGGATGATTTCTCAACCTGTAATACCGAATTTTGAAGGTCGAGACAGGTTCAAAGGTCCCTGTTTTCACTCCTCGCGTTGGCCTCAAGAAGGTTTGGACTACGCTGGAAAGCGTGTTGGAATCATTGGTTGCGGTGCTTCAACAGTTCAGATGGTACCTGTTATGGCTCAAACTGCGAAGAGTGTTACCGTATTTCAACGTACTCCTAACTTTGTTTTACCGGCAATGCAAAAACCAATGACACCGGAGTGGGAAAAGGAAATTAAGGATAATTATGATGAGATCATTGCAAAATGTCGTAATCATGTCTTCGGTATGGCCTTTGATAGCCCAGTCGGTCGTAATGCAGTTGATACACCTCCTGAAGAACGCGAAAAAATCTTCGAAGAAAAGTGGCAAGGGAGTTTTCGTTGGGTCTTCGAGACCTTTGATGATCTGTTAGCAGATCCTGCAGCTAACAAGATGGCGGCAGACTTTATTATTAATAAGATGAAGGAGAGGGTCAATGACCCCGAAATCGCAGACCTCTTAACCCCAAAGGGTTACCCATTATTCGCCAAAAGACCACCGTTAGATCATGGTTTTTACGAAGCATTTAACCGTGATAATGTGCACCTAGTTGATATAAAGGATAGAGAACCTATTTCGGAGATTACTGAGAGTGGGATTCAAACTACCCAGGATCATTACGAATTCGATATCATTGTGTTAGCAACGGGTTTTCAGGCGTACACTGGTGCTCTGGAGGCATTCGATATACGAGGGGCTAGTGGAACTTCAATAAAAGATAAATGGGAGATCGAATCAAAATCTATTATGGGTGTATGTATTGCCGACTTCCCTAATTTATTCACCATAACAGGTCCTCAGGCACCATTCGCCAACCTCCCTACATCTATCCAACAGAACGCTATATGGATTTCAGATTGTATAAAGAAGATGGAAAGCGAAGGTTACGATCTATGCCATCCACTTCCGGAAGCTGAAGATGAGTGGTCAGCACATGTGGCGGAAGTCCATCGACAGACATTAATGGATGTGGGTGATGAAGTTCATTCCTGGATGATGGGCGCTAACATCGAAAATAAGAACGCAAGGGTTCTAATTTATTTCGGTGGAGCAGGCGCATACTACGACAAATTAAGAGAGTCTGTAAATGAGGGTTTCCCTGAGCTCTCGTTCAGTTAGACTTCTAGACTAGGACTATGAGGTCGTCATGATTGTCTATTTTGAATTTTGATATTGATCTTCTATATTATCGAAAATAAGGCTGTATAGACTGCTTAGTAATTCTGTAACCTCTTCCTCACCAGCCTCTACAGGCTTAAAATGGCTGCACCAATTAACATCTGTTTCATTTTCCGAAACTTCCTCTAATGATACACATGCAACATAATTTACCATTGGAAGACAAGATTTATCAATTATTGAGTAGGTTAAAAAAGATCCTTCAATACATCCATCAAGTCTCTCGATTACCTCTCCGGGGTATGGATCCTCAAGGTAAACATGCCTTACATCCCCAACTTTATTTGAAAAGTTATCAGGCAATTTAACGTCAACAATATTGTCGGGTAGAAGAGTTTTAATAGCGTCAAAAGCCCTTAATCTTGACCAAAAATATGATTTTGGAACTTTTACAATTCTATGTGCTTTAGCTTCAAAAGCCATATTTTACTCTACAACAATAGACTCTAAATCTCATTTTAATTTCCTTTTAAAAATTTTTAACTGCGCTAGTGAAATGCTTAATTAAAAAAAATTAAACTTAAAATGATTGAGTAATGTTAACTCCCCAAACTCTAGGTGCCCTTGCCATTGTATAAGACCAGGCAGCTCCAGCAAAGACATCGTATCCAACCATAAAGCCGTCTTCCTCGGTAATATTTTTAGCAAAAACAGCAATCACCGTATCATTAACTTCATAATTCATTGAAAGGTCAAAAATTGTTTGATCTTGGTTGAAAGTAGTTGGTGAATTTAATTGAGAAACGTGATGCTCGCCTATAAAGTGAGCGCTAGCCCTAATATAAGCAAGGCCAGGCCCAGCTTCCCATTCATAATTTAAACCCAGTGTCCAATTTAGTTCAGGTGCTCTTAAAGGTTCTAAATGTGTAAAATCTGACGCAGTCCCTGCCCCTGTTAAATCCGCAAAAAATTCATCATAGCTTGCATCCAAATAACCAACATTAAGGTCGATTGAGAAATTTTGATTTATAATTGCCTCTAGCTCTAATTCGATACCTCTAAAAGTTGCCTCAGCAACATTATCAGTAACTGTAGCACGTCCTATTGCTGCAAGAGTGTCTGGAATATCAACATCGAATTGTTTATCGTCATACTGCATATCAAAGACAGCTACATTAACTCGTAAAGTATTGTCCATAAGGGTTGATTTTACGCCTACTTCAATATTGGTTACTGTTTCAGGTTTATAAGGTCTTACCGCACTAAACTGATTTCCCCATCTACCATTAAAACCACCACTCCTGTATCCTTCAGAATAAGATGCATAGTAAAGGACGTTATCACTTTGCTGATAACTTAGAGCAACTTTTGGTGTAAATTTTGTCCAACTCTTTTTTGCAAACGTATCTATTGCGCCACAGTCAGGAAACGGACCACCCCCTTGACAAGCATGAGAATTCTTTTCTTCATCAATATATCTGCCGCCAACAGTTAATGTAAATTGTTCATTTATATCGTAATCAACTTCAAAAAATACAGCCATTGATTCAGTTTCCTGGTGAGTATAGGCGTAGATAGGAACTACTATCAATGGATCTAATCTTGGGACCGCTCCAAAGAGATCAAAGAAACCAATTCGACTCTCCATAGGAATAGAATATTCGGAATCCCATTTGTAAAGACCTGTAACAAAATTAAACTTTCCGTCTAAATCACTTGTTACTCGTAGTTCATGACTATCTTGTTCGTATTCAGCCCTTCTATCTGTATGATAAAGGGTAAGGGGTGTACCATCCCAATCCTGATCTACTTCTTCATCTGTAGTTTTTCTTCCGAAAATGTAATCTACCCTATAATTTTCAGAGATATCCCATCGGACCTCTAATATCCCAGTTTTACTGGCAAAAAAGGCATCTCTTCTTTTTGGCTCATTATTATAGACAGCCCATCTGTTTCCACTTTGTGGAACACCAAGGCCGGGTGAACATTGCCCATAAGCAGCACACCACCAAGTTCCGGCACCACCCATGTTTAAAGTAGTATGTGCATCTTGATCTTGTTGTTCGTCAGTAAAGGTTAATTCCATTTCTAAGTTTTCGCTTATAGAAAAAAGGCCATTTACAGTGACTTGATAATATTCTTCTCTACCTAGGTCTTCTCCATTAACCATATTTGTCAAAAAACCTTCCTTTTGTTCACGATGAGTACCTGTTATCTTAAAAGCTGCAGTTTCATTACCAAAGTTAAATAAAGCATCTACTAGACTGGTATCATAATCGCCATAACCAACTCTTATTTTTCCTCCAATTTCTCCTGTGGGGCGTGTCCTTGTTAAATTAATAACACCTGCAACGGTGTTTCTTCCAAATAGTGTTCCTTGTGGACCTCTGAGTATTTCAACCTTTTCAAGATCAAACGTTTTCAACATAGCGCCGGAGTTTGCTCCAATAAATACACCATCTAAGACAACACCAGTTGTTGGATCAAAGTTTTTCTCCACGTCTGATACACCTATGCCCCTAATGAAAATAGCGGTAGGACTGCCAGGGCCTTGTTGAAGGTCATCTATTATAAGATTTGGTGAATCACCAGCTAAATCTCTAATGTCATTAGGAAATCTTTTATCCAAATCTCTCTGGCTAAGAGCACTCACTGACAATGCTGTTTCCTGGATATTTTCTTCCTTTTTACGAGCTGTTACGACTATCTCCTCTATCCCAGAGGATAGCTGAGTTTCTTGAGCTCTGATCTCCTGGAAAGACCCAAAAAAGTTGAAAGAAATTACAAAAGTAAATACAAAAAAAAGACGTGAAAAATTTTTCAATTCGACCTCCAAAAGAAAATAAATTTCGTAGATTCTAGTATGAAAAAAAGAATATTACAATTAAATATAAAGAAAATTAATGTGATCTGATTAAATAATTTTACAATGCCTTGTATTTGCTATCCCAGAATATTAGAGGATTTCTCTGCTTATAGTTAAAATCTATAACCTTACCAAGAATGATCTCATGGTCTCCTGCATCAAAAGTTTCTACCTTAGAACATGAAATCCAACCCACGACCCCTTCGATAACACAGTTAATTCCTTCTATCTTATGTTTAACTTTATCAAGAGAATGATCATTTTTTTTTGCCAAATGGACTGCGATAGACTTTTGGTTTTCCGATAAAAAGTTTATTACATAGTTCTTCTTATCCATTAACTCATCGTATAATTCTGAATCCTTATCTAAACACCAAAGCACTAATGGTGGCTCTAAAGATACTGAAGTATAAGAATTAACTGTTACGCCAAGAAACTTATTGTTTTTACTAGAAAATGTTATTGCAGCCACACCGGTAGCAAATCTTGCAAAGATTTGCCGGAGCTCTGTATTTGACTTATCCAACATAGAGAAGTTTAATTTATTATAACAGGAAGATCTGAATAACCTTTAACAAAACTAGATCTAATTCTTGTGGGTTCTCCAACTACTTCAATATTATCAAATCTCTTCATAATTTCTTCCCACAAAATTTCTAGCTGAAGATCTGCTAATCTATTTCCTACACATCTATGAACACCAAACCCAAAAGAAAGATGAGTCCTTGGTCTTTTCCTATCAATAATAAAAGAATTTGGATTTTTAATTACTTCTTCATCTCTATTTCCTGAGACATACCACATAATAACCTTGTCACCTTTTTTTATTCTTTTGCCTTGGAACTCAATATCCTCGAGAGCAGTTCTTCGCATATACGCAAGAGGAGTTTGCCATCTAATAATTTCAGGCACCATTGATTTAATTAAAGAATGATTATTTCTCAATTTTTCGTATTGGTCAGGATTTTGATTTAAAGCTAGGACCCCCCCAGTCATTGAATTTCTTGTTGTGTCATTTCCTCCAACAATTAAAAGAATGAGATTTCCAAGATACTCCATTGGGTCCATGTTTCTAGTTGCAGGATTGTGAGCTAACATAGAAACCAAATCAGTTTTAGGTTCAGAATTAACTCTTTCATTCCATATACCTGTAAAACATTCTAAACATTCCATTAGTTCTTCTTGTCTTTGTTCCAAACTTTCTATAACGCCATCCCCTGGTCTTGCGGTAGCCACATCAGACCAACGTGTCAACTTTCTTCGGTCCTCAAAAGGAAAATCAAATAATGTTGCTAACATTCTTGTAGTTAACTCTATAGATACATGTTCAACCCAATTAAAAACTTCTTTTCTAGGTAAATTATCTAGGACATCTTGAGTCCTTTCTCTAATAGTTCCTTCCATATTTACTAAGTTGCTAGGGGCTACAACTGGGTTTACAGCCTTTCTTTGAATGTCATGTTTCGGCGGATCCATAGCTATAAACATTGGAGTTGTAAATTCTTCCTGTTGATCATTTAGAGTTATAGACCCTTCTGATGAAAAAATTTTGTAATTAGTGTCAACAGCCATAATGTCATTATATTTTGTAACAGACCAGTAAGGACCTATATCTTCATCAACACAAGCTTCTTTACAATAATGTACTGGATCCTCTTTTCTTAACCTTTCAAATAAAGGCCATATGGCATCATGCATAAATATATCAGGATTAGACATGTCAATTTCTTCTAAAGGTATTGATAATGGATCCACAGAAGGATTCCAAATATCAGGAAATAATAGATCTTTATCCATAATTACTCCGCTGCATGATTCTTATCATCAAACACAGAACTATCAGATTGAGACTCCGATTGTTCAGTTATTTGTCTTCCTAAAGCAACAACTTTTGGAATTTCTTCATCTTGAAGTTGTTTAAATTCTTTCTTTCTTTTCATAGCTTTTTCAATATAGGGTGCCAAGTCTTTCATTTTATTTTTTTGTCTATTTATTTCATTTTCTTTAAACTCAGGCATAACTTTTTTAGCAAAAAGTTCTAAGGATTCACATATATGCTCATGTTTATTTTTTCCGCTTTGCTGAATAAATGAAACCTGGTCAACGCCTGCATCCTCAAATCCTTTCAGATGATTTCTTAAATCATCAGGTGTTCCAATACCTCCGACATCTTCTATAGGAATAGATCCCTTGGATGATTGAAAAGAATCCCATATATCTGTTCTTCCAGGTGTATGCTCACCAAAGATATAATGATGTCCTAATGCGTATCCAAAAAATTGGAAACCTTCTAATCCTCTTTTTCTCGCTTCTTTAGCAGATTTATGGACCGAGAAAGCAGTTACCATTGCAACATTGGGATTTACTGTATGACCAATGGGAACGCACTCCTCCTTAAATATACGGTAATAATCATCAACCCACAACTTTGCTTCAGACGGATCTACGAAAGCAAATGTAAGAGCTCCTATTCCAAGTTTTGCAGCCAACTTTATAGTTTCTCTGTTTGAGCATGCCACCCATATAGGGGGGTGTGGTCTTTGCACAGGTTTGGGAACAATGTTCCTGCATGGCATCGAAAAGAATTTTCCTTCATATCCTGGGTATGGGTCTAGTGCCATCATATTTGCACACTGCTCCACAGCTTCCATCCATTGATCTCTTTTTTCTTCCACAGGAACTTTATATCCACCCAATTCCAATAATGCAGAACTTTCTCCTGTACCCCATTCAACCCTTCCATTGGAAACTAAATCCAATGTCGAAATACGCTCCGCTACTCTTGCTGGATGATTATAATTGGGTGGCATTAAAACTATCCCATGCCCTAAACGAATAGATTTGGTTCTTTGTGAACACGCTGCAAGAAATACCTCTGGCGCGGAAGAATGAGAATATTCTTCTAAAAAATGATGTTCGACTTCCCAAGCGTAATCTATTCCAAGCTTGTCGGCTAACTCAACCTGGTCTAAAGCATCTTGAAATAAGCGTTGTTCAAGACCATCGTCCCATGGTCTTGGTAACTGATGTTCATAAAAGATTCCAAATTTCATGCCTCTTTATACACCTATACGTTTAAATTTTTCTATTTTTTTATTATTTTCCAAACTTTTTCAGCTGTAATGGGCATATTTAAGTTATTAGTATTATATTCTTTAAGTGCATCTAAAACAGCATTCACGTAGGCAGTAGTGGATCCTATCGAGCCTGCTTCTCCGCACCCTTTGGCGCCTAACATATTAGTGGTACAAACAGCATCTTCATTATACTCAATATTAAAATTAGGAAAATCATTTGCTCGTGGCATTTGATAATCCATATATGAACCATTTACCAATTGACCAGTCTCTTCTTCATATACAGCATGTTCAAACATCGCTTGTCCTAAGCCTTGGACAATCCCTCCATGAACCTGCCCTGCAACCAAAAGCGGATTAATTATTTTACCGAAATCATCCACTGCGGAATAATCCACGATATAAGTTCTTCCTGTGTCCTGATCGATTTCTACTTCACATACATGACATCCATTAGGATAAGTAGGGGCATTGTGTTCGTATGAACTCTCTCCATCAAGAATTTGGGTATTAGATTGGCCTTCAGCTATCCTTGCTACAGAATATAGGTCAATGTTTCTATTGGTTCCTTTTACTTGAAAATGGGGTCCTGCATCAGTAGTGTATTCTATTTCATCAACAGATACATCAAGCTCATTAGCAGCAATTTCTACACCTTTCTTTAACATCGTATTAGAAGCATCATCTATTGCCCCTGCTACCATGTAGAGAGATTTTGATCCTCCGGTTCCACCTCCTCCAGGAAGATCATCACTATTTCCAAAATGGATGCTTACATCTTCCACCTCTACTCCAAGTTTTTCGACAATTATTTGTGTCCATGCCGTTTCATGACCTTGCCCAGTTGCTTGTGTACCAGCATATACCTTAACTTTTCCTTCTCCTGAAATCACAACTCTAGAATTTTCTGAACCTTCCCCTTGAGTTCTTTCGGTATAGTAAGAAATTCCAATCCCTCGTAACTTATTTTCCTGAGATGATATTTCTTTTCTTTTTTCAAAACTCTCGTACGAAGAATTAATAAGAGAAATTTCTGTCGTCTTTTCAAAATCACAACTATCGAAAGGAATGATAGGTTCTGCAGTTTTTCCAAGATCTGATGGTTGCACAAAATTTTTGGTTCTTATTTCTATAGGGTTCATTCCTAAATCTGAAGCTGCTTGATCTACAAGTCTTTCAATAACATAACTAGCCTCAGGTCTTCCCGCGCCACGATAAGCATCAACGGGAACTGTGTTAGTGTAAACAACTTTCACTTTATTGTTGAGTACGGGAATTTTGTAAACTCCTACATGCATACCTGCGCCGGCTAAGGTAGGAATAAAAATGCCATATTGAGACAAATATGCTCCCACTGCCGCAACAGTATTTACTTGGACGCCTAAAAAATTGCCCTCACTATCCAAGGCTAGGGAAGCTTCGGTTACATGGTCACGTCCTTGAGAGTCGCTAAGAAAAGATTCAGAACGAGTGGCCGTCCATTTTACCGGTCTATTAAGAATTCTACTCGCATGCATAACGGCGATATATTCTGGAAAACACATCATTTTAAGACCAAATCCTCCACCCACGTCTTTCGTAATAACTTTAACTTTCTTTTCTTCTATATTCAGAGTATTTGCTAATCTCTCTCTCATAGCGTGGGATCCCTGACTCTCGACATATACTGTAAAACTCTCGTCATCCTTATTATAATCGGATAAAGCTGACCTCGGTTCTATTGGATTAACCACTATCCTATTATTAATTAAGTTCACTACTGAGATGTGATGGGCTTTAGTTTTGACTTCATCCCATTCTTTCTCAGATCCTATTTCCCAATCTACGGCACAATTTGAGGGGAACTCATTAAATAACAGAGGTGAATTTTTATCTAGAGCTTTGGCGGTATCTGTAACACATGGTAACTCTTCGTATGTGACTTCTATAAATTCCAAGGCATCAAGAGCTTGATTAAAACTCTCTGCTATTACAAATGCTACAGGATCACCTACATGACGAACCCTATTTACAGCTAAAATAGGTCTTTTACTTGCGTTCATTGGAGTTCCATCTTTATTTTGTAAGAAATCAATGACAGACATATGACTTAAGCCTTCATTTTGAAGTCTTTCTCCCAAGAAAATGTCTATTACACCAGGCATTTTAAAGGCCTCATCAATGTTAATATTTTTTATGTTTGCATGTGCGTAAGGTGAACGAACAAATGCTCCGTGCACCATTTCTGGAAGCTTTAAATCGTCAGTAAACTGACCCTGACCGGTAATAAATCTTATATCTTCAATTCTTGTAACCGGTTGTCCTACGGCAAATTTCATTTTCTTTTTCCTTCTTAATCTCGATAAGAATTATCTAGTCGATCAAGTTTGCGAATTAAAGCAGGCCAAGCTAACTGACCTATACCTTCTGATGAAGCCATTTGTCCTTGCTCTGTAACTAGCTCAACAACATCTTCGTTAACTCTATTTAATTTAGAACCTCCCGACATGGCTTTAATTTGCATAGTACATGCTCTTTCTAGAAAAAAGAGACGTAGCCATGCATCCGCGCAAGTGGCGCCAGTTGTTAGTAAACCGTGATTTCTCAATATCATACAATGCTTGTCTTCTAAGTCCTCAACTATTCTTTCTCTTTCATCGTGGTTAAGTGCAATACCTTCATAATCGTGATAAGAGCAGTCGTCTCTAATGACCATAGCTGTTTGACTTATAGGCAATAACCCTTCTTCTTGAGCTGAAACTGCTACTCCATCGTTTGAGTGAGTATGAATGACCGCATGATTGTTTGAACCACTTCCATGAACAGCTGAATGAATAGTAAAACCGGCAGCATTAACATTATAATTGGTATCCGTAACTTTATTGCCTTCTAAATCCACTTTTACCAAATCGGAGGCACATATTTCTTCAAACAACAATCCGTATGGATTCAAAAGAAAGTTATTAGGTTCATTTGGAACCCTAGCAGAAATATGCGTAAAAACCAGATCATCCCAGCCATATAAAGCGACCAAACGATATAGTGCGGCCAGTTCAACTCGTGTATCCCATTCCTCCTCAGAAACTACATCTTTAACTTTTGAATTCATCATAAGTAACCTCTTCTATTTAACAAAGAATATCCTAACAACATATTTATATCAAACCATTCCAATAGTTTGTTTTACTGCTAAGTCCCATTTTTCTATTATACTTTCACGAGCTGTGACTTCCATTTTATTCTGAAAAGACTGACCCTTATTTATTACATTATCAAGATCATTTATATTTTTATATTTGTTTGATCCTAGCCCTGATAATATAGTCGCTCCCAATGCTGTGGCTTCTTTGTTTGAAGAACATAGGATTTCTAAGTTGCATATATTCGCTAAATTCTGAACAAACAATTGATTTTCAACCATTCCACCATCAATCTTTAAATTCTTTGGCAAAGTTATATCATATTTTTTGAGATCTTTGCTTATTGCCCTCAAAAGATCGTTAGTCTGTAGTGAGACAGATTGTATCCCCGCATGAATTATTTCTTTCCTACCCGTGTTCCTATTCATCCCAAAAATAGCTGCTCTTGATTTAGGGGACCAATGCGGCGCACCCAACCCCGTAAAAGCAGGAACAAGAACAACGTTTGAATCAGAGTTATCAAATTCTTCATCTATTAATGGTATTATTTCTTCATATTTATCAAATAGTTGTAAATAATCTTTAAACCAATCAACTATTGCTCCTGCCATAAATATTGATCCTTCAATCGCATAAGATACCTGTCCCTGGATTTTACTTGCAACGGTTGTTATTAATCCATTATCGGACTTCACTATTGTTTCTCCAGTATTTGCTAAAACAAAGCAACCTGTTCCGTATGTTGATTTAATATCCCCTTCTCTAAAGCACTTCTGCCCAATTGCGGCTGACTGCTGATCCCCCACAACACCATAGATTTCTAGGTTTCTACTTAAGATTTCAGTTTTTCCATAATATCCGTCAGAATCTCTAACTTCAGGCATTATATTCTTGGGGATATCAAATATTTCTAATAGCTCATCATCCCATTCTAAAGAATTAATATTATATAAACTGGTCCTAGAGGCATTTGTTATATCAGTTGCGAAAACTTTTTTATTGGTTAGATTATATATTAACCAAGAATCGACCGTTCCTACACAAATTTCACCTTTCTTAATCTTATTTTTAATATTTTCATTGTTCTTTATTATCCAATTAATCTTTGAAGCACTAAAATATGGATCAAGCAATAATCCAGTCTTATCTCTAATAATGTCTTCTAAACCCTTTTCCTTTAGTTTATTGCAATATTCTTCAGTTCTTCTGTCTTGCCAAACTATTGCATTCTGCAGAGGTTTTCCATTTTTTTTGTCCCAAACAATTACAGTCTCGCGTTGATTTGTAATAGCTAAAGAATTGATGTTTTTTTCTAAATTTCTAGATAAAATATCTTCGCAGCACTGAATTACACTGTGTAAAATATCCAACGGATCATGTTCTACCCAACCGTCCCTTGGAAAGATTTGTTTAAAAACTTTTTGACTTACATCTATTTTTTGACCATTTATATCAAACAAAATAGCTTTACTTGATGTAGTTCCTTGATCGATAGTTAAAAACAATTTAACTCCTTTTAGTTCAAAACTAACAATTAAACCTGTTTTATCAAGAGGAAGTGTTATTTTGTAAAAAAAATAGTATAAATTTATTATGTCAGATAAAAAATTACATTTTGTATCAAGTGAGAATCCTGATGCGAAAAAGGCCAAAAAGGCGCTAAGTCAAACTTATAAAAATTATAAGATTTCTGAAGCTGATGTCGTGGTGGCTTTGGGAGGTGATGGCCTGATGCTACAAACACTTCATGAAAATATAGGTAATAGTCTTCCCATATACGGAATGAATAGAGGCTCTATAGGCTTTTTAATGAACAAATATGAAGAAGATGATCTTATTGGAAGAATTGATAAGGCTGAAATGACAAGAGTATATCCACTTCAAATGGAAGCTATAACTGAAAATGACATAAAAACCGCGAAAGCTATCAATGAAGTTTCTCTTCTTCGTCAAACCTATCAAGCAGCAAAGATACAAATATTTATTGACGGCAAGGAAAGGATAGCCGAACTTATTTGTGACGGGATATTGCTTTCGACGCCTGCCGGCAGCACTGCTTACAATTTGTCTGCACATGGGTCAATTCTCCCTATTACCTCGAATCTATTGGCTTTAACTCCTATTTCTGCTTTCAGACCAAGAAGGTGGAAAGGAGCACTCATACCTCACACATCAGTAGTAAAAATTGATATTTTAGAATCCGAAAAAAGACCCGTTAGTGCGGTTGCTGATAATTTAGAGATCAGAGATATACTGTCTGTAAAAATATTTGAAGATCGAAAAACAGAATTGTTAATGCTCTTCGACCCTGAAACAAGACTAGAAGAAAAGATTCTAGACGAACAGTTTATAGATTAACTTCATCTTAGGTTTTCTATCGATTCTTTAACATCTCCATAGCCTGCATCTTTCGGTATCGTTAAGAATACACCTTCTTCAGTTTTTTCTAGCTTAGGGAGAACTGTTACTATTCTGTGTTTTCTTGCGTTACTTAATGCCTCCTCGACTGTTTTAGAGTTTCTAAGTTTTTCAAGATTCATTCTTGTGGGAAAAATGATTGTTCTTTTCTCTGACAAACAATCCTCGATAGCTTGCTTTGGACTTATCCAAAGTGAATCTACTGACTCCTTGCCATCGTGAGTTCCTTGATGACCATCTGGAACAGCAGCTAAATAAAATCTCGTATCAAATCTTTTAGGCATTAAGTCTGGTGTAATCCAATGGGCAAAAGGTATGAGAGATTCTATAGAAAATTTTAGATTTTCTTTTTTGGCAAATTCTTGCATAGAAGTTTCATTCTTATTAAATCTATCTCTCCATTTTTGAAGTTCTTCTAATTTCTCATTATTTATTAAATTTTCATTTGCTTTATACTTAGCAAACAGTATCCCTGACTCTTCATAGCTTTCTCGGATAGCAGCAATCCTAAAACTCAGCTCTTCATCAACATAATCTTTGTCAGGAACAATAAAATCCCTAATATCAGGGCCAATGTCCTTTGAATCAACTTTTCCTCCAGGAAAAACTAACGCTCCTGATGCAAAATCTATTTGATGGTGCCTAGCTACCATAAAAACTTCGAGATCATTTATACCATTACGTATAATAAGAACTGTTGAGGCAGGTATTAAATTATTTGAGGCTTTTTTCATTTGATAATGCTATATCATGAAAACTCAAATTTAACTCATAAAATAAGGTCCGATTTAAATGTACAAAATAAGAGGTTGTTATGCTTGAAGGTTTGAAAATTATAGAGATGGCTACTTATGTAGCGGCGCCTGCAGCTGGTGGTATGTTAAGAGATTGGGGAGCGGATGTAATAAAAATAGAACCAATCGCTGGATGCCCTATGAGAAAGTTTTTTGAGGGAACAAAATCAACTCTTGAAATCGTAGGTAATCCTATTTTTGGATTGGATAATAGAGGGAAAAAAGGCATGACCATTAATACTAGTGATGCTAGAGGAGCAGACATAGTCAGAGAGCTTATAAAAGAAGCAGACGTGTTCTTAACTAATGTAAGACCTACATCACTTGAAAATGCAAAACTTGATTACAAATCATTGATGAATATTAACAAAAAATTAATTTATTGTTCTCTTTCCGGTTACGGTTTGGAAGGGGAAGAAAGGGATAGACCTGGTTTTGATATAGCTGCATTTTGGTCAAGATCTGGAATGGCACATCTAACACAAAGAAAAGGTGAGATCCCACTCCCCTTGCGAACTGCTTCCGGAGATCATATTACTGCGATATCTACTGTAAGCGGGATTTTAGCTGCGGTCTATGAGAGGCAAAGAACAGGTAAAGGAAAAGTTGTTGAAAGCTCTTTATTAAGAACAGGGATTTATTCTATTGGAACAGATATGGCCTTGCAGTTGAGATTTGGTAGAGTTCCCTCAACAAAAAATAGAGATCAACAAATTAACCCCATAGCTAATTTTTTTAAAACTAAAGATAATAGATGGATTTGCTTAAGCCCAAGAGCTGGAGGAGATTGGGATTTTCCAAAAGTAGCTAGAGCTTTAAAAAAAGAAGAGTGGTTGGAGGATGAGAATTTTAATACTCACCATAGCAGGAGAGTGAATTCTACAGAATTTGTCAGCGCTATGGATGAAGCCTTCAACCTGCTTACTCTAGAAGAATGGGGTGAAAGATTAGATAAAGAGGATCTGATATGGGCACCTGTACAGAATTTATCAGAAGTGTCAAAGGATGAACAGGTATTGTCGACTGGTGCATTCGTAGAAATAGAGGACCCAGAATGCGATGAGAAATACAGATCTCTTGCTTCTCCCGTTAAGTTTCATGATACGGATGATGGACCTAAGGGTCCCGCCCCTAAACTAGGAGAACATAATTCGGAAATCTTATCTGGTATAGGTTTTACTAAAGAGGAGATTCAAGAAATGATAAAAGAAGGCATAATTGGTAAAGAAGTCTGATTTTATTTACTCTTCTAAATCTGGTGGAATTGTTTCATTAATTATTTTCTTTAGGCAATCATTGCTATTCAGAATTTCTTGATCTGAAGAACCTAACCTTCTAAGGGTAACAGTATTGTTTTCTTTTTCTTTTTTTCCTATTACAAGAATAAAGGGAACTTTATTATGGGAATGTTCTCTTATTTTATAATTAATTTTTTCATTTCTGGTGTCTATGATGGTTCTTATTCCTTTGTTCCGAAGCTCTTCTTCAATCTTATTAGAATAGTCTTCGACCTCAGATACAATTGTTGTAACAGCAACCTGAATGGGCGATAACCAAGAAGGAAAACGTCCTTCGTAATGCTCTATAAGTATCCCCATAAATCTTTCCAAGCTTCCTAAAATCGCCCTGTGTAGCATTACTGGTATATGCTTGCTATTATCTTCTCCAATATAACTAGCACCAAGTCGGCCAGGCATATTAAAATCTACCTGCAAAGTTCCGCATTGCCACGCTCTGCCAATTGCATCATGAAGATAAAAATCTAATTTGGGACCATAAAAAGTTCCATCTCCTTTGTTTTCATTAAATGGAAGTCCTGTTGCTTTCGCAGCATTAATTAATGATTCTTCGGCCTTGTCCCATATATCATCTGATCCGACTCTGACCTCAGGTCTATCAGCATACATTATAGAAATTTCTTTAAACCCAAGTTCTTGATAAATTTCTTTGAGTAGATCACAAAACAAAATAGTCTCGGATTCGATCTGTTCCTCGGTACAGAATATATGTGCATCATCTTGTACAAAATTTCTAACACGCAATAAACCATGCAGTGCACCGGAAGGTTCATGTCTATGACATGATCCAAATTCTGCCATCCTAAGTGGGAGATCCTTATAGCTCTTAATTCCTTGGTTAAATATTTGAATATGCCCGGGGCAATTCATCGGTTTAATCATAAGTTCTCTTTCGTCCACTACAGTCGTATACATATTCTCAATATACTTTTCCCAGTGACCCGATTCTTCCCATAGTTTCTTATCTAAAAGTTGAGGAGTTTTGATTTCTTGGTATCCCGCTTTTGATATTCTCCTTCTAACATAATCTTCAAGTTCTCTATAAACAGACCAACCATTCGAATGCCAAAAAACCATTCCTGCAGCTTCTTCTTGAAAGTGAAATAAATCTAATTCCTTGCCTAGTTTTCTATGGTCACGTTTTTCAGCTTCCTCTAAGAAGTCCAGATGATTTTTAAGATCTTTATCTGAAGCCCATGCAGTTCCATAAATTCTTTGGAGCATCTTATTCTCTGATCTTCCTCTCCAATAAGCTCCTGCTACTTTTGTTAATTTAAATGACCTTAAATGTCTGGTGGAAGTAACATGGGGACCCCTACACATATCGACATACTCATTGTGATGATATAAAGCTATAATTTCGTCATCCGGTATTTCATTAATTATTTCTATTTTGTAGGGCTCTTCTCTTTCTTCGAATGTTTTTA
>CAJWUE010000028.1:0-17789 GCA_913047775.1 uncultured Rhodobiaceae bacterium
ACATAGTCACTACTACGTTTTTGGCTTTTCTTCTTTTGCCCTCAATAAGAATATGTCCAACTAGTCTGGCACCGGTCATTCCAAAAGGATGCCCGATAGAAATTGATCCACCATTTACGTTTAATTTTTCATTATCAATTCCAAGCTTATCTTTGCAATATAAAGCCTGACTTGCAAACGCTTCGTTTAATTCCCATAGATCTATATCGTCCACGGTAAGATTATTTCTTTCTAGTAGTTTAGGAACTGCGTAAACTGGTCCTATTCCCATCTCATCTGGTTCACATCCTGCGACGGCAAAACCCCTAAAGGCACCAAGAGGTTCTACCCCCTTTTTTTCTGCAATTTTAGAATCCATAACTACGACCGACGCCGCCCCGTCAGAAAGTTGAGAGGCGTTTCCGGCTGTAATGAAATGTTCTTCTCCCCTTACAGGAGGCAGTGAAGACAAACCTTCAAGAGAAGTTGTTGGTCTATTGCATTCATCCTTGTCAACCGTGTAATCAACTACTGATTCTTCACCTGTCTCCTTATCGATAACTTTCATCTTTGTTTCCATCGGCACAATCTCATCATCAAAAAGACCTGCTTGCTGTGCCGCCGCAGTTCTTTGTTGGCTTTGTAAGGAATACTCATCTTGAGATTCCCTTGAAATATCATACCTCTTTGCAACTATGTCAGCCGTTTCAATCATAGGCATCCATAAGGCCGGATACGATTCCATCAATTTTTCTTCCGTTATGTCTTTTAGATTAATTCCTTGCATAGAAACCATTGATATCGACTCAACCCCTGCACCAACCACGATGTCTGCTCCCTCAGCAATAACTCTTCCTGATGCCATTGCAATAGTCTGAAGTCCTGAAGAGCAAAACCTATTGACCGTTACGCCTGATGTTGTAACAGGGCAACCAGCCCAAATAGCTGCAAGTCTACCAACATTTTGACCGGTGGCACCTTCAGGAGTTCCGCATCCCATAATTACATCTTCGACTTCATCAGGTTCTATGCCAGCTCGTTCTATAGAGTGCTTAACTGCGTGTCCTGCCATTGCGGCTCCATGAGTCATATTAAAACCCCCTCTACCGGACTTAGCCAAACCTGTTCTGGCGGTGGATACTATAACTGCTTCTTTAGTCATCTTTTTCTCCTAGGAATTATCATTTTCTCAACAGTATAAAATTGTTGTTGTAACAGTTATAGATATAATTTACGTAAAAACAAAATTTTTCAACAAATAAAACCATAATTTTTTATGATTGATATCTTATCTTCTTTTATGTAAGCCTTAACCTAATTAGGAGAAATTTTTGTCAGAAGTTAATTTATTATTAGATCATCTCATTAAATCGCTTATTAAGGATAAACAAGACGTTTCAAAATCTGTTTTTGAAAAAAAAACTGAAATTCTTTCATTAAATATCGATTTGTGTGATTTTTCTTCACTTAAAGAAAGTGACAATATTTTGATTGATACAAATGTCTTAAAAAAAACACATGACGTTGTTTATCTGAGGTCAATTGTGAGCAAAGACCAAAACATAGTTACTACCGCAACGAGTATTTGGCAAAGAAGTTAGTGATGATTCTAGTAAAAGAAAAAAATTTTTCTTTCAGAAGAAATATAATATGTTTGATCTCATCCATCTTTATTTGTTCTTGTGGAGGAGGAGGGGGTGGAGGAAATAATTTACCAGTTTCCGAGTTACCAAGTGAACAGACAAGCTCAAAGGATACTGTGAACAATTTACTTCCATTTGCAGATATAATAAAAGCGATAGAAACTGATGAATACTTTAACCAGTGGGGTTTAAGTTTTATAAATGCCTCCTCAGCCTACTTACTTGATGCCACAGGCAAAGGTTCAATCGTTGCAGTAGTTGACGAAGCCTTAGACTGGTCACACCATGAATTTTTAAAAAAAAATATTTTACATCCGGATAGTGTACTAAATTATCCAGGCAATCGGGAACCTACTGCATGGCAAAAATTCCATGGAACTGCCACTGTTTCTATTATTGCCGCTAGAAAAGATTCGGCAGATATTCCATCAAACATGCACGGTGTAGCATACGATTCACAAATCCTTTTTATTGCTACTGAACTTGGTGACCCTCCTTCAGATGGAGAATATGTTCCAATAGCTATAGATAAATTTGATTGGTCTTATTATGATGCTCAAGAAGCAAAAATTTATGATGATTTGTCAGTAAAAGCTCAAATCGTTAATAACAGTTTTGGTTTTACTGGTCAGATAACCGATTACCCTAAAACTACATTTGCAAATAATTTTCCTAAATTTATTGAAACCTTAGCCAATAACGAAGATACCATTTTCGTTTGGTCGGCTGGAAATTACAATGGAATAACTGATGTTGAAGGCAATAAAGTTGATGGTACTGACCCAGGCTGGCTAGCTGGTTTGGGATACCACTTCCCCGAGTTAAAAGACAATAATGTTGCGGTGGTAGCAATAGATCAGGAAGGAATGATAGCAGATTTTTCTAATCGTTGTGGCGTGGCAAAAGATTTCTGTATAGCTGCACCAGGGGTAAGGGTTAATGTCGCGATTCCTAATAATTTGTACGTATCTTTAACTGAACAAGAAAAGTCGGTATTGAGTGAGGGCGTATTGAATTATTTAAAGGATCATCCAACTGAAGCGTATCTTCTTGCTTCTGGCACTTCTTTTGCTGCACCGCATGTTAGTGGTTCTTTAGCGGTCTTATTTGCTAAATTTGGATCCCAATTATCAGCAAAAGAAATCTTAAAACGACTCTTGCTCACTGCAAATAAAGAAGGAATATATGCTGATGAGGAAATTTACGGTCAGGGAGCACTAGATTTGGGACAAGCTATTACTCCCGTGGGTTCAATTTCATTCTTTAACTCATCACACTTGTCTAGTGCTGCATTACCAGTTTCAGAATCTTTTGTAATAACAGGTAAGTCTTTTGGAGATAGCTTAAATAAAGGATTAAAAAGTTATAATTTTTCATTTTTCGATCAGTTAGACGCACCATTTTTGGTTCCTGCAAATACCTTTTTTAATGCTAAAATTGAACAATTTTCACAAATAGAAAGAATTAAGGATTTTCAAGAAAAGAAATTCTTTAATGAAAATACCAATGGATTTTTTTCCTTTTCGTCTTGGGATGATGTGACTAATAGAGAAGGAAATCGCGGCCTGCGATTGATCAACGCAAGCATAAAATATTTTTCTGGTGAAGATTCTTTTTCTCTTGATTATGGTTTAAACCCTTCATTAAATATTTTTTCTTATTACGAAATTGACAATTTGCAGTCTGCATTTTTTGATTCAAATATCTTTACTATTCCTTGGTTAAAGAACGTTGAGGCTGGTTATAGCGCGACGATTTCAAGAAAAACTAAAATTGGAGAAATTAAATTCAATGTTTACTCAGGATCAAAACGTAGAGAGAATTGGCAGATATTGCCATCTTTTTTAATACCTAAAGAAGGTAAGGCAATGGGTGGTTTTGTTTCCTTCTCTATGAACAAAAGAAAAAATCTATTTGATCTCACCTTAGGATATTTGAAGGAAGAGAATAATTTATTGGGTAATAATTCAAACGGTGCTTTTGGAAATTTCAAGGATGAAGAAAGTTTGTATATCTCAGTATTAAATAGGACATCATTTTCTAAAAGATTAGATCTTTTGATTAATGTTAGTGCCATTGAGAGCGAACCCCTCAAATCGAATTATTATATCCAATCAATATCTGACCTTACTGAGTTAAGTTTTGATATAGGCTTTATAGTAAAAGAAATATTTTCGTTAAACGAATCATTAACCTTTAGGCTTTACCAAGAACCAAGAGTAGAAAAGGGAAAGATTTTTATAGAAGTTCCTATCGGTAGAGATTATTCTGGTGACGTTTTTTTTGAAAATGCACAATTTCCTTTAAGACCTTCAGGGAGAGAGTTATCATTCGAGGCTGTTTGGACAAAAAATAGCAACGATAAGACCATTAATTTCCTGCTAGGAGTCAAGAAAGATAAAGGTAATATAAAAGATGGTTCATTAGATTTTAATATACTCTTCGCGTTTAAAAGTATTTTTTAAAGTCCTAAATCTTTTTTTAGAGGATATAAATCCTCAAATTCTGCATCTCTCTCCTCAAGATTTGAGGACATGGCTTCTCTCATATCGGCTTCAGGATTAAACATACCGCTCTGCCATAAAGAGATTCTATCGAGACCCTCTCTTATTGTTCTTCCGCGGGTATAATTGATCATATCTTTAGAACCCCAGACAGCGAGCGGAGTTTTTCGGGAAATCTCTTGAGCAATTTCCATTGCATGCTCAATCATTTTCTCCTTGTCTTCAAAAACTTTATTAACTAAGCCGGTCGAATGAGCTTCCTCAGCGTAAAGTCGTCGACCTGTATATGCTAATTCTTTCACGAGTCCAAGCGGCATCAGGTATTGCAGACGCGGAAAGGTTCCGACATCTGCGGTCATGCCTATATTTATTTCCTGAATACAGAAGAAAGCATCTTCAGTGCAATATCGAAAATCGCATGCAGAGGCGAAATCTACCGCTCCACCGACACACGCTCCTTGAATGGCCATAATGATGGGAATTCTTGCTTCATCAATACAGTTAAAAGTTTCTTGAAGTTTGAGAAGATTTTTATAGAAGCTCCCTCTTTGCCTTCCTCTTTCACTCATTTTTACTTCTTCTTTTTCTGAGGAAGTAATGTTTGAAGCGCTGAAGACCCCGAGGTCCATTCCGGAACAAAAGTGCTTACCATTTGAAGATATCACTATGACTCGCGCTAAAGCATCTTCATCTACTGTTGTTATTATTTCTGGTAATTCTGTCCAAAAGTCAGGAATCATGCTGTTCATTTTTTCTGGTCTGTTGAGGATAAGGTGGGCAACATTATCCTTTATACTTAAATCAAAGCACTCGAATTTTTTTTCAGTTATTGATTTTACCATTTCAGCCTCCTAAAAAACTCTATAACATACCAACTTAATAATAGATTACGATATTTAAAAGTTAAATTTGGAGAAAATGATGGCGATTGATCACGATAAAATAATGTCTCTACAAACAAAAGATCAAGAATTTTCCTATGGCGATAGGGAGACTATGCTCTACGCTTTAGGTATTGGTTTTGGAAGAGATCCTTTAGACGCAAATGAATTAAATTTTGTCTATGAGAAGAATCTTAAAACTATTCCGACAATGGCCACTGTAATATCTTGGGGGGCTGGCAATATGCGCGAAAGCGGCATCAATTACTTGATGGTTCTGCATGGTGAACAAAGATTAAAGTTGTATGAACCTTTACCAGCTTTTGCAGATATTTTGGTTGATTCAAGAGTTGTTGGAGTGATTGATAAAGGAAAAGAGAAGGGCGCTCTAATTCTAACAGAAACTGATATTAAACATAAAGAGGATAACCGGCTTTTATGTACTTTGGGTTCAACCACCTTTGCAAGAGGAGACGGAGGTTTTGGGGGGCCAAAAAATGGGGCACCAGAACCACACACAATACCTGAAAGATTACATGATGAAGAAATCACATTAGATACTGATCCTTACCAAGCTCTTTTATACAGACTTTCGGGTGATAGGAATCCGCTTCATTCGGATCCCGATATAGCGAAAGCGGCAGGTTTTGAGGCGCCTATTCTTCATGGTTTATGTACTTACGGAACAGCATGTAGGGCAATCATCACTTCAGTGTGTGAATATAATCCTAATAGAATTGAAGAATTTAATGTCCGATTTTCTTCTCCAGTTTTTCCGGGAGAAAAAATTACCACTGAAATTTGGAGAGACAATAATGAAATCTCATTCAGATGTTGGGTTAAAGATCGAGATACGATGGTTCTGAATAACGGGAAATGTGTTCTTGGGAATTAAAATAGATAATAATTTAACGCCCAATCCTTTTTGCTAAGCCCAAAGCTATCATACATATCAAGATTACTATGATAAAACCTTCAAGCGCTCCCACGTAATCAATTTTATTAGAATCAGTATTGATATAAGGAGTCGTTGTGGTTTTAACCAGTGGTTCAGGAGCAATAACCGGATCCGGTGCAATAACAGGTTCAGATTCAATAACCGGTTCCGGTGCAATAACAGGTTCAGATTCAATAACAGGTTCCGGTGCAATAACAGGTTCAGATGCTACAGCTGAATCCGATTCAATAACGCCTTCTTCTTCCATTAGTATCTCCCGATGTCATATTAACCTATGCAGAATTAATATGGAATTTCTTTTTTATAACGATTCGAGATTAAATAATCTTAATTCTTTTTCCTATCTTAACAATTTCTTCCTGTACTAATTGTGGAAATTCCATAGGCAAGAAATGAGAAGCTCCCTCTACAGTCTTAAAAGTTCCTTTAGAATCCCTTGATTTTAATAGTTCGGGCCCCTCTGCTCTTGTTGTAGAGTTTTCTTCTCCTTGCAATAACGTAATTGGTGAATTGATATCTTTTATCATGCCCATAGCATCATGCTTCCAACATGAAAAAGACGCAGCCTCCCAATGCGGGTCACAACTAAGAGTTAAGTGATTATTAACTTCTTCGGTACCACCAGAAATATAGTCTTGAATCATTTCATCAGGCCAAGTTGCAAAGGCTCCCCGTCCTTTGTAGGAATTGAACATTTGTTCTGCACTCTTCCAGTTTCTTCTCCTTTTTTTTGTGCTATCCGACAACTGCATTCCTTGTTTGATCACAGGAAGAATTTTTAAAAAAGGATATTGTCTTCCAAATTTTAAAAAAAGCTTAAATTTTGATGGCATTAATACAGGCTCAATCAAAACCAAACCTGCGACTAAATCCGGTCTTTTTGCGGCTACTTGAATTGCTGAAGCTCCCCCCATAGAGTGCCCGCCTAAGAGTATCGGCGATCCTGTTTTGGTAACAAAATTTTCTACCGATTTAATTAAGTCGTCACAATAGATCTTCCAATCAAACATATGTTTTGGTATGGCTTCCAGCTTTGTGAAGCCATGACCCCTGGCGTCTACTGATCGGATATTGAAAGATGTGGCAAGTGGCTCAAGTAACTTCCTGTAAGTTAGCGCATTAAATCCAGTAGCGTGAGCAAATTGAAGGCCTGGTTTTTTTGCCCCATCATCCCATTCAATAAAGGAAACCCTACCTTCTCCCCAATTAAGAGTATCTCGTTTAAAATTTTCCTCTACCATTTGAATTAATTTTAGAGTGTTTTATACCAATTGAGAATGGCTTCACCGATCTCGTGAGGCGAGTCCTCTTGTATAAAATGATTTCCTTTAACGGAAATTTCCGTCTGATTCTTCCACGTTCTGCAAAAATCTCTTTGTTTTCCAACTAGTATTGCACCGGGTTCGGCATTGATAAATAGCTTTGGAATTTCGTTCTCAGCCATCCACTTTCCATAGTTTTTAACTATCTCGCAAACTTCTCTAGGTTCGTCGTCTATGGGAATTTGTCTCGGCCAATCTAGGGTAGGGCGCCTATCAAGTTCTCCCAAGTATGGCCTTCTGTATACTTCCATTTCTTCACTATCGAGATCTCTTATAATTGCACTTGGCAAAACTCCTTCAACGAAAAAATTCTTCTTCAGCACCAATTCTTCTCCTGCTTCGGATCTAAAGCCCTGAAAAATTGAGCGCCCATCTTCTGGCCAATTTTCCCAATGTAGCGGTTCAACAATTGCTTCCATGTAGCATACTCCTTTTACGCTATCTCTATGATCATTAGACCAGTGAAAACCAAGAGCCGAGCCCCAGTCATGGATTGCAAAGGTCACGTTTTCTTCGACGCCTAGTTCCTTAAGGCACGCATCAAAATATTCTTTTTGCACGTGATAGGAGTAGGTATTCTCCCCCCTATCTTCCAATTTCTCGCTGTCTCCCATTCCTATTAAATCTATAGCTATGCAACGCGTATGATCTGATAGATATGGCATTATGTTTCTCCACAGATAAGACGAAGTTGGATTTCCGTGTTGGAAGATGAATGGTTCGCCTTCGCCCAATTCTACATACGCCATTTTCTTTCCCAAGACTTCTATCGTTTTCTTTGGTAACTCTTCTTTTGAGATTTCACTCATCTTATTTTCCTTTAAATTCTGGTTTTCTTTTTTCCATAAAGGCCTTAATACCTTCTGGGCCATCTTGCCCTTTAAGTTGATTGGCAAAAATTTGGGATTCCAGTTCCATTTGAGTTTCAAGGCCATTAGAAAATGATTGCCTCAGCATTTCTTTAACTCCAGCATAGGCTTGCGTTGGTCCTTCAGCTATTTTTCTGGCCAATTTCTCCGACTCTTCAATAACCTGATCGTCTGCGACTACTAAATTGATTAAACCCCACTTGACACCCTCCTTTGCCGATAACACTCGATTTGTAAGCATTAATTCCATTGTTCTTTTCTTTCCTATGGACCTGGGTAAATGAAATGTCGAACTGGCATCTGGAGTCAATCCGGCGGCAGTATATGCCATCGTAAAGTTAACGCTTTCTCCGGCTATAGCCAAATCGCATGCAGACACTAACGATAAACCCGCACCAGCTGCTGTTCCGGTAATAGCACCAATTAATGGCGCATCCAAATGATCTATTTTTCCTAATGCGGAATGAAGGTAACCTAACATTTCAGCTAAACCTGCTCTTAAGTTATCAAGTTCAGAAATAAATTTTAAATCGCCACCAGCACAAAAAAGTTTCCCTTCACCCTTTAGCAAAAGAACCCTAACTGGCGCTCCCGATTCACACTCAATGGCAACTTTGAGAAGATCTTTGGCCATAGGAATATTAATGGCATTTGCAGCATCGGGTCTGTTCAATGTAATTGTTCCAACACCGTTATTGATTTCAAATTTTAAAGTTTCATAGCTCATAATTTATTTCTCGGTTTTAATCACTTTGGGCAAACAATTCTTTTAGGTCAAGAGTACTTAAGAAGTATCTTCAACTTCTCTTTGCAGCGGTAAAAACAGTTGTGAGGCTTTGAAAAAACTCATAACGGCTATCGGGTAAAGTATGAAACCTAACCAGAATACCGAGTATCTTATACCAGTTTCGTCATAACCATTTTTAGCATTAAAAATGTAATCATTTAGAAAGCCAAGAGAAAAAGGACCGAGTGCAAAACCAATAACATTTGCGCTAATAAAGTAAAAAGATGCTGTTCTTCCTCTAAGCTCTTCAGGTGAGGCATTTTGAATTGCCGAACCATAAAGACCAGGTCCGCATGACATAAATAAAATCATTCCAGCTAATCCCATTAACGACAATGAAATGTTATCGGATAATGCAAATGGGAAGAGAGATAACCAAATTAAAATTACCATAAAGGCCGCTAATCGTAAGTGGGCATTAAGAATACCCTTTTTGATAAAGTTACTCGCTATGATACCAGCCCCAAGGCTCCCCCCAATACCAAATATAACATTAAATAAAGCAAAATATTTACCCCCAACAGTTTTAGGAATTTCATGAACTCTAAGTAGTATTTCTATTCCCCACATCAGCACCGCATAGCCAACTAGTCCTGTTATTGTTACTCCCAAAAACATCAACAACAAAAATTTCCATGCTATTTTAAGATATGGGACTAAAGAGATCTTTTCTGAGGTTGCGCCAGCCTTTCTTTCTGGAATGGGTAAAATCTTTACGGTGAGGGCAACTATTAAACCCATTAGCCCAAAGGTAAAAAAAGTTAATCTCCAATTAGCAAGGTCGGAGAGGGGTCCTAAATATATTTTAATGATTGAAAAGTCAGTTAATAAAGCGGCTCCACCCCAGGCAGTTACAGCCGAGCCCAAAAAGGGTGCTGTGCCCAAGACTCCCAAAGCCAAAGGAAGTCTTTCCTTTGGAAAGAATCCCGCCAGCACGCTATAAGCAATTGGACCTAAGGCCGCTTCACCAATACCTACCCCTGTCCTATATATTGCTAAATCCCAAAATTGTTGAGCTAGTCCGCATAGTCCGGTTAAAATACTCCAACCCAAAATGGCTAAAATAAGAACAGTTCTACGATTGGCTTTATCAGCAAGCCAGCCAAAAAGCACTGAAGCAATACCAAAAAAAATTGCAAATAATGTTCCAGAAATTAATCCGATCTGCGTATCGTTAAGGAGAAGATCTGCACTTAATTCCCCAATCATTATTGAAGGAATTTGTCTGTCGGCAAAAGACAGAATAGATACTAAGGTTAAAATAGTAACCGAAGTCCAAGCGAGTCTGGAAGAAAATTTTTCAGTTGGGTTCATTAATGATAAGGGTTAGAGATCTAGATATCTCTTTTTCCACCTTTATATATAGAAATTTTAGGCTTTGCTAACACCCTTTGAACCATAGGCTCAAAATCTTCCAAAGACATAGACTCGAAATTATTGTCAAATGAGTTTTGATCATAGAGATGACAGAACTGGGCCGTATATTCAAAATGTTCATGACCTCTAAAACCTTCTCTCATGTCTTTATCAAGACCGAGGTGATGGAAAAAGTAATATCCCTGAAATATACCATGATGGTAAAGCATCCAATGGTTTGCTTCCGAAACAAAAGGCCTAAGGATCGCCGCTCCGATTTCGGCGTGGCTATATGAACCAAGTATGTCGCCGATGTCATGAAGTAAAGCACAAACTACATATTCTTCATCTTTTCCATCTTTATGCGCTCTTGTTGCGGTCTGTAAGCTGTGTTCCAGTCTATCCACTGCAAAACCTCCGTGGTCGTCTTTTAGCATTCTTAGATGATCCAAGATTCTTGACGGTAATTCCGCATTAAAATCCATAGCGTAACTTCCGATGATGTCCCAATCTTCCTTAGTTGATTCAGCCATAGTATTATAGTCAGCGCGTTCTTTTTTTACCTGTTGATCCATTTTTCCTCCAAACAAACATCATTAATCAAGACTGTTTTCGTTTACAAGTTTCTATATTCCCTTAAATATCATATAAAAAAGACTTTAAGAAGTTATAAATGAAAACAAAAAGTACATTTCTTACCCTTTTCTTCTCTATAACCCTTTTAACCAGTTGTGAAACGATAGATATACTCAAACCTGAAAGAAAATCTATTGAGCCCTCACCAGACACTTATCGCTCTATAAATTCGGGACCAGTGATAGGTTTTGAAGGAAGTTTTGGCGTTCATACTTGGCTTGGAATTCCTTATGCTAAAGCGCCAAAAGGAGACTTACGTTGGCGGGCTCCCCGGAAAAATGAACCTTGGGAAAAAGTTTATGCGGCGTTGTATCACTCTTCACCATGTGTCCAATTTCAGTCCGCTTTTACCGGTAGTGGATTATCAAAACCCGGGGACATAATAGGCCAAGAGGATTGCTTGTATTTGAATGTTTATGCTCCTCCTATTCCGAGTAAATTGGTGCCGGAAGGTAAAGAGTCTCTGCCTGTAATGGTGTGGATCCATGGAGGAGGAAATACAACAGGGATGACATCAGATTACAATCCGGAAAAATTGGTGTCCTCCCAAAGAGTCATAGTTGTTTCCGTTTCTTACAGATTAGGTTTATTTGGTTGGTTGTCTCATCCGGACATTCGGAAACAATCTGACGAATTAGATCGATCTTCGAATTTTGGGCTATTAGACCAAATAGCTGCCCTTCAATGGGTTAGAGATAATATCGGCTTCTTCGGTGGCAATCCGAATAACATAACTATTTTTGGAGAGAGTGCTGGTGGTCAAAACGTAATGGCTTTGTATGTTTCGCCTTTGTCAAAAGGACTATTTCACAAGGCAATATCCCAATCCGGAGGAATAGGTATAACAACGATTGAAGATGCCGAGAGTATCAATAGAAGTAATCCTAAAAAAAGAACGAATTATAAATATCAACACAAAACAACCGAAGAATGGATTGGTTCGTTAAAGTCTTTGGGTATGATGAAATCAGATTTTAGTGAAGACAATCTTCATGAGCTTCGTTCTCTTTCACCCCACGAGCTGTTGAGTATTTGGGACAAAGAACAAGCTTGGGATGAAGAAAAACAAATGGCAAGAATTATAGGTGACGATATTGTCATCCCAAGCGCTGGTATTTTAGAATCCCTAAGGGACAAAAACCTGCATGCAAACGTGCCCATAATTTTGGGTATTAACAGAGATGAGAATAAACTTTTTAATCTTTTTGATGAAGAGTTGGTTACGAATATTTTGAATCTTACTTTCATTGTGAAGGATTCCTTTTATTATGATTTGAAATCTGATTATCAAAGCCTCGCGTGGCGTTCAAATGCGGTTGATACTCCTGCAGATGCTATCACCAGTAGTGGTTACGAAAATGTATACACCTATCGTTTTGACTGGGATGAACAACCTAAAATATTGGGGATGGATTTTTCTTTTATGCTCGGAGCTGCCCACGGTTTAGAAATTCCTTTTGTAATGGGACATTTTGATATGGGAAGAGAAACTGCATTTTTGTATAACAAAAAAAACGAACAAGGTCGTTTTGCTCTTTCGCATATTATAATGCAGTATTGGGCCGAATTCGCAAGAAATGGACAACCTGGAAAAGGGTCTAAAGGGGAGTGGGAAGAGTGGAAGAAATGGCCTGCGGGTGGTAGTAGATCTTCTAGAATTATGATTTTAGATACACCGGCTTCTGGTGGACCTAGAATGAGTGAGAGCTATGTTCCCCAAGATAAGCTTGTTTGGCTTTTTGATGCCGATTCGAGATCTTCGAAAGTTAAGGATAAATGTTCTTTCTTAAATGATGTGTATTCCTGGGTTGATAATTGGAAAGAAACAAACCAGGCTTGTTTAGGGGGTTATTCTGTACAATGAAGCACGATTGCTTGTTCATAGGAAATGCCATTGTTGATATTCTTTCAAATGTCAGTTTTGATTTCATGTCTGAAAACGGTATTGAAACTGGTTCATGGCGACCAATTGGAATTGAAGAAATTAATCAATTGCAAGAAACCCTCATAGATACCGTAATCTCTTCTGGAGGCTCAGCAGCCAATTCTGCAGTTGGTTTTGCATTCTTGGGTGGGAAAGCCTCTTATATTGGTAGGGTTAAGGATGACGATTTAGGAAGGGTCTATGTCAGGGATATGGAAAAGGCACAAGTTAATTTTGCTTCTAAACCTTCTCAGGAAGGATTGGAAACGGGAAGATGTTTGGTTTATGTTACCCCGGATGCCCAAAGGTCAATGAGAACCTATTTGGGAGCGGCATCGCAACTTTCTCCTGAAGAAATAGAAGAAGATACGATTGCAGAATCCAAAATCCTGTATCTTGAAGGGTATTTATGGGATGAGGATCTCGCTAAAAAATCCTGTCAGAAGGCTTTTGAATTGGCTCAGAAATACCAAGTAAAAACCGCCTTAAGTCTTTCAGATCCTTTTTGTGTTGAAAAATGGCGGGAAGAATTCCGTCAGTTGGTAAAAAAATCAGATATTATTTTTGGAAACGAAGAGGAACTAAAATCTTTATATAATACCGAAATTTTATCCGATGCCATTTCTGCCGCAAGGTCTGAAATTAATTTGTCGGTTATAACAAGAGGCGCGCTCGGATCAATAATTATTAATGAAAATGAAATTGAAGAAGTACCATCTTTCCCATGTGAAAAGGTTATTGACACTACTGGGGCAGGCGATTTATTCGCTGCTGGGTTTTTGTTTGGTATGGTTAACGACAAGAGGTTTTATGAATGTGCGAACCTCGGCTCTTTTGTAGCATCTCAAGTCATATCTCTCTTTGGCCCACGACCGGAAGTTGATCTTAGGAAACTAGCGATAAAACAGGGATTGTTAGTATAAATGAATTTGCTATTATTAAGGGAGAGAAATAAATGCTGATATCCATACCAAATCCTGAAGAAGCCTTACCCGGCAGACATAGAGCTATAGAGGTAAATGAGAAACATTTCGTAAATGGAAATCCAATTAAAGGAAAATTTCATGAAAATATCCAAATCGCCGATTTTGCCATGGGATGTTTTTGGGGCGCAGAAAGAAAATATTGGGAATTGGAAAGTGTCTTTTCCACTGCCGTTGGATATATGGGAGGGTATACTCCTAATGCTACCTACGAAGAAGTTTGTTCAGGTCTGACCGGTCATGCAGAGGTTGTGAGAGTTTTTTTTGATAGTTCTTTGGTTGAATATAAAGAATTATTAAAAGTCTTTTGGGAATCTCATAATCCAACTCATGGTATGAGACAGGGCAATGATATTGGAACACAATATCGTTCAGCTATTTATTTTCACAATGATGAGCAAAAAAAATTGGCAGATCAATCATTAAGTATTTATAATGATATGCTTCAAAAGAATGGACATACAGCAATTACCACAGAAATTAAAGCTGCAGGAGATTTTTACTATGCAGAAGATTATCATCAGCAATATTTGGCTAAGAATCCAAATGGCTATTGTGGTATGTACGGAACTGGTCTGACTTGTTCAATATAAAGCTAACAGCAAATAAAAAAATTAGGATTAAAATTCTGTTTCAAAGGTGAAGTGGAATTCTCTTTCATGTCCAACAAAGTAACGGTAATTTCCAAAAGCATAATCGGCCCGGTTGGCATAATTCTCATCTGTCAGATTGTTTATAGCAAAACCAAAATTTATTTTCTCAGTCAAAGGGAATTTGGCTCTTAAATTAAATACATCATGACCCTTATAAAAATGAGCATTTCTTTCATCAATTGGATAATCATCTATCTTAAGCCATTCAATTTCTATTCTACCTCCTAATGTAGGTAAATAAGACAGTCGGGTGTTACCAATAATATCGGGTGCAGAGTCAATTGTTTTGCCCTTTTCAATTCCATTGGGGGTATGATTAAAATCATACTCGTGTTTGGCAAAACTTGCTGATCCTGAAATTTCGAAATTTTCTGTTATTTTACTGTAATACCCAATTTCTATTCCTTGGTGAGAAGTTTTTCCATTTTCTACATTAAATCCTTGAGAATCTCTAAAGAAAAATTTTTCTTTCTGCATGGAATAGCCTACTAATTCGAACTCAAGATTCCCTGTTAATCCGCGTATGCCAATTTCGATGCTATCCAATTTTTCGGACTCTGCCCCACCTGCAATTTGTTTGCTTTGTATTCGATACAAATCCGTTGTTTGTGGAGCTCTACTTCCTCGAGAGAGGTTAGCAAATAAAGATAGGTTTTCATTAATCTTATGGTTCAAAGCCAGTTTTGGTGAGACGTTGGTAAAATCGTCTGAACGATTAGACGCGATTTGAATACGCCCCTTAGTTCCAGATTCGATGTTTGTGTTATAATTGTATTCGACATTTTCAATTCGAAAGCCTGCTGTAAGACTAGTTTTTTTATTCAAATTCCATTCAGTGTTTATAAAAAACGAAATTATTTGACTATCAATATTATAATCATAATGGGCACCGTTAGGGTATGCTAGGCGAGGTCCAAAGGAAACGTCTGGGGCCGACTGAAATTCATTAAGATCACCTTCAGTTATTTCAAGGTCTGAACCGATATAAAAAACATTATTTCCAAAGGGTCTATTGTAAAGAACCTGAAGTCCTAAACTCTTGTGACTGTTTTCTTCCAAAGGTTTTCCAGGAAGAAAGTGCATCTTAAAGTCCATATCAGTATAACGCAAATAGGGTGTCAGGATTATTGATCCTTTAGATAATTCTTGAACGATCTTTAAATATGATCTTATGCTATATGTATCCCTAAAAGCCTCAGGATCGGGATTGATCGATCTCTTTTCTTCGTCCTTATAGGCTTGAAATCCCTTAATATACCCCATTGTCTCTTGATTCAGATTGGTTCCAGAAAGAGAAAAGGTATAATTTCTTGAACCCTTAAAAATATCTTTACGAAGAAGAAATTTTTGTTGCCCATAATGGGGTTGGTCAAAATTTTCCTCTTCTTCGTGACCATTATCTTCTTCGTGACCATGATTATGAGAGTGCCCATTATCTTCTTTCCAATAAAATTTTAACGAAGTACTTTCATCTACTGAGGATCTGAAAAAACTCACATCTGCAAAAGCTTCATGCTTAGAGTAATGGATACCAAAATGATTATGATCATCTTCATCTCTTAATTCTGTTAGGACATTAACTACACCGTGAATAGCGTTGGAACCGTAAAGAACAGAACCAGGACCCCGTATTACCTCGGTTCTTTCACCAATCTCCATGATGGTTTCCATTAAACCGTTGACATTGCCAAATCCTGGTGAACGAAGTGGGATTCCGTCTTCAAGATATAAGAAACTTCCTGCCCCAGCACCTCCTGAAAGGATAGGTGATCTAATAGATGTTAAATGTTCTTGACCACTTCCTTGACTGATGTAAAAGCCAGGCAGGCGGTTAAGGATTTCTGCCGGAGTGTGTGAGCTGATAAATACTATTTCTTCTTCCGCGATAAAGGCAATGTTTCCTGCGCTATTTAATAAAAGGCTTTTGCTTTTATTTCCTGTTACAACTATTTCATCAATTACTTGTGAAAAAACTGGAGTTATTGAAATGCATAAGAATATGCAGAGGATGTTTAAATAAAGCTTCATTTTGCTAATCAAGACTAAGTTTTTATTATCCGTATAAGATCATGAAAATGAATAAAACCTTTTGGCTTGCTTCCTTCCTCCGTAACGAATAGGCCTTGTATACCAAGATTATTTATAAGGTCAAGCGCATCAGATGCACGCATATTTTCACTAACGGTTTTAGGGTTTTTTGTCATAACATCATCAACATTCTGATCAAGTAATTCAGGGCCCATGTGTCTTCTTAAATCTCCATCTGTGACAATACCTATTAACTCATCATTTTTGATAATACCTGCGCATCCGAAACCCTTTTCTGAGATACCAATTAAGGCTTCAGACATAGGTGTGCCGGATTCTATCAGCGGCATATTTTTTTCCACATGCATAATTTCACTAACGGAAGACAAGGCCGCTCCAAGTTGTCCACCAGGATGAAGTGATTTGAATTTTTCTTTATCAAATCCCCTTTCGTTTAGAAGACAGATGGCAAGTGCATCGCCTACAACAAGCTGCATCGTAGTAGAGGTTGTTGGCGCCAAGCCATTTGGACATGCTTCGGTTGCTTTAGGAAGAACAAGAGATATATCAGATGATTTAGCGAGATTACTTTCCTTGGATGCCGTAAGAGATATAAGGGGAATATTATTATCCTGAGAGAAACGAACAAGATCTCCAAGTTCTGACGTTTCACCCGACCAAGAAATAGCAAAAATGATGTCGTCTGTACTTACCATACCCATGTCACCATGACTGGCTTCTGTGGGATGGACAAAATAGGAAGGGGTACCAGTGGACGATAAAGTTGCTGATATTTTCCTTCCAATGTGACCAGATTTACCAACACCGGAAACAATTACTTTTCCATTAGAAGAATAAATTTTATTTATTGCATTTACAAAATTAGTGTCAAAAAAATCTCTTAACAGACTCAATCCGCTGGCTTCATCATCGAGAACTCTTTTAGCTACATCTATTATTGCTTTTCCCATTTTTAACCTCTGCCAATTGAATAGTATTCAAAACCCAGTTTTTTCATATTATCAGGATTATAAATATTACGAAAATCATATATCAGCGGCCTCTTCATGGCGTTCTTAATTTTGTTTAAATCAAGATCTTTGAATTCTTGCCAATCCGTTAGTATGATTATACAGGAAGCATCATTAGCAACTTCATAGGAATTTTCTACCCACTTGACGTTTTTTATCAATTTTGTGGCTTCTTCCATCCCAGCTGGATCATAGACTGATATGTTTAAGCCTATATTAGTTAAATCCGGGAGAA
>CAJWUE010000029.1:0-17357 GCA_913047775.1 uncultured Rhodobiaceae bacterium
AAAATCTACCCCATCATATGAGTCTTTGGTTATTATATTTACAACAGCGCCAATTGCATCAGAACCATAAACAGCAGATGCACCGTCCTTAAGTATCTCGACTCTTTCAACAGAAGCAGTAGGTATGGTATTTATATCAACTGAGCCGTTTGCACCTTCTCCACTATTAACCCATCTTCTTCCATCAACTAATACCAAAGTTCTACCAGATCCTAGATTCCTGAAATCTATTCTAACTGATCCATCTCCACCATTATTATAGTTTCTATTAAGACCAGATCCTTGACCCGGTAATTCCAGTAAAACCTCACCGATAGAAATCTTACCTGATAAGAGAATATCTTCTTGATCTACTATTGAAACTGGAGCAAAACTATCTGGATTAGCTGTTTTAATCCTAGAACCAGTAACAATTATCTCCTCAACTTTATTTGCAGATTCTTGTTCGCTTGCTTGAGCAAAAAGATCTGTTGAAAAAAACATGCAAGCTGAAAAAATTACTACTAAGCTCGCCCTTGTTAATATTTTATATAATGACATTCAATGCCTCCCAAACAAAAAAAGTAAGCAAAGGTATAAGCTGTAGGTAAATACAGCTCCTTTACTACACAATATTGATTTAATATCTAACATTCAAACAGTTATATGTCAATTTTACGTCGATATATTATGTTGTTAAAATACAACTATTAATCAGAATTAAAGACTCTATTATGATTTAGTCTGTTTTAAAAGTTTAGGTTTAAGAGATGATAAAAGATAAAATATCGTTAAATTTTAATAGGTTACTCGAGATAATGGAAGCTCTAAGAGACAAAGAAAATGGCTGTGAATGGGATAAGGGCCAGAGTTCGATGACTATAAGGAATTATTGTATCGAAGAGGCATATGAAGTTGTTGATGCAATAGAAGGGTCTGATATAGACCTATTAAAAGAAGAGCTTGGTGATCTATTATTTCAAGTAGTTTTTCATTCACAAATTAATAAGGAAAAAGGAAATTTTGATATTTATGATGTATTAGATTCCATTAATAAGAAAATGACTAACAGACATCCGCATGTATTTGATAAAAGATCAATTAAAAATAAAGATGATGTAGAGATTTCCTGGAGAAAAATTAAAGAAAAAGAAAGGTTAAAAAAGAGTAGAAAACAAAAAGGAATATTATCCGATATTCCAACTGCTTTTCCTGCGATGATCCGTTCAAATAAAATTCAAAAAAGAGCTTCTGAAAATGGCTTTGATTGGGATGAGGATATAAAAGTCTTTAACAAAATTAAGGAGGAAATTAGTGAATTGGAATTAGCTATCAAAAGTCAGCATAAAAATGATATAAAGGAAGAAATTGGTGATTTGTTATTTTCTATAATAAATCTCTCCAGAAAATTCCGAATTGACCCTGAGGAAGCCTTAAGACTAACAAACAACAAATTCATCAAGAGAATAGAATTCATTGAAAATGAATTATTGAAGAAAAATAAAATTTTTAAAAATACTAAATTAGGAGATTTAGAGGAGCTTTGGGAAAAGGCTAAAAAATATTAATGTTGTTAATAGTAACTTGCACTTACTCTAAAAAATTGTTCTACATCGTGGACTTTATCGGTTATTGAAAAAATAGTTACATAATCACCTTCTTTTATTTTCGTATCTCCCTGTGGCATAATTACCTTATTATCCCTAAATATACCACCTATTCTAAGTCCCTTTGGCAAATCTAATTCTTGGATAGTTGGTCCAACCATGTCAGAAGATGCAGAAACCTCTCCCTCTATTATCTCAGCAGAGCCATCGGATAATGTGTGAAGTCTTCGGATATGCCCTCTTCTAATGTGCATTAATATAGAAGAAACAGTTATAGCTTTTGGATCGATAAAATTACCAATATCAACAGATTCGATCAAGTTTTGAAAATCCTTATTATTTAATAGAGCGAGGATCTTTTTACATCCATCACTCTTCGCAAGGGCAGCGGACAGGAAATTAGTTTCGTCACTATCAGTGAGACTAATTAAGATTTCAGTATTAGCTATCTCCGCTTCTTTTAAAATATCTCTATCTACACCAGAACCAAGAATTATAAGACTCTTTTCTAATTTTTCAGATAAATATTCTGCTCTCTCTTGATTGTTCTCAATTATCCTTAAGGAAATATTCTCAGTTTTCTTCTCTATCAATAATGCAACTTCTTCACCAATCAGACCTCCTCCTACTAAAACTACCCTTCGAGCGTCCTCCTCTCCCTTTCCAAAAATTGAAAGATTTCTCTTAGCTAATTCAGTTGGGCATATAATATATGCGGTATCGCCGACAATCAGTTTATCATTAAGCTTAGGAGTTGTTAAAACGCCATTTCTTAATAAGCCTACAATAACAGTATTTAAATCAGGGAAGCGCTTAGTAAGGTCGCTAATTTTAGTCTCAATAATTGGACATTTTTCATCTATTTTAATACCTAAAAATTTTAAATTATTATCTGCAAAAGGAACATTCTCAATTGCACCGGGTAGTTCAAATCTTCTTAGCACAGATTCTGCTACCTCCCTCTCAGGAGAGATAATAATATTCACTGGAAGATTTACACTTGTAAAAAGGTCTTGGTGAGAAGGATTTAGGTATGATTTGTCCCTTACTCTTGCAATTCTTTTTGGTATCTCAAATAATGAATGAGCAATTTGACAGGCCATCATATTTATTTCGTCAGATGGCGTAACTGCAATTAATATTTCTGTCTCCTTTGCTCCCGCTTCCTCCAAGATATCTGGATGTGCTCCATGTCCAACTACACCCCTGATATCTAGTTTATTAGCTAATCTTTTAATGAGTTTTTGTGATGAGTCTATAACAGTAACTTCATTTCCTATTTGTGATAGTTTCTCGGCAATGGCTACACCACTATGACCAGCTCCACATATAATAATTTTCATAACCAATACCTAATTATTTATATCGAACGATATTCTTAAATTTTTCTTTAGGTTTAATATCCAAATCCTTAATTTTCCGATGAAGTGCTGTCCTATCCATACCTATGAAATCGGCAGTTTTCGTAATATTTCCATTAAATCTTTCTATCTGCGCAAGAATGTATTTCTTTTCGAAATTAGTCCTTGCAGATTTAAGCTTCATATTTAAATCTATAACTAAAAATTTATCCAATTTTTACAACTCTAATTGTTGCTTGATTACAACAAAAAAATAAGATTGTCACTATTTAGATATTATAATTCTAACTTAGGAAAAATAATTTTCGGTTCAAGTATTTTAGTTCCATGTTTGAGCAAATCTTTATCTCCTAAATTTTTAAAAGATCTTTCTTTTTCTGATATCCCCAATGTATCCAATAAATCGGAAGAACTAGACACCAAAATGGGTTGTAACAATATGGTTATATTTCTTAGCATTTCACAAGCTATCCATAGAACAGTGTTCATTCGAGGTTGATTATTTATGTTTAACTCCCAGGGTTTCTCATTAGAGATATATTTATTAGTTAAAGAGATAACTTCAAAAATTGAGCTAATATAGATACTAATTTGATAATTCTTCATCAAATCTCCAAGTTTTTCATATAAATTTGGAATTGATTCTAACAAAAGTTTATCGTTGTCTCTTAACTGGGTTGCCTTAGGAATCTTCGAATCACAATTCCTCCATACCATCGTTAGGATTCTTTGAGCAAGATTACCTAAATCATTTGCAAGGTCAGCGTTAACACGATTTGTTATTAGTTCGTGACTATAATTTCCATCATTACCAAAAGGAGTTTCTCTCATTAAGAAATACCTTAATTGATCAACCCCATAATCTTTAACAAGCTGGAATGGATCAGAAGTATTACCTAAACTCTTGGAAACCTTTTCTCCTTTGTTGAGGATAAAACCATGACAAAAAATTCTTTTTGGTAAAGCTAAATTAGCAGACATTAAAAAAGCTGGCCAATAAACACCGTGGAATCTAACTATATCTTTTCCTATTAAATGAATATCTGCAGGCCAAAAATCTTTGTATAACTTTCCTTCATTTTGCCAATCAAGCGCAGAAAGATAATTGGTTAAAGCATCTACCCAAACGTAGATTGAATGTTCTGGGTCTTTTTCAACAGGTATTCCCCAATTTAGTTTTTTACGTGAAATAGAGATATCTTTTAGACCAGAAGAAACGAAATTCTTAACCTCATTCATTCTTCCTACAGGAGATATAAAGTCAGGATCTTCATCATAAAATTTTAAGAGACGGTTTTGATATTTTGATAACCGAAAAAAATAACTCTCCTCCTCTACCCATTCTACGCTACTACCATATGGAGATAAAAAATTTCCTTCTTTATCTTTTTTTAATTCTTCTTCACCATAATATGCCTCATCCCTTATGGAGTACCAACCTGAATATTGGTCTAAGTAAATGTCGTCATTTTTCTCCATTAAATACCATATTTCTTGTACAGATCTTTTGTGCCGTTCTTCGGTAGTTCGAATGAAATCATCATTAGAACAATTAAAAGTTTTAGTAAGCTCAATAAATTTTAGAGATAACTCATTTGATAACTCCTGAGGAGTGATATTTTCTTCTCGGGCTTTCTGTTTAACCTTAAGACCATGCTCATCAGTTCCTGTAAGAAAAAAAACATCTTCTCCCTTCAATCTATGAAATCTTGCTATTACGTCTGCAGCTATCACTTCATAGGTATGACCAATATGAGGTGGCCCATTAGTATAGGAAATTGCAGTGCTTATATAAAAATTTTTAGACATTATATTTATCAATTAGTTTAGGTGTTTTCTTTAGCTTTGAGTATAAGGTTTAATATTATTTGTCTTTTGTCGGTATTAAAATACTTTTCTTGTAAGATCATACTCTGCAGTTCCTCTCTTAATAAAAAGTAATTTAATAATTTTTTATTTTTAAAATTGATTTTCTTTAAGGACTCATCTTTGATTAAACTCTCTAAATGAAATAAGAGAAATTCAAAGAAATCCTTGATAAAATGATTGTTATTTTTTAGTAACCGTTCACAAAATTCATAGATATCGATGTTGCCTGAATTAGAAAATAGATTCTTCGTGGTTTCATTAATACCTTTAATTTCCTCATTAAAGAACATCAATGCCCTGCCCAAACTTCCCTGCGAAATCTTGACAGCCTCTTTAATTGAATCCACTTCAATATCAGGCATTGTCTGCTTCAAATAATCAAATAAAAGATCGTTCTTTAATCTCTCAAATCTTAACTCTAAACATCTAGAGCGTATAGTAGGGATAAGAGATTTAGGAGATTGAGAGATAATAAGAAATAGCGAATTATCAGGTGGTTCTTCTAAAACTTTTAAAATTGCGTTAGCTGAATTTAGATTCATATCATCTAGTGAATCAATGATACAAATTTTATAATTGCATAATGCTGTAGTATAATTAAAAAAATCAATGCATTCGCGTACTTGATTAACGTCAATTTTATTTTTTTTAGACTCCTTATCAATTTCAATTACGAATAGATCCGGATGACTTCTACTTTCAATCAATCTAGAATGCTTATTGTCTCTATCAATCTTAGAGAAATTATTTTTCTTATTGTTAAAAAGATATCTAGCAAAATTATAAGCGAAAGTTGCTTTACCTATTCCTTTATCACCTGACAATAAATATGCATGATGTAAACGGTTATTTTCTTCTGAGAAAACCAAAAAATCTACTAGTCGATCATTACCAATAAAATTATATGTTTCTCTTGGTGAGGGGTTATTTTCACTTTGTGAATCCATTAAGGAATATTGAACCTTTCTTTGGTTTTTGCGATAATTAATTTTGATATTTCATCAACAGAAAGACTTCCACTGATAATTTTGCATCTACTTGGAAACATATCCGCTAGCTTGAGATAGGCCTCTCTTAAATCTTTATGAAACTGAATATTAAAATTTTCAAATCTATCTTCTCCATCTTTTCTTAGCCTCGTCCTTTTTAAACCTTCTTTCGGGTCTATATCGAGAATAAAGGTTAGTGAGGGTTCAAGGTCTCCGATTACAATCTTTTTCAAAGATTGCATTTTTTCAATACCTATTTTGTGTGCTATTCCTTGATAGGCATAAGTCGAATCATAAAATCTATCACAAATAACAAACTTCCCTGAATCGATAGCAGGTAAAATAATCTCTTTCACATGCTCATATCTTGCAGCCCACATCAACAAAGCCTCTGAAAGAGGCTTCCATCTTTCGGGTTTTCCCTTTATTAAAATATCCCTCAAAATTTCGGCTGATGGAGTTCCTCCTGGTTCGCGCGTTTTTATTGCCTTCAGATTATTTTCAATGAGATAATTATATAGTTTTGTAGCTTGCGTAGATTTTCCTGAACCTTCACCCCCTTCAAATGTTATAAAAAAATTATCCATCTCTATAAAATAAAATGTCTTATAGCGTCTATCATGTTAATGAAAGCGTTCTTTTTTTTGACATCTTCTCCAGCAACCAATGGTACTTCTATAGTTTCAGAATTGGGATAGATTATATGTACCTCACCTAATTTATCACCCTTATTAATTGGAGCAATAATAGGTTCCTTATATAAGTATTCCAATCTTATTCCTCTTCTTGCAGGAATATCAAGCAACAAATTAATATCTTCATCAACTATAAGAGAAACGTTCTCTTTCTTTCCTTTCCACACTTTTACTTTTTCAATTAACTGATCTTTTTTTAAGATCTGATAAGACTTGAATCCTCTATAACTATAATTTAGTAATTTTAATATTTCAGATGTTCGCTCATCATTTGAATCTAAACCGGAAACAAATGCTATAATTCTACCATTATCTCTTTTGGAAGAAACTATGATGCCATAACCAGATTGTATAGTATGACCAGTTTTTAAACCATCTACACCTAAATCCATTCTTAATAAATTGTTCCTGTTGTATTGAATAATATTATTCCAAGTAAAGGATGTTTCAGAAAAGTATTTATAAAATTGTGGAAAATCATCTAAAAGACGAGTGGCCAATTGAACTAAATCCCTGGGACTTGAAAAGTGATTTTTGTTGTGTAATCCGGTTGAATTAGTAAAATTCGTATTTAGAAGACCCATGTCTTTAGCTATTAAATTCATTTGCATGGCAAAATTTTCTTCGGAACCCGCTAAAGCTTCTGCAACAACTACGCAAGCATCATTCCCGGATGAAACTACTATCCCTTTAATAAGATTCTCAACGGATATCATAGTTGAAAGCTCTGCATAAATAGTTGAACCTTCTCTTTGATAGGCGTTCATAGACACAATGAATTTTTCATCCAAGCTAATAATACCTTCATCCAATGTTTCAAAAAGGATATACAAAGTCATCAACTTGGACATAGAGGCTGGATAAATTCTTAGATCTTCATTTTTTCCATACAATGTCTGTCCAGTTGCGTGGTCAACTAAAAAAGCTGCCTTTGCTCTACTTTCATAAGACCGAAGATGACTCAGGTGTGAATCAATAAAGAGCAGACAAATTACTATAAATAAAATTTTTCTCGTTAAGCGCATATTATTTACAAGCATCCTTATTCAAAAGTTAAAATCTTTGTATTTTTAATTCCATTTTTTAAAACCTCGTTTTTAATTCTATTAACAAAGTTTATACTCTTATAGGGCCCTAAAATAATTTTATACAATATTTTACCATTAACTTTATTCTTTTCTACCGACAAACCCCCAAATCCTTCAAGCTTACTCTTGATGTTTTCGACATTTTTTTTATCCTGAAAACTTCCTATCAAAAGAGAATAATTTTTCTTATGTATTTTTTTTTGAGGCGAATAAAAATCACCCTTATTAATCATATTATGTTTTTTTGTTAATAGGTTCCCGTATTTATCATATACAGGTGCTTCAGAAAAATATCTGACTATAACTTTTGATGTTCCTTCTTCTTTAAATCCTAACTTTTCTGCAGCCCGCATAGATACATCAATAACCCTATTTTTTACAAACGGACCGCGATCATTAACTCTCAATATTACCGATTTATTGTTCTCTAAATTTGTTACTTTTACTTTTGTAGGTAATGGCAAAGTCTTATGGGCCGCGGTCATGCGATACATATCGTAACGCTCGCCATTAGAAGTTAGTTTTCCATGAAATTTTTTTCCATACCATGAAGCAACACCTATTTCCTCATAATTATAATCTTTTTTAGGAAAATATAAGGTGTCTCCAATTTTATATGAGTTACCAATCTTATAAACACCGCCATAATAAGGATTACCTATTTTTTGATTATAGAAATTTATATTATTTTGTGAGCAGCTCATTAAAAATAAAACAATAAGCACTAATAATTTATCAAAATTTATCATATTACATTCGAATTTTTATCAGGATTCGTTAATATGTTAGTATTAGTATTTTAGGAAATATTATGAATGAGAATTTTAAAATAATACCTACTAATGGGATAGAGATTAATGCTCTGGTAGAGGGCGAAGGGGATCCGGTTATCTTTGTCCACGGATGGCCAGAAAGTTGGTACAGCTGGAGGCATCAAATTAAACCTTTTACTGAGACAGGATATAAAGTAATTATTCCAGATGTAAGGGGTTATGGAAAATCCTCAAAACCCTACAATATAAACTCTTATACAATGAAAGAATTGACGGCAGATATTATTGGGTTACTTGACTATCTTGATGAACCAGAAGCCCATATTGTTGGACATGATTGGGGGGCTCCTATCGCTTGGTATACAAGTCTTCTTTATCCAGAAAGAATTTTGTCTGTTTCAGGGCTGTCAGTACCCTTCACTTCTTCGAACGAAAACAAGCCAACAGATTTTTTTAAAAGCATTTACAAGAATAATTTCTTTTACATGCTTTACTTTCAAAAAGAGGGAATTGCAGAAAAAGAATTTGAAAAAGACCTAAGTTCTACATTAGAAATTTTATTTACTAACTCCGATTATAGAGGAATGAAAGAAAATATTGAAAATCCTACATCAAAATCAAAAGAATCTAGTTTTTTAGAAGGCTTATCAAAGAAAGAATCTTTGCCTTCTTGGTTAACAGATAAAGACTTAGAGTATTATTTAAGTCAGTTTAATATAAGTGGGATGCGAGGTCCTTTAAATAGGTATCGTTGTATGGATATTGACTGGGCTGAGCTGAAAGAGATTTCAAAAAATAAAATACAAAAGCCTGCATGTTTTATTACGGGTGAATTAGATCCGGTTAATTTTTTTATTCGTGATGTTAACCTTTTAGATATAATTGAAGTTTATTACGATGATCTAAGGGTTAAAAAGATTGTTGAAAAATGTGGGCATTGGACCCAGCAAGAAAAACCTGAAGAGGTAAATAAGATTTTATTGGACTTTTTAAAAGAAATATAAACACATATTTATAATTAAAATTATTTTGCGGAGGGGTGGCCGAGTGGTTGAAGGCACTGGTCTTGAAAACCAGCAGACGGGCAACCGTCTCGGGGGTTCGAATCCCTCCCCCTCCGCCAAATTGTAGGGATTGTTTTGAAAAAAGATATAATTGAGATTGTTGAAGAATTATGCACTAAAGAAGGTGAATATCCTGTCAAAAATACAAAAATTAATGGATATAGTCACAAATGCTTTGACTGGGGACCTTCTAATCTTGGCGAGTACTTTTCTCTTGCATTAGAGCATGAAGAAAGAGACATGTTGGTTTTTGAAGGAAAAAGATGGACTTACCGCGAGGCTTATCTTGAGGCCTCGTCATTCGCAAACGCATTAATTGATAGATATAAAATTCAAAAAAATGACAAAGTTGCTATAGCTTCAAGAAATTTTCCAGAATGGATGTTTAGTTTTATGGCAATAACTTCTATAGGGGCAGTAGCTGTCCCTCTCAATAGCTGGTGGACATCAAAAGAACTAGAATATGGATTAAAAAATTGTGATGCAAAACTAGTTATTGTTGACAGAGAAAGGTTAGAGAGAATTAATCCATTTGCTGACAAATTAAAATTAAACACAATTTTATTAAGAGCTAAAAATAATCCAACTGGAGATCTATGGGAGAATCTATTAAATAAATATTCTGACTTGGAAATGCCTAAGATTAATGTTGATAAAGACCAAGATGCAACTATATTTTATACCTCTGGTTCAACTGGGCATCCCAAAGGCGTATGCTCATCTCATAGAGCAATACTTTCAGCCCTACTTCAATGGATGGTAGTAGGAAGAGCAAGAATGATTAGAGATTCTATAGAAGAGGATGATTCTCAACCTTCTTGTTTAATTACGGTCCCTCTTTTTCATGTGACCGGTAGTCATGCTCAGTTCATGTTATCGTTTTTATCTGCTCGAAAAATGGTAATGATGTATAGATGGGACCCTGAAGAAGCTTTAAAACTAATTGAAGCAGAAAAGATAACTAGTTTAGGTGGCGTGCCTACGATGACTCTTGAGGTAATGCGAAGTGAAAAAAGAGAAAACTATGATCTATCTTCTTTAAAAGAACTTTCTGGAGGTGGGGCTGCTAGACCGTCATCTCACGTTCAACAGTTACAGGATGAATTTCCAAATACTAATCCTGGACTTGGATACGGGCTGACAGAGACTAACGCTGCTGGTGCGGTTATTTCTGGAGAAGAATATTTATTGAGACCAGGGTCAACTGGAAAACCCACTCCACCATTAACAGAGATTAAAATAGTAAAAGAGAACGGTCAGCAAGGCTCAAAAAATGAGGTTGGGGAGGTCTATATAAAATCATCTACAAATTTTCGTTGTTATTGGGGAGATGAAAAAGCAACGCGAGAAGCCTTCGATAAAGAATGGTTTAAAACTGGAGATTTAGGTTATCTTGATGAAGAAAGCTACCTTTTCATAGTTGATAGAGCTAAAGATATTGTTATTAGGGGCGGAGAAAATATTTCTTGCTTAGAGGTTGAAGACATCATTAATAGCCATCCCTCAATTATCGAAGCGAGTGTTTATGGAATCCCCGATGAAAGATTGGGAGAGGTCTTATGTTCTTCGGTATCTGTAAAAAAGAATATAATATTCGATCAAAAAGAATTTAAGAACTATCTCAAAAAATATCTAGCTGCTTTTAAGATACCTGAACATATAGACGAACACTATGAAATGCTTCCAAGAACTGCTTCAGGAAAAATTTACAAACTTAAGCTTAGGGAAACAATGAAGGAATATTTAACGTAACTGGTTAAATATTTTGCCCGTAAGTTGAACTTGATGTATGTCTACTACTTATAATTTTTAATTTATAGGGATAAATATGGTTTCGAATAGAAATTTTTATAATAAACTGGCTGTTGGTGCTCCTGCTCCAGAGAAAGAATTAGAAAACAACCTAGAAAGAGTAATTCATTTTTTTCCCCCTCATATAAAAAATGTTATTGATAAACTTCCAGAAATTACCAAAGAATCAGATGTTATTTTAGGAAATCTGGAAGACGGAATTTCTCCTAAAGATAAGATTAAAGCGAGAGAATCTTTAGCAAAAATAGGGCAGCAGTTAGACTTAAGCGGTACTGGTTTGTGGACAAGGGTAAACTCTATTGATAGTCCGTGGTTTTTAGATGATATTTCATACCTCATTGAAAATCTTGGAAACAAACTAGATGTGATAATGCTTCCAATGATTAATGATGAAAATGAAATTCTTTTTGCGGATCGTTATATTGCACTTAATGAGGCTAAATTTAATCTAACTAAACAAATTAAAATTCATGTTATTCTTGAAACAGCCGAAGGCGTGATGAACGTAGAAAAGCTTGCTAGATCCAGCCCAAGATTGCATGGCTTTAGCCTTGGTCCTGCAGACCTAGCGGCATCAAGAGGGATGAAAACTATTAGAGTTGGCGGAGGGCATCCAGATTATGGTGTTCATGGCGACAGAGATATTAACAATAAAAATAGAAAATTTTATCAACAAGATTTGTGGCATTATTCTTTGTCAAAAATGATAGATGCATGTGCTGCAAATGGAATTAAACCTTTTTTTGGACCTTTTGGAGATTTTGATGATCCAGAAGGTTGTGAATCTCAATTCAGAAATTCTTTTATTCTAGGCTGTTCTGGGGCTTGGTCTCTACATCCATCACAAATTACGATAGCTAAAAGGGTATTTAGTCCTAGTAAAGAAGAAGTAGAAAAGGCTGTTAAAATAATTGAAGCCATGGGAGATGGAACAGGCGCTGTCAAATTTGATGGAAAAATGCAAGATGATGCCACCGTTAAACAATCTATGGTTTTAATTGATCTTGCAAAAAAAATAAAAGAAAAAGACCCTGAAATCGGAGAAGAATATAAAGTTTAATTTAATTCTTCTAAATCTTTAGGAAAAAAGCCCTTAATTTTGTCATATTTTTTGTTTTTTATTAAATTACACCAATCCGGGTTACTAATAAGGGCACGACCAACAGCTACAAAATCGAACTCATTTTTATCTAATCTTTCCAACAAGTTTGTTAAATCGGTATTCGAATTAGACCCTTTATTTCCTTGAAAGGTTTCTACAAATTCCAAATCTAATCCTACACTTCCTACTGTTATAGAAGGTTTATTAGATAATTTTCTTACCCATCCTGCTAAATTTAATTCAGAAAATTCGAATTCATGTTCCCAAAAACGTCTCTGCGAGCAATGAAAGGCATCGATACCGGCATCTACAAAAGTATCAAGAAATAATTTTAAAGAATCAGGATTCTCAGCCATCTTATGATCAAAATCCTGTTGTTTCCACTGTGAGAACCTTATTATTATAGGGTAATCTTTACCAACTTCCTTTCTTGCTCTTTTTATAATTTCAGTTGCAAATCTTGTTCTTTCTTCTAAAGAAACTCCTCCCCATTCATCTTCTCTTATATTTGTTCCTAGCCAAAAAAATTGATCAAGAAGATAACCATGGGCGCCGTGCAATTCTACACCATCAAACCCTGCTTCTCGAGATAGCACTATGCCCTTTACAAAAGCATTTATAGTTTCTTCGATTTCTACTCTGGTCATGGGATCACCTATAGCTTTTCCTGGAGAAGAAAGACCGGAAGGACCATAAGAAGGAACATCAGGATTCCACGTCTCTTCAGCTCTCCTCATAGTTCCTTGGTGCCAAAGTTGAGGAAAAATTAATCCCCCTGAATCATGAACTTCTGCTACAACATTCTTCCAACCTTTTGTAACTGCATCACCATAAAAACAGGGAACATTTTTGTCATTAGATGCGTTCGGTGAATCTACTGTGGTTCCCTCTGTAATAACTAAACCTACACCACCCTCAACTCTTTTTTTATAATACTTTGCAACGTCCCTACCTGGAATACTGTTGGGTGATAATGAACGAGTCATTGGAGCCATAATTATACGGTTTGGAATAACTAAGTTATTGATTATACTTTCTGAAAATAATTTTTCTAAAAGATGACCCATGACCTATTATTATTTGATTAGGGAATCGCGTGTTTTTAGAAGAGTATTTTTAAACTCATCATAATTATGTACGACAGGAAATTGAGAAAACTCTTCAATAACCTTAATAGGTGGACAAAATAAAATTCCTGCATCTGCCTCCAGAAGCATACCCGTATCGTTATATGAATCTCCTGCGGCAATTACCTTGAAGTTTAATTTTTTGAAAGCAGCTACCGCATTAGTTTTTGCATCTTTTTGCCTTAAGCAGTAGTCCATTATTTGATTTTTATCGTTTATAATTAATTCATGACAAAATAGAGTTGGGTAGTCGAGCTGTTTCATTAAGGGACCTGCAAATTGATAAAAAGTATCAGAAAGTATTACTACCTGAAATTCGGTCTTTAACCAATTTAGAAACTCTTTAGCTCCTTCCAATGGAGATAATGCCTTAATGACATTTTCAATATCTCGTAGCTTTAAATTATTTTCATTAAGAATCTTTAGTCGACCTTTCATTAGCTCATCGTAGTTTGATATGTCACGAGTTGTAAGCTTTAGCTTTTCTATTCCAGTTTTTTCTGCAAATGAAATCCATATTTCTGGTATCAAAACGCCTTCTAGGTCTAGAGCGACAAGCATGTGTATATTCCTTCTAATTTAGACTATTATTTATGTTGTGTTTTCATAAATAAAATAGATTTATATAAATAATTTAAAAAGAACTTATAACAAATTTTGTTTAGTGTTAATCAATATAAAATAAACCTTGAAGACCTTAAATTTATCACTATCTTTTAATAAGCAGCAAGGAGAATAAAATGGAACGCGATGCTAAGTTTAAAATTGGCGAAATAGTCAAACATAGGTTTTTATCATTTAGAGGTGTAATTTTTGATGTTGACCCCACTTTTAGCAACTCAGAAGAATGGTGGGAATCTATACCGAAAGATATACGCCCAAAGAAGGATCAACCTTTTTACCATCTTCTTGCAGAAAATGACGTAACTGAATATGTAGCTTATGTTTCTGAACAAAATCTGTTGTATGATGAAACCGGAGAACCGGTTCGGCATCCTCAGGTAGATGAAATATTCGGGGAGTTTAAGAATGGGTCTTACGAATTACAGATCCAAAAATTGCATTAATTTATAGAGAATAGATTTTGATTAAGGATAACAGACCTTTTTACATAAGATTACTAGTAGAAAATTTTTATAAGTTCTGGACAAAAAGATTTATTGAACCCCAATTTTATGAATCTGGTAATGATCTAGATATAAATAAGCCCTGGAATCTAGATATTTATGGAAACAACATATTCATTGGAAATAATGTACATTTAAGAACTTCTAGAAACAATATTACACATATTTGTTCATGGAATAGGAATGGAGCAAATGCAGAAATAAGAATTGGTGATAATGTCTTAATATCACCGGGAGTAAGAATTATTGCAGCACAATGCATAGAAATAGAAGAAAACGTAATGATAGCAAGCAATGTATATATAACGGATTCAGACTGGCATGATACATACGATCGTATAAAAACACCTGGTCCTACAAAAAGGGTTTTAATCAAAAAGAATTCTTGGATTGGTGAAGGAGCAAAAATCTCAAAAGGGGTAACAATTGGTGAGAATTCAATAATTGGATTAGGTTCTGTTGTAGTGTCCGATGTTCCAAATAATAAGATATATGCAGGAAATCCTGCTAGAGAGATAAAATCACTTGAAAAGAATCAAAAAATAAGAACTCGAAGTGAATTGTTTAAATCAAACAACTATCAAAAAAAAATGAAATATCTTTTGAAGAAAGATCTACAAGGAAACAACTTCATGAGATGGATTAGGACTATATTGAATCCAAAAAAGGGAGACTAAAATCATAAGATAGAATTAACCTCCTCTTCACTAATTCCCCAATCTAAGAGACTTTCTTCAGTGTCTTGTCCATTTAAAGGTGATTGCCCTTGAATCTTTGACTCAGTTCGTGAAAACCTAGGGGCTACATTAGGTTGAACTACTCCATCAAGTTCTACAAAAGTTTCTCTTTCAATATTATGCGGATGTTTTGGGGCCTCTGATATGGATAACACGGGGCTAAAACATACATCTGTTCCTTCCATGATTTTACACCATTCGTCTCTAGTTTTTAGTTTGAATAGCTCTTCCATTTTTAATTTGAAGTCTGGCCAAAGATCTCTATTCATTTGATCTTTAAAATTTTCATCTTCTATTCCTGCTTTTTCTAAAAGAAGGTTATAAAATTGGGGTTCAATAGAACCTACAGACACATATTTATTATCAGAAGTCTCATAAACGTCATAGAAATGGGCCCCTGTATCTAAAAGATTACTTCCTCTTTCTTCATTCCAAACACCAGAACTTGCAAAACCATAAAACATAGTCATTAATGAGGCTGAACCATCAGTCATGGCACAATCGACTACTTGTCCTTCACCAGAAACTTTAGACTGGTATAAAGCGGCAATCATACCCATTGCTAGATACAGAGCCCCACCTCCAAAATCTCCTACCAAGTTCAAAGGGGGAACAGGTTTTCTACCTTTTCTTCCAATTGAATCTAATGCTCCGGTTAAAGAAATATAATTTATATCATGACCTGCCGCGTCAGAAAGACTTCCGTATTGACCCCAACCGGTCATTCTTCCATAGACCAGCTTTTTATTTTTATCGAAACATATATCCGGTCCCAAACCTAGCCTTTCCATGACACCTGGACGAAATCCTTCCTGTAAAATATCTGCTTTCTCAATTAACTTTAAACATATTTCTATATGATTTTTATCTTTAAGATTCAATACAATAGATCGTTTTCCTCTTCCTGATATATCATGCTTAGAACCACCTTTATCATTTCTATCGATTCTCAAAACATCTGCTCCCATATCCGCTAGAAGCATGCCACAAAAAGGTCCAGGCCCTATACCTGCAAACTCTAAGACACTGATTCCTGACAATGGTCCACTTCTCATAATACCTTCTCCCTATTAAATTATTTATTTTTCTTATTAGATTGCAAATCTATATTAAGATCTATAATTTTTTTTCTCAATGTATTCCTATTTAATCCCAAGGACTCAGCAGCTTTAAGCTGATTTCCTCCATTAGTATTTAGTGTTTGAGAAATTAAAGCCCTTTCAATAATACTAATTATATAATTATGAACCTCTCCATCATTCTCTTCTAATAATTTATTAATATTATCTGAAAAATAGTTATTAATTATATCAGAAAAGTATAAGTTACTTTTCTTGCTCTCCAATGCATTATTATTAAGTTTATTAATTTCTTTACGAATTGATTCTGAGTCAATCATATCTTCGGGGTATAACGCACTAATCCTCAGTATAAAGTTCTCTAACTCTCTAACATTTCCAGGCCAGTCATAATCCTTTAAAATACCATAACCATCCGGATGGATCTTCTTTTCAGACAAACCAGATCTCAGAGCCTCTATAAAAAAATGATTAATTAATTCAGGAATATCCTCTTTTCTTTCTCTAAGTGGCGGAATTGTAAACTCATATGCATTTATCCGAGCATAAACGTCTAGTCCAATCTTTTCTTCTTTTATCATTTGGCTAATATCCTTATTTGTTGCACAAATTAATTGGAAGTCACTATATTTTACCTCATCCGAACCTAGAGGTCGGAATTTTTTAGTCTCTACAGCATCAATTAACGTCCTTTGCGCTTCTAGAGGAATATCTCCAATTTCGTCCAAAAAAACAGTTCCTCCATTTGCTTCAGAAAAAATGCCTTCACCATCTGGACCGCGGTGCTCAATTTGCCGGATCATACTATGTAAGGTTTTCTGGGTGGGAGGCTGAGACCAATCGAGTATACCGCTAATTCCACACATTATATTAAAACCTAAATATCAATTGTGATTATATATTACTTGTATTAATAAGGTTAATTAATTCTAATCTCTCATTATTTTG
>CAJWUE010000030.1:0-17322 GCA_913047775.1 uncultured Rhodobiaceae bacterium
AATAATGTTTTTGATGAAATTTTTGATATTGAAGACAGCCAATTTATCCCTAAGCCCCAAATTCAAGCATACCTAAACTTTTTAAAAAAATTAAAGCTAGATCCAAAAAAAACAATAATGTTTGAAGATATGTCAAGAAACTTAGTTCCTGCTAAAAAACTAGGCATGACAACTGTTTTGATAAAGAGAGAAATGCCTATGAAAGAGAAAAAGTATCATTTTAAGGAATTTGAAGATTTGTGGAAAAATAACAATGAAGCAGATTATATTGTTGATGACCTAGTAAAATTTTTCAATAAATATTATAAGGATAGCAAAAAATAAAAATGAATTCGCAATGGCAATAGAAATTAATAATATAATTGATGAAGCGTTCGAGAATATTAATGGTGTAAATTCTCAATCTGACGCAATGATTGTTGGCGCAATCAATGAAGTCATTGGAGAATTGGACGCGGGATCAATAAGGGTCGCAAACAAAAACGGTGAAGATTGGATTGTCAACGAAACCGTAAAAAAAGCAATTCTATTATACTTTCGTGTGAATGATATGAAACTAATACCTGGATCTCCAGGAAATTCAAATTGGTGGGATAAGATTGATTCTAAATTTCTTAACTGGAAAGAAGAAGAATTTCAAGAATCAGGGTTCCGGGCTGTTCCAGGTTCTATTGTTAGATTCGGTTCATTTATTGGAAAAGGGTGTGTTTTAATGCCTAGTTTTGTAAATATTGGGGCTTACGTAGATAACTCAACTATGGTTGATACATGGGCCACAATAGGTTCATGTGCACAAATTGGAAAAAACTGTCACATTTCGGGCGGAGCCGGAATTGGCGGAGTCTTAGAACCACTTCAAGCTAAACCAGTTATAATCGAGGATAATTGTTTTATTGGAGCTCGTTCTGAAGTAGCCGAGGGTGTAATAGTAAGAGAAGGATCAGTAATCTCTATGGGTGTATTTATTTCCTCATCCACACCTATCTATGACAGGGAGAAAGATGAGACTATTTATGGCGAAGTCCCTCCATATTCCGTTATAGTTCCAGGATCAATGCCTTCGAAAAATAAGGATTCTGTAGCCTCATTATATTGTGCCGTTATAGTAAAAAAGGTAGATGAAAAGACAAGATCAAAGACCTCCATTAATGAACTATTAAGGGATTAGTATGTTATACGACCCTATAACACTGACTGAGGCATTAATTAAATGTCGTTCAGTAACGCCAAAAAATGATGGAGCAATTGAATTAGTTTCTCAATGGTTAGAGGAATTAAACTTCGAATGCAAAATCCTAGAATTTGAGGAAGAAGATTCTTCTGCAGTAAAAAATCTTTGGGGACAATTAGGCTCACAAGGACCTACCCTCTGTTTTGCAGGTCATACAGATGTTGTGCCCGCAGGAGACGAGTCTGTTTGGGAATTTGGTCCCTTTGAAGCGAAAAATAATGGGGAAAGAATTTTTGGCCGCGGAGCATCAGATATGAAAGGATCCATCGCATCTTTTATCTCAGCAACAAGTCGCTTCTTGGAAAAAAATAGTAATTTTAAAGGATCTTTAGCCTTCATTATAACTGGAGATGAAGAGGGTTCTGCTATTAACGGTACTAAGAAAATTCTTTCCTGGATGAAAGATAATAGTCTTAGCTTTGATGACTGCTTAGTTGGAGAACCGACCAATCCTAATAAATTGGGAGAAATGATAAAAATTGGAAGAAGAGGAAGTGTAAATGTAAATTTAACAGTAGAGGGCACTGAAGGACATGTGGCTTACCCTCATTTAGCAGACAATCCTATTCCAAAACTTTTAAGATTGTTACAGGCACTAACAAGTAAGCCTCTTGATCAAGGAAACGAAAATTTCCCTGCTTCCAACCTTGAAATCACTTCGATCGATTCAAATAATAGTACAACCAATGTTATTCCGCCTTATATTCAGACGAAATTAAATATACGTTATAACGACATATATACTAAAAACACCATTGAAAAGGAGTTGGAGAAAAGGTTGGACTCCTTGGAAATTGAATACCAAATAGAGTATGAACACTCAGGAGATTCATTCATTACAAAACACGGAGATTTTGTGAATAATTTATCTGAAATAGTGGAGAAACATTGTGAAATTAAACCGGAATTGTCAACAACGGGAGGAACTTCCGATGCAAGATTTATTAAAGATTATGGAAGAGTTGTTGAATTTGGGTTAGTGGGCGCCTCAATGCACAAAATAAATGAGAATTCACTTGTGAGTGATATAGAAAAATTAACAAATATCTATTTGGATGTAATCAATAAATATTTTGATCAATAAAGTACTTTTAAGAAATATAATCCCTCAGCAGGGGCTAGTGGCGCGCACAACTTTCGGTCTCTCGCGTCTAATATATTTTTAATTTCTATAGGTTTCCATTTTTTTTCTCCTACCAATTTTAATGAACCAATAATTGACCTAACTTGATTATGTAAAAAAGATCGAGCTGTTAATTTAAAAGAAATCACATCGCTTTTCCGTTTTATTTGAATATCGTCAAGAGTTCTAACAGGAGATTTAGCCTGACAATGTGTAGACCTAAAGGTCGTAAAATCATGTTTACCAATAAGATAATCTTTAGCTTTATCCATTAAATCCACTTCTATGTCCTTTCCAACCCTCCAATATCGACCCCTATCAATAGTTAATGGTTGTCTCCGATTAATTATTCTATATTCATAACTTCTGAGTTTAGCGGAAAAGCGAGCGTGAAAGTTTTTATCAGCTCGCTCCGCTTTAATAATTGAAATAGCGTTGGGCCTTAGATAATTATTTAATGCGTCTCGAACTTCATTGGATACTGATTCTTTTTTTAAATCAAAATGTACAACCTGACCTAAGGCGTGAACACCTGAATCTGTTCTTCCTGCCGAAAAAGTTTTAATATCTTCCTTAGAATAATTTTTAATTGCCTTTTCTAAGTTATCCTGAATGCCAGAACCATCTTTTTGGCTTTGCCAACCATTAAATTGGCTTCCCTCATATTCTATTATAATCTTCCAACGTTGCATCTAGTTAAACATCTTGCTACCAACTTTAACTTCATAACCCTTGAGAAACTCTTCTATTGGCATCACTTTCTTTCCTTCCGGCTGAACCTCGATAATCCGGAGTGATTTCTTTCCACAACCTATTACTAGTTTATCTAAGACTATGCCTTCGTTTCCTTCTGTCTCCTCAACTGTCGCGTTGAGGATTTTTAATCTTTTACCGTCCTTAGTAAGGGTCCACGCGCCGGGTACAGGGCTCATTGCATTGATTAGAAATTTTATTGATTCAGCGTCGTGGTTCCAATTAATTTTCGCTTCGCTTTTTTGAATCTTATTTGCATAGATTGCTCCATTTCCTGACTGCTCTTTAGGTTTAATTTTTCCGGTCGTATATTCTTCCAGTACTTGTAAAATTGATTCCGACGCCATGTTGGAGAGTCGATCATGAACTAAACCATAATCATCGTTCGTTCTAATCTCCGTTTTCATTATTTTAAGGACTGGACCGGAGTCTAAACCTTCTTCCATTAGCATATAAGAAATACCCGTTTCTTCATCTCCTTCCATAATTGCACGCTGTATGGGCGCAGCTCCCCTCCATCTAGGTAAAATAGAAGCATGAATATTTAAACAACCATATTTCGGCAATAATAGGATTTCGGATGGCAATATAAGGCCATAGGCCACAACAATAATTATATCTAAGTCACAAGCCTGCAAAAAAATAAATTCGTTATCATCAGAAATAATCTTTGGTGTACGAATATTAATTCCACGATCATTAGAAACTTTATGTATATGTGAAAACTGTTTCCTTAAACCTCTACCTGAAGGTTTTGCGGGTTGAGTATAAACACACTTTAAATTATGTGGGCTTTCTATAAGCGTATTAAGGGTTGGAATGGAAAATGCAGGAGTTCCCATAAAAACAATATTTAGACAATTACTAACTTTTTTTATCATTATGATATTTTGCCAAACGATCTTCTTTTACAGGATTTTTCTGGAATTTTATTGATTTTTTAATAGATCTATCTTTTTTTAATCGCGAAAGGTGATCAACAAAGACAATGCCCTCTAAATGATCCATCTCATGCTGGATTACTGTAGCCATTAAGCCAGAGTATTTTTTTTCACATTCTTTTCCTTCTCTATTCAAATACTTCACGGTACATTTATCTGGTCTCTCAATCTCTTCCCAAACACCCGGCACAGAAAGACAACCCTCCTCAAATGAGGCAATTGTTTTCGATGGCTTCATTATTTCTGGATTAATAAAACAATGAGGCTCGTTTCTTTCTTCGGAAACATCAATAACTATCATTCTCTTGGGAATACCTATTTGGATTGCTGCCAAACCAATGCCTGGGGCCGCGTACATTGTTTCAAGCATATCGCCCAGTATAGTCCAGATTTCCTTATCAACTACCTCAACCGAGGATGAAATTTTTTTTAAAGTTGAGCTTGGAACAGTTATAATTTCTTTTATAGCCATATTTCTTGATAAACTGAGTAATAAAATATCGCAAGTAAGATTATATAGAATTTATTGCTAAAAGGGTTGCCTAGATTCTAAGGCCTCCATGAGTGTCCCATCATCCATATAATCTAATTCACCTCCAACTGGAACACCTCTTGCTAGTCTAGATATCTTAACATTACATTCGGAGAGTTGATCGGTTATATAATAAGCAGTTGTCTGCCCATCAATAGTGGCATTCATCGCCAATACAACTTCTTCGGTAGAGTCTTTATTGGCTCTTTCAATTAGTTGATTTATTCCTAGGTCATCTGGTCCCACCCCATCAATTGCCGAAAGAGATCCGCCAAGAACGTGGTACAACCCCTTATGAACAGCAGCTCTCTCTAGAGCCCAAAGATCACCAACTTCTTCTATGACTACTATTATTGATTGATCCCTTCTGTTATCTTCACACAAATTGCATGGTGAAACAGTATCAATGTTGCCACAAATCTCACATTTCTTTATTTGATCAGCGGCTTCAACAAGAGCTTTAGCAAGGGGCCTCATAAGAGAATCAGGTTTCTTTAAAAGATTTAAAGCTATCCTTCTAGCAGATCTTGGTCCAATACCAGGCAATCTTGCTAGAAGCTCTATTAAACTATCTATCTTACTCGGTTTCATTACTTTCGTTCTTAGAATCTTCCATATTGTTAAATGATTTTACTTCTGTCTCAGGAAAATGTTCCATAATCTTTTTTACGCTGGGATCACTGTTAATTTTACTCATAATTTTATCATCACGAATATCTTTTCCTTCTTCTATACTTTTTTGAGAAGTTTTAGTGTTAAAATTTTTTTTTTCTGATATTTCATCATCAAGGGACTTTATGATTTCATCCGGCGTTGGAAGATTTGATATATAAGCCATTCTAATAGCTACCATCTCTAGAGCAGATGTAGGTTTAAAAGAACTCTTTACCTCTTGATCTGCTTTTAAAATCATCTGCCATAACCTTGTAAGCCTCTTAACATCTATCTTTTCCTTCAATTCCTTTATTCTTGCCATATTTTCAGGACCCAAGGATAAATTATCATTATCATCATTGGTTACCTTTAATCTGGTCATTTCATGAATAATTTCTCCTAGACTTAAGATAATGATCGACGGTTCCGCACCAAGCTCAATCTGATCCTTTATTTCCCACAAAGCTTTGTCAATTTCACCGGTAGAAATAAAATTATATAAATCAATTATTCTTGCATGATCTGATAAACCCAGCATATCCCTGACAGAATTCACATCAAAATCTTCATTACCTGCAGATAGAGTTATTGCCTGATCAAGCAATGAAAGCCCATCCCTTGCAGAACCATCTGCTGCTCTTCCTATTAATTTTAGAGATCCTTCGTTAATTTTAGCACCTTCATCCTCAGTTACTTTTGATAATAACTTCAGCATTAACTCCTCATTTAATTGACGAAGGTCAAATCTTTGACATCTAGAAAGGATTGTAAGTGGAACTTTATGAACTTCTGTGGTCGCAAAAATAAATTTTACGTGCTCAGGAGGCTCCTCCAGTGTTTTTAGTAAACCATTAAAAGCAGATTTGGATAACATGTGAACTTCATCAATAATATAAATTTTGTATCTTGCTGACGCAGTTGAATAATTAATAGAATCTAATATTTCTCGTATATCTGCTATGCCTGTTCTCGAGGCAGCGTCCATTTCCATTACATCAATATGCCTGGATTCCATTATCTCTTGGCAATGATCACCAGATTCAGAAAAATCTATTGTTGGTTCATCAACTTTCGAAGATTTATAATTAAGCGATCTAGCCAGTAATCTTGCAGTTGTAGTCTTACCCACTCCCCTTACACCTGTTAACATAAATGCATGTGCAATTCTTCCAGAAGAAAACGCATTTCTTAAAATTTGGACCATTGTCTCTTGTCCAAGCAAATCCTCAAATTTTTGTGGCCTATATTTTCTAGCTAAAACTTTGTATTGACCTCCTTTAGCTTTTAGCTCATCAGGCGGGAGACTTTCAGGATTTTTTTTGGAACTTTTTTCTGAACCTAAAAAAGTATCTTGATTATCATCCTCTACTGTGGAAGTAAAAACCTTCTCCTCATTGATATCTTCATTTGATTGATTCAAAATGACCTCGTATAAATAAAATATTAAATATATATTGAAGCTTTAATCAATCCTAAAGTGTTATTTAATTTATAGACATTGATTAAATTAAATAAATTTGTAACCTAAATAGTCTAGGAGCTATAGTGAAAGTTTACCCAAATATCTTTTCTAATAACCCACTCGACAGAGTTTCAGACTTGCGCTCTGACCCACAATGGGTTTCAGACACTATGTCAAAAGATCACGCACTTGTAACTCCCTTTTGGAGAGGAAAGCCTTTTGTATCGAAAATTAGAAATCTTACATCAGGAAATAATGATGCTAATCAATCAAGTCCAGCTTGGTTTCCCTTTGATTTTTTCAAAAAAAGAGTTTTAGAGCAATGCGAAATCATTTTCTTGGGCTTACTTAATGAACCAAAAGATATGGCTTTTTTTTCGATAGACATTTCGGAAATTTCTAATCCTGAGGAAGAATTGGGACTGAAAGACTTTGGCAGTTTCGAAGATTTGATGTTATTGGCACCACAAGCTATTGACCCAGGCGAACTCGCTATGCTGGGGCAAGCTAAAGGCATATTTGAATGGAATAACAGTCACAAGTTTTGTTCCAAATGTGGAGGAAAAAGTGACATGCATGAAGCGGGTTACAAAAGAATTTGTAACAATTGTAGCACGGAACATTTTCCCAGAACTGATCCCGTAGTCATTATGTTAGCAAAATATAAAGGTACTGCTTTCTTAGGAAGACAAAAAAGATTTCCACCGGGAATGTATTCTGCTCTTGCAGGTTTTATTGAACATGGTGAATCAATAGAAGAAGCTGTTGCAAGGGAGTTAAAAGAAGAAGCTGGTATAAAAATATTAGACGCAAAATACCATTCTAGTCAGCCCTGGCCTTTTCCTAATTCCCTGATGATAGGATGTATAGCTGATGCTGAATCTAATCAATTTAAACTGGATGAAGTTGAACTTGATGAAGGTAGATGGTTTAATCGAGAAGAATTAAGGGATGCCTTAAATGGAGGTAGCAAAACAGATTTTTTTGTTCCACCACCGATGGCTATAGCGCATCATTTGGTTAAAGCTTTCGTAGAGCAGGATTAAGTATGTATGACAAAATAAAGAAAATTATCATTTTTTTTACTTTTGGTATTTTTTCAATACTAAATAATGATACTGGTATAAGAGCTGAAATTATTCTTACACCTGGACCGGATTCCTACGAGGTACTGCAAGAAGCTTTAATTTTGGCAGAACCTAATAGTGAAATTTTTTTGTCGGAAGGAGTATATGAATTCGAAGATGGTTTATCTTTGGATGTAGATAATGTTACGATTTCAGGTGCTGGAATAGATAAAACAATTTTATCGTTTAAAAAACAAAAATCTGGTTCCCAGGGACTATTGATCACTAGTGATGGTATTACTTTAAGAGACTTTGCGGTTGAGGATACAATTGGCGATGCCATTGTAGCAAAAAAAGTTCAAGGAATAAGATTTATTCGTATAAGAACAGAATGGACAGGTGGGCCAAAATCAACCAACGGCGCTTATGGAATCTATCCTGTAGAAAGTACTGATGTTTTAATTGACAGTTGTATTGCCATTGGGGCATCGGATGCAGGAATATATGTTGGTCAATCAGAACGTATTAAGGTCATAAACAGTGAAGCAAGATATAATGTTGCAGGTATTGAAATCGAAAATAGTTACCATGCTGAAGTAACGGGAAATATCGCCCAACATAATACTGGCGGTATACTTGTTTTCGATCTGCCCAACCTTCCCAAACAAGGAGGCCATGACATCCTTATCGCACAAAATGAAGTCTTGGATAATGATACACCAAATTTTGCTCCCGAAGGAAATATAGTGGGAAAGACCCCCAATGGTACAGGAATTATGGTTATGGCCAACGAAAGAGTTGAGGTTAGGAACAACAGAATCTCTGGGAACGCTACGGCAGGGATATTAGTTGTTAGTTATCTTGATGATTATGATGACAAAAATTATAATCCTCTTCCAAACGCCATATTTATTCACAATAATAAGTTAAACAATAACGGTTTTAATATCGACAAGGATAGGGCTGCTCCTATAGCTGAAATTGTCGAGGGAAAGGCCCCGGAAATTATCTGGGATGGGGTTACGAAGATTAGCGAGTGGCTTGGATTTGGTGGATCAAAGAGATTAATTCTGGGGGAAAATTTTAAGGACGATGGAACAAGAGTCGAAATGATAAATTTAAATTTAATATCATATGCCTTAATACCATGGTTTCATTCTCCCAATAAAAATTATAATAATTACGAAGGTAAGATGCCTCCTATCGATAAAGTTAATTTTAAAACTAAATGGTCTAATTGAAAAAATTTTTATTATTAATAATTTTTCTTTTTTTTGCCTCGGACACTGTCTTTGCTGCTCACAAATATTTATCCGAATATAATTTCTTTGTGAATTTGAAGAATCAAATACCTTCTCAAGGTGTCATCCCTTATGGGATAGCTAATCCTCTTTTTTCAGATTATGCCTACAAGCTTCGTTTTATACACATGGGCGCAAGTAGTTCAGCGGTATATAATTACGAAGAAGTTTTTGAATTTCCCAAAGGAACAACAATTATAAAGACCTTTGCCTACCCAGTTGATGAAAGAGATAAAGAATCTGGATTAATTTTGCTAGAAACACGGCTTCTTGTTCATGAAGAAGATGGTTGGAAGCCATATAACTATATATGGAATCAACAACAAACAGATGCAAAATTGAAAGTAACTGGACATACTTTCCAAATTGAATGGACAAATGTGGTCGGTAAGAAAAAGAAAGTAAGATATAGAGCCCCGAATATTAATCAATGTAAATCTTGTCATGAAATCGATAATAGAATAATGCCTATCGGCCCTAAAGGAAGAAATATGAATATCAATTTCGGCTACTATAGTGGTCAAGAAAATCAGATTCAATATTGGTCAAGAAATATGATTTTAAAAAATATTCCTAAACGTCTGAAGTCAAATCCTGCAATCTGGAATAATAATATGTTTCCTATTGAAGACAGAGCTCGTTCATATCTTGATGCTAATTGTGCTCACTGTCACAGAAGAGGCGGATCCGCTAGTAGCTCTGGTTTCTATTTAGATCTTGAAGAAAAAGTTCCTGTGACACTTGGTATCAAAAAAAGACCAGTAGCTGCAGGAAGGGGGAGTGGCAATTTTAAATACATAATTGAACCGGGAAATGCAAAAGAATCTATCCTCTTGTTTAGAATGATGTCTACTGATCCAGGTATTATGATGCCCGAATTAAGTCGCTCATTAAATCATGAAGAGGCAATCCCATTAATTGAAGAATGGATAAAAGAATTGAGATAGGGAATCACTCTCTATCTATAATCTTAATTATTCTAGTCTACAATATCTCTCAAAAATAAAAACTACGAACCACTGTTCGTCTCTCCATGAGTAGAGATATCAAGACCATCCTCTTCAACAGAAGATTCAACCCTTAATCCTATCAATGCCTTAACCACGAAAGCAATAACAGCCGTACCCACCACAGACAAAGCAAGAACTGCTAATACTCCCTGTATTTGAACCGATAGTTGTGAGGCAGCATTCATACCATCAGCATATCCAGCGCCGCCAATATTAGAATCAACTAGAAATGAAACTAGAATTATCCCTAATGCACCACCTATTCCGTGAACTGCAAAAACATCTAAAGAGTCATCAATTTTCAGATTGTTTTTAACGATATTAACGAACAAGTAACATAACGAGCCTGCTGAAGCTCCAATAATCAGGGCACCAATAGGGCCTACAGATCCCGAAGCAGGGGTTATAGAAGCTAGACCAGCGATAGTTCCCGTCACCAGTCCAATTAATGTTGGTTTTCCAAATCTTGCCCAATCAATTAGCATCCATACCAAAGAGGCTGTTGCTGCAGAAATATGAGTCACTACCATTGCCATTCCGGCATTTCCATCAGCCGCTAAAGCGCTTCCGGCGTTAAAGCCAAACCAACCAACCCACAACATAGATGCACCGATCATTACCATGCTTGGATTATGTGGTGGATCAACTTGATGCGGAAAATTAGAACGAGGACCCAATATAGCGGCTAACACTAGAGCGGACGATCCTGCTGTTAAATGAACAACGAGACCTCCTGCAAAATCCAAAAGACCTGCCTGATATAACCAACCATTTCCTGACCATATCCAATGAGTAACGGGGGCATAAACTACAAGCAACCAAAGGGCGCTAAAAAGTAATACAGCACCAAATTTCATTCTTTCAACATAGGCCCCAACAATTAATGCTGGTGTAATAACGGCAAAAGTCATTTGAAAAGCAAAAAATACTGTTTCTGGAATATCGCCTGAGAGAGTATCTCTCTCAACTCCCAAAAGAAAGAGTCTAGACGTATCTCCAATCCATGCGTTGCCATCTCCAAAAGCTAAGCTATATCCTATTGCAAGCCAAAGCAGTGACGCTAAACACGCAATTGAAATGCATTGCATTAAAACTGATAAAACATTTTTAGAACGAACCAAACCACCATAAAACAAGGCAAGCCCTGGTAAGGTCATAAAAAGTACCAATGCGGTTGATGTTAAAATCCAAGCAGTATTTCCAGAATCCATTGTCAAATTTCCCCATAAAAAAGATCAAAAAGATCATTAAATTTAATAAAATAAGAAATGATTATGACTAAAAACTATAGAGAAGTAAAACCCCTAAATATCAATAAACTGAACCTTGGTTAACACATGTTACACACTATGTTAAAAACGCTAGTATTTTTGATATTTACCTTGCAGATGGATATACACCCAAAATTTTAACTTCTTCAGAATAAAAACTTAACTCTTCTATAGCAAGTTTGACTGATTCTTGATCGTTGTGGCCCTCTAAATCGGCATAAAATTGAGTTGATTGGAAACTGCCATCTACTTGATAGCTTTCTAATTTCAACATATTGACTCCGTTAGTAGCAAATCCCCCCAAAGCCTTATATAAAGCCGAAGGTACATTCTTTACTTTGAAGATTATTGTAGTAATAGCTGGCCCTTCTTCAATCTTTGGCTTTTTGCCATCTTTGCTCAATATAAGAAATCGTGTCGTGTTTTTTCCAGTATCTTCCATATTTTTTTTCAAAATATTTAGACCATATATTTCTGCAGCCAGAGGGGAAGCTATAGCTGAAATGCTTCTATCATTAGTCTCGGATATTTCTCTTGCCGAACCGGCCGTATCTGCGCCAACAATGGGATCCAAGCCCAAATCTTCTATAGTCTTTCTACATTGGCTAAGCGCCATTTCATGACTCTGGACAGTCTTTAGATCTTCGAGAGTAGCTCCCTTCTTGGCAATAAGACAATGTTCAATCTTAAGAAAATATTCTCCTATAATCTGCAAATTAGATACAGGCATAAGCCTATGAATATCTGAAACTCTTCCTGCAATGGAATTCTCTATAGGTATCATAGCAAATTCAGCTCCTTGGTTCTCTAAGGCTTTAAAAACCTGATCAAAGGTTTTTAGCGCCAAGGGTTCCATATCTGAACGATACAATCTACAGGCGATATGGGAATTTGCACCTGGCTCTCCCTGATAAGCTATTCTGTCAGACATTCTTACTCTCCCATTTTCTTTCTGATTAGATTTAGATCCTCTTCTGTGTCAACTCCCACAGGAATGTTATCTATTAGTTCGATTGAAATTACCATATTATTATCTAAGGCTCTAAGCTGTTCTAGCTTCTTCTTTTTTTCTCTAACAGATTGTTTTAAATGAACAAATCTCTCCAAAGCCTGTCTTCTATATCCATAAACACCAATATGATGATAAATGCCACCATTCTTTTTATCGTCTATCGTCCGGACAAAATCATCCACTTTTTTGCTACGTTTATAATCTCTTACAATAGCCTTAACCACATTGGGATTATCAATATCATTGGGCCCAATATTAGCGCCAAGAGTAGATATATCTGTAGATTCATCCGAGTATAATAATAAGAGAATTTTTTTGATTGCATCTTTTTTGATATTGGGTAGATCACCTTGTAAATTAATAATATTTTCATAATTTTTTTCCGGATCAAAAATATTAAGGGCTTCGTGGATTCTGTCTGATCCGGATGGATGAGATGATTTCGTTAATATAGCTTCACCTCCATGTTTTTTTATAACTTCACATATTTCTTTATCACCGGCAGCAACTATAACCTCTCCACAATCTGCTTCTAAGGCTCTATGATAAACATGTACAATCATGGGTAAACCTTCTATTTCGGCCAAAGGCTTTCCTGGTAATCGTGAAGATTCCATTCTGCTGGGTATAATTATTACATTTTTCATATTGCTATTCTATTCGATTAAATTTATTAAGTATCCGTAAAGATTATCTCATATTCAAATAATTATTGAAAATTATGATAAAGAGAAAAGAAACTTAAGAATGAAATTTAAAGATATAAATAAATTTTTCCTCTCTTTATTAATTGTTTTTGCATCACTTTGGGGACTTAATAGTATCAGCAATAAGATTTTCCAAATGGATTCGATTGATTCCATGGGTAAGGAAGAAATCTATGCCAAGGCTCTTGTCGAAGCTGAAAGGCTAAAAAGGCTTCATGATGAAGTAAATAAAGATTTATTGCTTGTTGAAAGAACTGTTACTCATACTGTCTTGGGGAGAAGTGAACTAAAAAATAAAATAAAAGAAAAGGAAGAATTGGCTAAGAAAACCAAAACCATGACAACCTTGGAGGGTATAAAATCGGAAATTAGAATTCTTGAAAATGAGCTTAAAAATATTATCGTTAGTAAGTCACATAAGATTCTTGGTAGAGGTGACATACAAAGAAGAATTGATAGAAAAGAAAAAGAAATTTCAATATTAAGGGCAATAAGCTCAACATTCGCAGAAAATATTGACACAAGTGAAATAGCTATGGCGTCAAATATAACAACGAATCAAGAAATAAACTTAGAAGAAAAACCTAAGTTGACTTTCGAACAAATGTTAGCATCAGCATCAGTTGATAAAGGAAAGAAAGTATCAATGAAATGCACTGCATGTCATGGTTTTGAACTTAATGGACAAAACCGAATTGGACCAAATTTGTGGGCTATATTGAATACGGAAAAAGCATCAAAAGAAAATTTCAAATATTCGAATTCACTTAAATCCTTGGGAGGAAACTGGACTATAGAAGATATAAATCTTTACCTTAAAAGCCCAAGGAAATACGCTCCGGGTAATGCTATGGCATTTGCTGGACTTAGAAAGGATAAAGATAGAGCCAATTTGATAGCTTATTTAAATTCCTTATCCGAAAACCCACTTTCACTAGTCGGTGCAGATTGATGAGGGTTACGTTACTTTTTTGTTGTTTTTATTAAATTTCGTGTTCTAATTATATTGATTAAAGGTATTAATTTATAATTAATAAATTGATTCAGACACATTAAATCTGAAAGTAAGGGGAAAAATTGAAATCATCCAAAAAAGATATTGTAAAATCTAATCCTTCAATGGGCGTAGATATAACAAAGGCACCAGAACCCAAGTTAGGCAACAAACCCATATTGGGCGATAGATATACTTCTAAAGAATTTATGAAACTAGAGTGGGAAAGATTATGGACAAAAGTTTGGCAAGTCGCCGGCCTAGAACAACAATTGGAAAAACCCGGAGATTTTTTCACTTTTGATTTTGGCCCAGAAAATATTCTTTGTGTAAAAGGCGAAGATTCAAATATTCGATGCTTTTATAATGTCTGCCAACATCGTGGTAATCAACTCGTTCAAATTCAAGAAGGAAATTTAGAAAGCTTTTCTTGTGCATATCATGCTTGGAAATTTGGTTTGGATGGGAAACTTAATTGGGTTCCTGACGAGGAGGATTTTGTTCAAGGATCACCATGCGGAAAAAGGAATCTAATAGAGATAAAGTCTGAAGTATGGCAAGGCTTCATCTGGTTTAATTTGGATCCACAATGTGACAGTTTAAAAAATTATCTTGAACCTGTGATGACGCATCTTGAAAATTATCCCATTTCTGAGATGAAAAGGACGCATTGGGTAACTGTTGAGGAAGGCAATTGGAATTGGAAATGCGTTCAAGATAACTTTAATGAATCGTACCATACTCCCTATGTTCATCCTGCTCTAAAATATATTGCCGATGAGAAGTATTATGCATGTCAGTTTGATCTTTATGAAAGTATGCACTGCCGAATGCTTATGCCTGGTTTTATACCAAGCAAGAGCGTTTATGACGAAGAAGACAAGGTTCTCGAATCCCTAGGACCACACATGGAATATTGGGACATGAAACCAGAGGACTATAAAGGTAAGTTACTTGAAATAAGGGGAGATATCCAAAAACAAAAACGCAATTTGGCAAAAAATAAAGGGTATGATTTTGCAAAGTTTAATGATGGTCAGTTGACGGACCACTATCACTATACAATATTTCCCAATATCTCTTTCAGTGTAAAACCTGACGGAATGCAATGGTTAAGGGGAACACCACATCCTACCGATCCCACAAAGTGTTTTTTCGATTATTGGTATCTCACCTGGTTCCCTGAAAATATTAAAGAATATTATTCACCTATGTTAGGCAAGATGACTGACATTTCTGTAAAAGCAAAAAATGTTAGAGGGAAAGTGGGAGAAATAGATGTCGGTTCTGGTATAGAAGAAGATGTAGCAATATGGCAGAGTCAACAAAAAGGTCTGAGCTCAAGAGGCTACATTGGCGACTGCATGCCAGCTCAAGAAAATAGAATACGATTTTTCCATGAAAATATTGATCGTTATCTCTTTGGGGATAGCGGTGGAGACGCTTAAGGAACGAAAATGACCAATAACCTAGAAGTAGCAGCTACAAAAATCGAAATATCTGATGTTGTTTATAAATATTGTCGAGCAATCGATAGGATGGACAGAGAACTTTTGGAATCGGTTTTTCATGAAGACTCTATCCATCATCATGGCGAATATGAAGGACCCTCTTCGGATTTTTGTAATTTTGCCTTTGATATACTTTCTGAAATGGAGTTTACGCAACACCATATCGGAAATATTTTAATCGAAGTTGATGGTGATACCGCTTGGTCTGAATCCTATTGGACGGCTTATCATCGAATTGCTAAAGGCAAAGAATCGGAGATGGGATTTTTGGCAGAACATGATTCTAGCATTGACGAGGATGTTTTTGTAGGTGGTAGATATATTGATCGGTTCGAAAAACGTGATGGACAATGGAAGATAGCCAAACGACAGGGTGTTCATGATTGGGTTAGATATGAACCTGCCAATGAGAAAGGGCAACTAGCTGCCGCGGGCCCGACTCCTAGCAGAAGTCGAAAAGATCCCGCCTATCAGAGAGATTAGAGCTTATTAAAAGTTCCTATAATTAATTTAAGAATTTACTTTCCAAGTTAACGTTTTTTAAACTTGATTTTAAATTCATGCATGGGCATGAAGAGCAAACTGAAGTTGTGTACTGGCGTCGGTAACGGTTTTTCTAATTCTATATTGCCAATTCGCTGTGTGATATATTTAAAGGAACTCATCATTTCCTGACGACCTAATGCGGCACCGGGGCAATGATGCGCACCCGAGCCAAAAGCCATATGGGCCCCCATACCTTTACGATTGAGTTCAAATTGGTGTGGACATTCAAATTTAGTCTCGTCTCTATTAGCTGGACCATAACCGATCATTACTATTGCTCCTTGAGGGATCAATGTGCCGGATACTTCAACATCTCTTGTCGCCTGACGCATTAGAAACTGAACAGGACTTTCAAATCTCAAAACCTCTTCAACAAATGGCTTAAGGAGTGTCTCGTCCTCGTAAAGTTTTTCGGCGATTTCTGGAAACCTCACCAGTGACCACATTCCGTGGTTTAAAGCGCTTTGAGTTGTCTCAAATCCACCCGTGATCAATTGATGCATCAAATTCTGCAGTTCATGCATGCTGAGAGGCTCTTCGTCATCACCATGGGCATGTACCATGGCTGACATAAGATCATCATGTGGATCTTTTTTACGCTTTTCAAAAATATCGGCAAGAAACAATTGCGCTTCCAGTTCAATACCAGCGTCCCGTCTGACATCTTCTTCCGTCGCAATTGGCGCCCGTGTTGCACCAAGCATGGCATCAGCCCATTTTTTGAATGTTGCCACATCATTACGACTCAAACCCAACTGCTCAGCAATAACAATACCCGGCATGCGCATTGCAAAATCATCGTTGAACTCACACGCTTCATCATCAACAAAATTGTCGATCAATTGATTGACGACTTCGTCAATATAAGATGTCATTTCCACAACTCGTTTTTTTGTAAATACTCTATCAACCAGTTTTCGATAACGACCATGAGTCGGCGGATCTGTTCGCTGCAATGTCTGAACATGCTCCCAACCGCCGCCGTCTGTTAATATAGATTGATGCAATTCAGCAAATTCACTTCTAGCGCTAATTTTTACATCTGAACTAAAAGTTTCGAAATCCCTCAAAGCTTGTCTTATATCATCGTACTTGGTGATAACATACATTCCCGTTTCTGGTATCTTGTAGACAGGAGATTCTCTGTGAAGCAAATCATAGAATTCGAAGGGATCACTGCTCACCATGGGATCCAGCATACTAAAGT
>CAJWUE010000031.1:0-16146 GCA_913047775.1 uncultured Rhodobiaceae bacterium
CCAGCTCTTACCAGACTTTCCTCAACTTTTTTATCCATATCACCCTTATTTATAAACATACCATGAAGACGAGGTCCATAGGCAACATTTTCGTAAACTGATTTGGGAAATGGATTGGGTTTTTGAAAAACCATCCCGATCTTTGCTCTTAATTCTACTACATCAATTTTAGGATCATAAATATCTTGACCATTAATTTTAATTAATCCTTCAATTGAACATGTTTCAATTACATCGTTCATTCGGTTAATACATCTCAAGAAGGTCGACTTTCCACAACCCGAGGGCCCTATCAAAGAAGTTACTTCTTTCTCTTTGATATCTAAATTAACATCAAACAAAGCCTGTTTATCTGAATAAAAGACATTTACGCCACTACAAGAGATTAATGCTTCATTTTTTCTAATCTTTTGTTCATCGAACACATTAATGATTTGATCTTTTGTATTTACCATTTTAACTCATAACGTTTTCTCATAATAACAGCAGCAAGGTTTATTATAACTAATAATAAAATTAAAACCAAAGTTGCAGCACTAGTTTTTGCTACAAAGGCTCTCTCAGGACTATCAGCCCATATATAAACCTGTACAGGTAAAGCTGTCGCTGGGTCTGTTATTGACCCTGGTATATCCACTATAAATGCTACCATACCAATAAGGAGTAGTGGAGCTGATTCTCCAAAAGCTCTAGCAAGCCCTATGATTGTTCCGGTCAAAATTCCTGGCAAGGAAGCAGGGAGCAAATGATGAAAAACTACCTGCATTTCTGAAGCCCCCATAGCCAGGGCAGCTTCACGGATAGAAGGTGGAACCGCTTGAAGTGAGGCTCTAGTTGAAATAATTATTGTCGGTAATGTCATTAAAGACAATACACAGCCGCCCACAAGTGGAGCTGATCTTGGCATACCAAAAAAATTAATAAACAGAGCAAGACCAAGAAGACCAAATATAATAGAAGGAACCGCAGCAAGATTATTAATATTGACTTCAATAAAATCAGTAATTCTGCTCTTAACGGCAAAATTTTCTAAGTAAATTGCGGTAAAGACACCAATTGGAAAACTGATTAAGAGAGTGATTAATATGGTATATAGAGATCCAATCACCGCCCCTAAGACTCCTGCAATTTCAGGTTCCCTGCTATCTCCATTCAAAAACATATTTTTAGAAATCCTACTTTCCACTTTTCCGGTCTTTTGGAATTGTTGTAACCATCTTACTTCTCTATCATCTAGGCGTCTTTCTTCCTCTTCAAGATCTTCATCAATGCCAAATTTGTAGAACAAATCAGCATCATCGGAAAACAGTATAAATAATGAAAAAGTTTCATTTGTATAAGAGGAATTTTTCTCAATATATTCCCTTAAATCGTAAGAGGCTCCAGAGGAAAATAATCTTACCAGATCCCTTTTGCACGATCTATCCATACAATCGGGTGCAAGAGAGAGAATAGATTTATTAATAATGCGTCGATAATTCAGATCCTGAGAATCACTATCCTCACTTTCGGAAATTGGAAGATTGATCTCAAGGTTCATTCCGTAATTCGTAAAAGCTGGTACAGCACGGTACATCATAGAAAAAATTATTATGAAAAGCATTGTTGTAGCTAGGAAGAGCGAAGCTAGACCGTAATACCTGAAACGTTTTTCTGCGAAACGTCTTTTGAGAGTTAATTTTTTTTGTCTACTATTCATAACGTTCTCTGTATTTCCTAACTGTAACCATAGAAATTATATTAAGAATTAAAGTAATAAAAAATAATACAAGACCCAAAGCGAAAGCAGCTAAAGTTTTAGGGCTGTCAAATTCTTGGTCACCGACTAATAATGTTACTATCTGAACGGTAACAGTAGTTACCGCTGAAAATGGGTTAACCGTTAAATTCGCAGCCAATCCTGCTGCCATAACTACTATCATTGTCTCTCCTATAGCTCTAGAAATAGCTAATAAAAGGGCTCCAACGATACCAGGAAGAGCTGCAGGAAAAATGACTTTTCTTATGGTTTCCGATTTCGTCGCTCCCAAAGCAAGAGATCCATCTCTCAAGTTCTCGGGAACTGCCGACATTACATCATCCGACAAAGACGAAACATATGGAATAATCATAATTCCCATTATCAAACCAGCTGCTAAAGCTGATTCAGTTGAGACAGTTAAACCGGCAGATTGTCCGATTGACCTTATCAGCGGTCCAACAGTAAGTGCAGCAAAAAAACCGTAAACTACGGTTGGAATACCAGCTAAAATTTCTAGAATAGGTTTAAAATAATTCCTGACCCTCGGTTTCGCATATTGCGAAAGATAGATCGCCGAGAATAGTCCCAAAGGAGCTGCAATTATCATTGCAATAAAAGTAATTAAAAGTGTACCTGTGAATATTGGAACCGCTCCAAAACTTCCAGAAGATCCTATTTGATCTTCCCTTATTGCGGTTTGAGGAGACCAGTGTGTTCCAAACAAAAATTCAAAAAAACTAACGTGGGAAAAAAACCTAACTGTTTCAAAAATTAATGACAGAATAATTCCAAAAGTTGTAACAACTGCAACTGTTGAAAAGGTAAAGAAGATAAATCTTAATATTTTCTCCACACTTCTTCGAGCATCAAACCTTAAGGATAATCTGTTACCAAAATTAATCGCCAATCCCAACGATAAAGCACAAATAAACGCAAGACAGGAATAACGAAAGATTAAATAGTCAAAATAGAGAGACTTAGCCTCATTTGAGGTAAGTATCTCTAGAGAAATTATTGATTCCAAGTTTCCAAGATTACTCCCTAATTCCCTTATAGAATAAATTATCTCATCTTGTCCCATTAGCAATATTGACTTAGGTAGATAATTAGTTATTAAGGCATTTTGAACTGGAGATTCAATTGCCAAGAAAATTAACAAGAAAATTAGCGCAGGAAATACCGCCCAAAAGAAAACATAAAAGCCATGGTAGTGAGGCATAGACCTCAGACGTTGTTTATTAATAAGTAAAGATTTTGCCTGTCTACTTTTTATAAAATAGGTCAAAAGGCCACAAACGAAAATGAAGGCCAGGCTTGTTAAAATATCAGTGGCTATATCTATCCTCCGCTGATCTCAAGGCGAATACTAAAGTTCTAGTTCAACTAAATTTTTAGTATTCTCATTTACTGTCTTATACTCATCTTCGGGAAGAGGAATCAAGCCCTTTTCCATTAAGTACCCATATTGACCCATTGCATCTTCACTAGTAAATTCTTGGGTAAATTTGATAATAGAAGGCTTCATTCTTGTATGGTTCTTTTTAATGTAAAAATAGAGGGATCTTGATATTGCATAATCTCCTGCCATGATTTTTTCTAATTTTGGAGCTACACCGTTGACTTTTGCACCTCGAAGTTTATCCGAGTTCTGGTCTAAGAAACTAAACCCAAAGATACCTAAAGCTTCAGGATTAGCTGCTAATTTCTGAACAATAAGATTGTCATTTTCTCCAGCTTCTATAAATGCCCCATCCTCTCGGATTGTATGGGAAATAGTTTTAAACTCATTTTTTCTTGCCTTTGAGTTCGCTTTAAGGGTCTTCAAGAAAGGAAAAGATTCTGCACCTTTTTCCATTGCTAACTCAACGAAAGCGTCACGAGTTCCAGAAGTTGGAGGAGGACCTAACACTTCAATCTTAATATTTGGGAGTAAAGAATTTACATCTTTCCATGTTTGATAAGGGTTGTCTTGAAGTTGGGCTCCTTCTGAATTTATGGGAACTTTTGCAGCAAGAGCAAGATAAATATCCCGTGTTGTTAGATTAAATACCTGGCCTTTTTTAGAGTTTGCAAAAACTATTCCATCATACCCAATTTTTACTTCAACCATTTTAATACCGTTTTCAATACATTTATTATATTCATTTTTTTTAATTCGCCTTGAAGCGTTAGTAATGTCAGGAAATGCAGGTCCTTTTCCACTGCAAAACAATTTCATACCATTGCCTGTACCTGTTTGTTCAACTATAGGTGATTTGTATTTTGTAGAGCGTCCAAACTCCTCAGCTACCGCTGTTGAGAATGGGAAAACGGTTGATGACCCAACAATACGAATCTGCTCCTCAGCATACAAACTTACAGAAAAGAGAATAACAACCACAAAATAAAAATAAAAAATCAGGGCTTTATTGGGGTTTTGCATTTTTTTCTCCACTAAATTAGTTGAAATGGTTCTTAAAGCATATCGAAACTGAACTTATATTGGATACCAAACATGATATGTTCTGAATCTTTAGAAGTATCCGTATAAGACTTATCTACATAATTAAGGTATAATTTCAGGGGTTTGGCTAATTTGTAATCGACACCGATGCCGATGAGTTCTCCACCATGTTTTACCATGTCTGACTTCCCGTACATTAATTTAAAAATAGTTTTCTTAGAAATTTTTGATTTCAAGGAAACAACGTAACCGTCATCATTATATTTTCCAGTTGTGTCCTCAGACTCTTGCCAGATAAGGCCTAGACTTACCGATTCACCAAGAGGCATGGTTGTGCTAATTCTGATTGTATCAAAGAAATACCCTTTTTGAGGGACTTCTGAGTCAAAAGCTAGGGCAAATTGTGCTTTGTTCCCTCCAATTTTGCCATTCCATTCAAAAGATGTTGAAAAAGCTTCCTCGTCAGATTCCTCAAGAATTGTCATTACGTTGACAGTAAAACCTCTAATTTTTGGTGAAGACCATTGGATTACTTTCCTGCTTCTGTTATCACCCCAAAGAATATTTTTAATGTCACCAGCTGTATCATTGAATAGATCAACTTTACCTTGAGCATTTTTCAAAGGTGTATCATGCATTCCAAGAAGGAATGTTCCAAAGGCTCCTCTTAAACCCAGATAACTATTGCGTTGACTAAAAGTTGGATCACCGTCTACCGGATCTACTTGCCACTCGTATTGATAAATGACAGCCATCCCACTATCAAAAATCTGAGACCCCTTAATACCAACTCGGGATGCATGTGAACGGACATCTGTTATCGTTCCGTTGGCTTTATTGTCGTTAGAGACAGCTAAATCCAATCTTCCATAAATTGAGGAACTTGCATAAACAGGCATGGAACTGATTAAAAGAAGAAATACAATCAAAAACCATGAAGAAAAAGAATGCATTGCAGCCACTCCTTCTGTTTATATGAACTCCTTCTCCTTGATTTTCATTCTAAAGTCAACATAGTATTTCTCGCATTTTCTTTTTATAAAGTCTCTTCAAAATTAGTGGGAAAATGACATGCCTAAATGTCTAATAGAGTTTATTGGTAATTATTGTAAACTACTATTATGACTAAAAATCTCATTCTCTGGCGCCATGCAAAATCCTTAACGGGTTTCAATGATCATGAAAGAGGTTTATCAGAAAAGGGGCAAAAAGAGGCAAGGGATATGTCTGGATACATTTTGTCTTTTAGAAAACCTGATCTAATCTTATGCTCTTCATCACAACGTACTATCGATACCTTAGAAATATTAAAAGATCAGGGAGGCTTAACTAAGACATATATTAAAGATAAACTTTACCTTGCAACGCAAGAAGAAATTTCTAATATAGTTTTTTCTCAAAGCCAATCCTATAAATCAATATTATGTATTGGTCATAATCCTGGTATCCATGAATTATCTCTATCCTTAACCAATATAGCAGACATGAATCTTCGAAATGCAGAAATGAAGTTTAAATTTCCGACTTCGGCAGTTGCTATTTTCCAAATTAGAGATAACAATTGGCAGAATATTTATACTAATGAAAATTTACTTATAGAATTCATGACACCCAAAACCTTAGAGAGTAAAAAATGAAAAAAATTATAATCACTTCATTAATTATTCTGATTACAATTATTTCTTTTAGTCAGATTATAAAAATTCACACCATAGAAGATTTAATTTTTAAAATAGGATTAAGCACTATAGTTGAAAACATAAATACGGGACCATGGAATCAAAATGAAGAAGACGCTTTGCGAGTTGTAGTTTGTGGTTCCAGGTCTCCCCTTATGCATAAGGAGAGGGCTAATACATGCCTGTTGGTAGTTGCTGGTAATAAATCTTATTTAATTGATGTCGGCTCAGGCAGTATTAACAAACTCGGTGCATATGGAGTTAATTTTGGAGATATTGAATCCGTGATTATTTCTCACCTTCACTCTGATCATATAACCGACCTCGGTGAAGCACATTTGCGAACTTGGATAAACAGTAATAGGCCAACAAAATTAACTGTCTTTGGGCCTGATGGAATAGAGCAGGTTGTAGAAGGTTATAATATAGCTTTTGGACAAGATAACATTTACAGGAATCTGCATCATGGAACGGATATCGCCGATCTGTCAGTCTCCGGAATGTCGCCTAGAGCCATAGACATGGAAAACCCCATTATTATCTCCGATGAAAACACTACAATAACTGCTTTTGAAGTTATCCATGAGCCTATTTCTCCTGCCTTAGGATTCCGAATTGACTATAAAGATCGTTCTATCGTTATAAGTGGTGATACCATTAAAGATAAAAATGTTGAAAAATTTTCAAAGGATGTTGATGTCCTCTTTCACGAAGCACAATCAAATTACATTTTGAATAATTTAATAGAAGCACAAGGTGGAAAAGGTCCCAATGTAACTGTCCTTAAGGACATCCAAACATATCATACAACACCTACGGAAGCGGCTGAAATAGCAAAAGCAGCAAAAGTAGGACACTTGGTTTTTTATCATCTAACGCCAGCTCCTAGAAATACGATCATGGAAAGAGTTTTTACAAGGGGGGTTGAAGAAATATTTCCTGAAGACTGGACAATGGCTAAAGACGGTTTATTGGTTAGCCTTCCAACTGGAACTGATGATATTAATATTTCTTATCTCGACTAAATATCTAAATTATCCCGTATGGGCATTGCCTTAAAATTAAAACCTTTCTCAACTGTAGGTTTAATAGTCGCAAAATAAGGTGACAAATCAAAATCTCTTGGAACAAATAGAGAATGATGACGAATATGAAAAATCTCTTGGTAGGAATTATTAAGATTCCTATTTTTTTCATCTCGAAGTTGACCGCCGATTTTTTCAATTTTAGGAAGAATAGGATATCCAACTGAATGAAATGCTTTTGCCAACAATGTCGAGCATATAACCTTTGTTGGAGTACCTGACCCTAGGGCTATCATTTTCCGTCGCCATCTAACAGGGACTGGGGGCTCCGGTAACAAATATCTCATCAAGTCGATAATATTTTTCCTGTCATAATCAAGACCAATAGAATCTATCATATAAGATACAACACGTTTCTTATCAATTTCAGACAATCCTGCAGGCCTACAAATTCTTGTATTATAATTTTCGTATTTTGAGAGAGGTACGACAATTACTCCTTTTGAAACATCGGATTCAATTAGCATAGGGCCCTCACCAAAATCTTTGGCATTTAGATTATCTTTCCCAATATAAAAGGCTGAGTGAGACCATGTGGATTGTGTGAGATACTTTATTGTTGAAGAGATTCTTTGCTTCCCTTCCACAAGTAAAATATCCGCAGGTTCCATGACTTCCTCCAGATCCTTAATTTTAAATTCTGAGGTAGTTTCATATTTTCTTAGAGGCTGTTGAAGCCATCTGACTATTAAATTATTTATGTAGTTATAAAAACTTTTCATTATCCTTAAAGATGCTTCTTAAATAATTCCACAACAACTTAAAAAGTTACATATTCAAAATACCAAAAAAAACCGCAGCACTACCCATGATAGACATGAGGAGAAATGTTCCTTGTGCTCCAATCAATCTAGGATAATTTGCCCCTGAGTTTTTACTCATTCCCCAAGCATGCAATAATCTTAAAACCACTAACAGTCCCCCAAGAACATGAACGATTTGCTTTGGAGAACCAGAAATCTCCAAAAGATAAAGCAATACAAGCGCAAGAGGAACATTTTCTACAAAGTTGGCTTGGACTCTTAAAACAGCATTCGCTCTCCATTCAGGCTCTTTGTCGCCTTTTAATCGGACATATAACACTTGATTCGCTAGTAAAACTGATAAAAGAATAAGAATACCAGCATATAGTAAAGTTACAGGTATCATGACAGTACTCCTATAAGCACAAATATTATTCCTGCTGAAATTAATGTTATGCCAATCCAAGAATACTGATCCCGCCAAAAAAGTAGAAACGCTCTTTCAGAGCCCTTTTCGGCAGTCTTAACTTCTCCCCTCTGCAATTGACGAGGTAAACCTCCAACCCAAAAAATTTGACTTCCTAACCAAATAGAGCCTAAACCAAAAAAAATTAACCATGATGTATTTTCAAGCATTTTTCCTCCCCATTTTTAAATAAATAAATTTAAACTCTGGACGTAATTAGGGGTAAATCTAGGAATGATTTAAAACCAGGCTCAGCATTGCAAACTTTTGGTATAGCATTTACGCCATGCATAGCTGTGGAAATCAAAGGATCATCATTCCAGTCATGGCTAAATGATATTTTCATGTTAGGAGAGCCTTCTACTTCTATATTCACTCCAACTGGTTCATCCCATTCTTTGGCAAAATCCGAATGAGCCCTATAAATAGCCTCCTGAATAATTAATACTTCATTAGTGCAATGCCCCGTCCATTTCCTTCTTTGAGCACATATAGTCCCCTCTTTTATAATTCCTGCCGCGATCTCAAGATCTTTGTCAGCAATCACTATTTGTAAATCCTCTTCGACATTTGAAATTTCGGTTCCTATGCCCTCGGCAATAAGGTAGACCGCCTCTTTAAATAATCCACTCAACCAGGATTCGTATTTATCAGCCTCTTTCTCATACTCCTCCATTGTCTTTCCCATCAACATGCCATCCATTACAATTTCTTTTGAAGGATAGTATGAAAATTCAGAGCTTTCACTAACTGTGATTTTGTTAATTTTTTCAGACATTCCGGACATAGTTAAAGGGATTAACTCTGCCAGCCAACCTGGATTATATCCAGTCCCATGTAGACTTACACCTCCAGCAATACATGCTTCTTCAATCTCTTTAGTTAATTCATCTCCAAAGGCCTTAGGAAAGAGATATCCGACGGTCGTTACAACATTTATTCCTCTTCGGAGTATTGATAAAATATTTTTCTTGTCGGCTTCTGGATCCAAACCCATTCTAAAAGAAGCAAGAGGAGTATAATGGACACAATCTATGTCCTTGCTAAGGATATCATCGATCTGGTCTGTAGCTAATATACCCGTTTCCTCTATACCTGCAATTACACCAGCATCTTTTCCAACTTTCTCGTTATCATGAACTATTAAACCAACTAGCTCCAAATCCTCCCTTTGTACTATACCTCTTATCGACGCTTTACCCACGTTACCGCTAGACCATTGAACGACTTTAAAAATTTTTTTACCCAATTTATCCTCCATCAATGTAGTTTTACATTTTTTTATATTCTTTCAAACTGATATTATGGACTAAAGAATAGTAATAGAATATTATCTTCTGATAATATTGTTAAAGGGTGACTCATGTTCGATATACTTATTAAAGACGGGAACATTGTTGACGGCACAGGAACAAAATCGTTTATTAGCGATGTAGCTATAAAAGACGGGAAGATTGCTGAAGTTGGAAAAATTTCCCAAAAAGCAAAAAGGGAAATTGATGCTGATGGTCATCTTGTGACTCCGGGTTGGGTGGATATCCACACTCATTATGATGGTCAATCCCTATGGGACCCTTATCTTACACCATCCTCTTGGCATGGTTGCACAACCGTAGTGATGGGTAATTGTGGTGTTGGTTTTGCACCAGTATCTCCAAACAAAGAACAATGGCTTATAGAACTAATGGAAAGCGTAGAGGATATACCCGGCAGTGCTTTAAATGAAGGAATCGACTGGCAGTGGGAAAGTTTTCCAGAATATTTGGACGCATTGGAAAAATTACCTAGAGTACTGGATGTCGGAACCCAGGTTCCTCATTGCGCAGTTAGATCCTATGTGATGGGCGACAGATGTATAGAACAAAAGACTGCAGGATCAGAAGATATAAAAAAGATGGCTGATATTGTCCAAGAAGGACTACAGGCTGGAGCATTAGGCTTCTCAACCTCAAGAACGATTGTTCACCGGACTCTGGAAGGAGATCTTGTTCCTGGGACATACGCCGGTGAAGCTGAGTTATTTGGAATTGCAGAGGGAATGAATAAAGCTGGTCATGGAGTCTTGCAAATGGCTTCTGATCTTGGTGAAGCTGATGGTGATCTCAAATGGATGGCAAAATTATCAAAAGATTATAATGTTGGAGTAAGTTTGAATCTTTTTCAGAATGATTTTTTGCCAAATCAGTACAAGGATATCCTTCAAAGGATGAAAGATGTTAATGCTAATGGTGCAAACATATCTGCACAAGTTTCGGGGCGTACTGTTGGGTTAATCCTCGGTCTTGAGACCACAATGCAACCTTTTATGAGAAAACCTGCTTATATGAAAATTGCTAACTTACCTCTTGAGCAAAGAGTTATCGAAATGAATAAACCAGAAGTAAGGAAGGCAATATTATCAAACGAGGGGTGGGATCCATCCCCTGAAGCGAAAAGATTTCTTCAAGGTTGGGAGAAAATGTTCAGGTTAGGGAATCCTCCTAAATATGAGCCACTACAAAGCGAGTGTTTATCAGAAAGGTCAAAATCAGAAGGAATAAACCCAGAAGAAATAGCTTATGATATTTTACTCGAATTTGATGGCAAAGGTTTAATTTACTATCCATTTCTCAATTACTCAAACTACAACTTGGATTGTGCTCTGGAGATGATGATGGCGCCACATACTGTATTTGGGGGTTCGGATGGAGGTGCGCATTGCGGAACTATTTGTGATGTTAGTCTTCCAACGTATAACCTCTCTTATTGGGGACGGGACAGAACCCGAGGAGAGAAAGTGGCTATTGAATGGTTAGTTCACAAACAAACCATGGGCACTGCTTTAATCCATGGCTTAAATGATAGAGGATGCATAAAAGAGGGGCTAATTGCAGATCTTAACATCATAGATTTAGAAGAATTAGCAATTGACTCTCCTAAAGTTGCCTATGATCTCCCAACAGGAGCTCGAAGATTAGTACAAGGTTCAAAAGGTTACAAACATACAATTAAATCAGGAATTCCGATCTTTGAAGATGGGGAACCGACCTCAGAACTTCCAGGAAGACTTATCAGGGGGCCTCAAGCTAGGATTAATTAATAAAAGTAAAAGACCACCCTTTACAGTTATTGATCCAGATGAACTGGAAATTTCTTATTCATTAGTGGAAAAATATCTTTTCGAAGATCGAACAAACATTCTCGCATCCAATAATGTGCAGGATCATTTCCTAATCTTTTGTTCCAAATTAATTTAACTTCTTGCTTCTCCGATTTGAATGGAAGCGGAACTATCTCAAATTCATTAGATGAATTAAGTTGATTAGCTATATAGCTTGTTAAAGCTATCAGGCAATCTGTCTCTTTAATTATCTCCTTAGCTACTTGAAAATAGTTTACAGACATCATTTTATTTCTCTTATAACCTAATGTGAAAAGATATTTATCAATATGACTGGTGCCCTTCCCGTCTATACTTATATAAATATGATTTGCATCTAAATAATTTTGAAGTTCAATTTTGCCTTTCTTAAAGAAAGGATTCCCTTTCCTTCCCATACATATGTAGTTATCCGAATAAATCAAGTGACTATCAAAATGCTCATCAAAACTAAGACCTATAGGAGATTGATATTCTGTTTCCAAGAAATGATTAGAGCCAATAATAAAATCAACATCATAATTCTTTAATTTTTCAAAATGACCTGGCTCAGGAGCGAGCGTAATCAGTTTAATATTAGGGGCTTCATTTTGCAATTTTTTAACCAATCTTGGTAAGACTCTGCCCGCTGCAACATCAGGAAAAGAAAAGATAAAAGTGCGTTGGGAATTTTTAGGGTCAAAAGTTTCAGGGGAAATTGAGCTTTGAATTAAATCTAAAGCTTTCTTTATTGGTCCCACCAATTCGAGTGCTTTTGGGGTAGGTTTCATTTTGTCTTCGGATCTAAAAAATAAATCGTCTTTAAGAGAGTATCGCAAACGATTCAAAGCATTACTTACTGCGGATTGAGATAAATTAATTCTTTCGGCAGCTTTGGTGGTTGAGCCCTCATTAAATATAGCATCAAAGACTACCAAAAGATTCAAATCCAATTTATTAAAATTCATAAAATAAATATCCCTTATTTATATAATTCATTTGATAAATAGTAATAAATTCCCATATAAGTGTCAACAGTAGGAAGGAAAAGATGTCACATTTCATAAACATAGTAATAATACTTATCTTTGTTTCGATCATAATAGCGGTTCAGCCGGCATTTGCGATCGGAATTGATCAACTTATATCTGTCTAATAAAATTATTAAAATTTGGTTCTTCTAGCTAGTAAAAAAAGGAAATGGACAAACCCCTCTCCCCAAACATCAAAGAGGAGATTGTTCTGAAAAAAGGTTATGAAAATAAATAACAATATCGTTGATTTTAAAGATCCATTTTTATCGAAAAAAATTTTAGAAATTGAATCTGATAGAAAAAGAACTTTGGAAAGGAATACAAAATTCGTGGAAAAAATTCTTAAAAATTTACAATTCTAAGATCCCCGTTATAAACTTCCTTTTATGGAAACACTATTAGATAACTTAACTTTTCCCGAAGGTCCGCGTTGGCATAATGATAAATTGTATTTTTCTGATTTTTTTACACATCGAGTAATTTCAGTTGATCTTGAAGGCCACCATGAAACTATCGTTGAAGTTCCCAATCAACCTTCGGGGTTGGGGTGGATGCCAGACGGATCCATGTTGGTCGTATCTATGACAGATAGAAAACTGATGCGTTTTTCTAACAATCAACTCTCTGAAATTGCCGATTGCAGTAACCTTGCAGCCTTTCATTGCAATGACATGATTGTGGACAAAAAAGGAAATGCTTACATAGGAAATTTTGGATTCAATACCCACAATAGTGAAGGCCTCAAATCAACCAACCTTATATTAGTACGACCTGGGGAAGGCCCAGTTGTCGCTGCTAACGATCTTTTCTTTCCCAACGGTACCGTAATAACTCCCGATGATAAAACATTAATCATCGGAGAAACTTATGCGGCAAGACTCACCGCATTTGATGTTAATACAGACGGCTCTCTATCAAACCGACGTGTCTGGGCCGAACTATCTCAAATTCAAGATGATTATCATCCTTTACCGGATGGAATCTGTCTTGATGAAGAGGGCGCTATATGGATGGCCTCTCCAAGCACCAATGAAGTTATTCGGGTTAAAGAAGGAGCACAGCTACTTGAAAGAGTCCCTGTTAGCACAAATGCCTACGCCTGTGTTTTGGGAGGTGAAGATAGAAAGACTTTATTTGTTTGTACTTCTGGAGGGACGGATATTGAGTCCTGCACAGAAAAAAGGGAAGGGAAAATTGAAATCCTAAGGGTAAACGTAGCAGGAGCTGGGATTCCGTAAAAAAAACCCCGGCATAACCGGGGTTTTAATTAATAAATTAAGATTAAAATTACCATCTGACGCCAGCTTCAATGCCATATTCCATTGGAGCACCATACAATGTAAAGTTCCAAAGACCGGCCACATTATTTGAGCCATCTCTATAGATTTCATCGTTCAGGTTTTTACCATATAAAGTTATATAGTATTTATCCGCTGCATCTCTCCAAGTAGCATTTGCATTTACAATCGTTCTCTCGTCCAACTGACTATAAATTGGATTTGTCGGTTGAGTTTCAGCCTCATCTTGATGATAAACGTTTACATTATAAGTCAAAGAACCATTATCTCCCAATTCTTGATCATAAGTGAAGGATATGTACCCACTCATCTCTGGGGAGAATGGAAGTCCGTATCCACCAAAATCCGTTGGGTTATCAATCCCATCGTTTGGGGTTTCATCCCAAACAAAGATATCGTATTTATGATCCATGAAAGCTACATTTCCATCAATACGGAAATTATCCGTTGCGCGATAATTAAATTCAAGCTCAAGACCTTTGTTGGTGGATTTACCGGCATTCACCTTAACTGTTTCCTGATAAGGTGGAACTGGAAGAGGTAATACCTGATTCCTCTGCAAGTCCTCAAATTCGGTGTGGAAAACAGCCAGATTCAATCGTAGTCTGTTATCCAAGAAATCACCCTTCATACCAAATTCAATATTGGCATTGGTTTCTGGTTCATATGGAAACCCACAGGAATAATCTGTAGAACATGTCTCTGTGTAACCACCTGCCATAAATCCGGTAGCATAAGATCCATAAATCATCACATCTTCATTCACGGTGTAATCCAGAACAAAACGATAGGTTAACTCACTCCAATTATCTGCCTTTGTGACACAGATATTTCTGTTTTCACAAGGAATAAGCGATGAGAAAAGAGGTGGATTGTCATCTCTTGTTAAACCTGTAGCACTAAGATTTATTCCATCCCTACCAGTAGATGCAAGCCAACCCGCTGAACCCTGTTCCCTGTGGAAGTCTTTTTGATCTTGTGTGTAACGAGCACCGGCTGACAGTCTCAAGTCATCTTTGAGATCATAGGTAAAGTCAAAATAAACGGCTTTACTAGTTCGGTTCTGATCAGATTGCGAACTGCCATAATCATAATGGATCCAACCCGGTACACCAAGGAACCATTGTAAGCCAACCGCAGAATAGGCTGCAAAATTGAGATTGTCCTCGGCATAACTTGCGCCTAATGTATAATTAAAACGACCTTCATAATTGCTAGTCAATCGCAATTCTTGTTGAATTTGATCTCTAGTAGTATTCCGGGTTGCGTCATACAAACTTGCAAAGGCCTCACCTGTATAAGTGCTAGCGTTCCTTTCTTCATGATGCCTGAAACCAGTAATAGATTTCAAAGTAAGGTCACCCAACTCAAAAGTTTGGTTAAAGTAAACACCCTTACTATCCATTCTGTGACCCTTACAAATTGCTATTGTGGAATTACAGTGGTCGCTTTCGCCAGTAGCAAAAGGATTGTCCCAAGTTCCTCCTCCCCAATTAGGAGAAGGCGTATGGTTTCCTGGAAAACCCAGCAAACAGAAAAGTTGGCCACCTGGGCACTCTGTTTCATTTACTGTAGCTGGCGCTCCGGAATCATCTTTGCTGATCTCAAAAATAAGATGCCCAGAATAACTTTCATTTGGCTCAAACAAAAACTTTATTTTTGCAGCCAAAACATCTTTACCAGCTAGATCTCCGCCATCACCAACATTAGATAAGTCTGTTCCATCATCTGGCCAAACTCCTGTGGGATTAATGACAGTTGGCCCTGGATAATCTCCGGCAGGTTTTGAATTTTGATAGAAGCCTTGACTCTTGTCCCATATTGCTGCAATTCGCATAGCAATTTTACCTTCAATAATAGGGACGTTCAAAGCGAGTTTAAATTTGTTAACACTTCCCTCGTTCCAGTCATACTGTCCGGCCGAAGCACTAAACTCACCGAACGACTCATCGAGGACAGGTTTCTTCGTAGTTACAGAAATAACACCACCTGTAGCATTCTTACCGAATAGAGTTCCTTGGGGGCCCCTATAAACCTCAATTTGTTCAATGTCGAACATCTCGATAAATTGTGCTTGTACATGGTTAATACCAAAATCATCTACTAGGAAGGCAACAGATGGATCTTCAGTGACCAAAATTGATATGCTTCCAGTTCCCCTGATGCCGCCCGCGACGGCGTTAAAAGCAGGTTGCAGGGTCAATGTCACATTTGGAACTATACTTGCCAGAGCTCTTGGGTCATTTGCAAACTGATTATTAAAAGTCTGTTCAGTAATTGCCGACACAGCTAGGGCAGCATCCTGTAGACTTATGTCCCTTTTTGTACCTGTAACGATAATTTCTTCTATATCTAATCTGTTACTAGCTCCCTCTTGAGCATTGGCAATATTGCTAACAGAAATAATAAGTGTAAAAACAAGGACGAATGAAACGCCCATTAAATTGATTAACTTCATTATTCTTTCCCCCCAAAAATTTTTGAATTGATAATGAATAAACGGTGATTCTCTAGCAACGATGGCTAAATTTCAAGTGAA
>CAJWUE010000032.1:0-15410 GCA_913047775.1 uncultured Rhodobiaceae bacterium
AGCGCCATATCTTGTTATTAAAGTTAATCGTCCTGCTTCGTTATCAGGATTGATTACATCAATTAGCTTTAACAATTCTTCCGCTTCCAAAGATGGCCCACATTTTAAACCGATAGGATTCTTAATACCCCTAATAAATTCAATATGTGCTCCATCGAGTTGACGAGTTCTATCTCCTATCCATAATAAATGAGCAGATGTGTCGTACCATTCACCTGTTGTAGAATCTACCCTTGTAAGAGCTTCTTCATAACCCAATAAAAGTGATTCATGGCTAGTATAGAAATCTACGGATCGTAATTCAGGCGCAGAGTCAGAATTAATTCCTACAGCATTCATAAAATTTAAGGTCTCAGATATTCTTTCCGCTAGGGCTTCATATTTCTCTCCTTGTTTACTCTCTTTTACAAATCCAAGATTCCATTGATGAACATGATCCAGATTTGCATAACCTCCCTGAGCAAATGCTCTGAGAAGGTTCAGTGTGGATGCAGATTGACGGTAAGCCATGATTTGCCTTTCCGGATCTGGAATTCTCAGGGCTTCATCGAACTCAATATCATTTATAATATCTCCCCTGTAACTTGGAAGCTCTATATCTCCTTGTTTTTCAGTAGGTTCTGAACGTGGTTTTGCGAATTGACCGGCAATTCTTCCAATCTTAATTATTGGACAACCAGCACCAAAAGTTAGAACGACTGACATTTGTAAGATTACTCTAAATGTATCTCTAATGTTGTCAGGTAAATGTTCAGCAAAACTTTCCGCACAGTCACCGCCTTGAAGGAGAAAAGCTTCTCCTCTAGAAGCTTTAGCTAAGTCTTCTTTTAGTCTTCGAGCCTCTCCAGCAAACACCAAAGGTGGATAAGAGGCAAGGCGAACTTCGACCTTATCAATCATTTCCTGATTATCGTAAACAGGAACTTGTTTGATAGGTTTACTTCTCCAACTATCTTTTTTCCAGTTCTTGACCACATTTATCTCCGCTAACTCGGAAAATCTATATAAATCATAAATCTAAACATTAATAGTTTTTTTATTATTTTATTAAACCCATGAAAAAGTTATGTAATTACTTAAATGTAACAAAATCCTAAATTATTGCTGTATTTACTATTTAGTAAATTTTCTCTTTATGTGCCGTGTTTTAGAACAACTCACATCCTACTTGAGTTCATTTCAGCTAAGTCTTCAAGTTCTTCACGATATTTTTTAAATTCAATTCTAGCAACCGCTCTATTGTGAACTTCATCAGGACCGTCAACTATTCTTAGAACTCTTGCAGATGCATAAGCAGAGGCTAAACCAAAATCAGTTGTAACACCTCCCCCTCCATGTGCTTGAATAGCATCATCAAGAATACTGCATAACATTTTAGGCGCTGCAACTTTTATCATCGCAATTTCTGCGCGAGCCACCTTGTTTCCAACTGTATCCATTAAGTAAGCTGCTTTCATAGTTAGAAGTCGTGAAGATTCAATTTCGATTCGAGCTCTAGCTACTCTTTCCTCCCAGACAGAATATTCCGAAATTTTCTTTCCAAATGCTTCTCTGCTTAATAACCTTTTAGCCATTTTTTCTAAAGTTCTTTCAGCAACTCCAATAGCCCTCATACAATGATGAATTCTCCCCGGTCCAAGTCTTCCTTGAGCAATTTCGAAACCTCTTCCTTCACCTAGGAAAAGATTTTCTACAGGAACTCTAACATTTTCTAACTTTATTTCGCAGTGCCCATGAGGAGCATGATCGTATCCAAAGACTGGTAGAAATCTAACAATCTCAATTCCCGGGGTGTCAAGAGGCAATAAAATTTGACTCTGTTGTTGATGTTTTGCGGCCTCAGGATTAGTTTTTCCCATTAATATAGAAACTTTACATCTTGGATCCATGGCACCTGAAGACCACCATTTTCTTCCATTAATCACATATTCATCGCCATCTCTTTCAATACGAGTTGAAATATTAGTAGCATCTGATGATGCAACATCTGGTTCAGTCATGAGATAAGCGGATCGAATTTCACCATCAAGAAGAGGCTTTAACCACTTTTCTTTTTGTTCTTCATTTCCATAACGCTCAATGAGTTCCATATTACCGGTATCAGGCGCAGAACAGTTAAATACTTCCGAAGCAAAACCTACTCTTCCCATAATTTCACACAATGGTGCATATTCAACGTTTGTTAGATTCCCTCCCAATTCTGAATCAGGGAGAAAAAGGTTCCAGAGACCTTCTTTTTTTGCAATCACTTTTAGGTCTTCCAAAATTTGAGGAACTTGCCATCTATCAGTTCCAAAAGCCTTCATTTGGTCGTCATATGTTATTTCGTTCGGATAAATATGTTTATGCATAAATGCTTGGACGCGAGCCATTAATTCTTTGGTTTTTTCGTTATGTTCAAAAATCATTATTTTCTCCCAGATTTCATGAAAAATCTTAACTATTATAATATCTGAATACTAGTAAATTTTTTTACCGTTTGTCTTTAAAAAAAATTTTCAGCAATTCTTCAGATTCTTTTTCGTAAAAACCACTGAAGACATTAGGTTTATGTTGGCAAGAGTTGCTTGCATATATTTTTGGTCCATTATCAACTGCCCCTTTTTTCTGGTCAAATGCTCCGTAAAAGAGATTTTTTATTCGTGCCAACGAAATAGCCATTGCACACATTGCGCACGGTTCTAAGGTTGTATAAATAGAGCAATTAATTAATTTATCTGAGTTCAGTAATTTTGAGGATTCTCTCAAAACTAGTAATTCAGCATGAGCAGTTGGATCTTTCATTTCCCTAACTCTATTTCCATTTTTCGATAGAATCTTTCCTGATTGATCTGTAAGAACTACCCCAACTGGAACTTCATTCCTCTTTGCTGCTTTATTAGCCTCTTTTAAAGCTACTTTCATTAATTTTAATGTTTGTGATATATTTTTATTCAATAAATTACTCTATGGTTTCCAAAGGTTTCCAAAATTAAATAATTATAGTCGTATCACATGATAAAAAAAAATGAAAAAAACAAACAAAGAATAGCCAAATTTTTAGCAAGCTCTGGAGTGGCCTCCAGAAGGGAATCGGAAAAAATAATTTTAGATAAAAGAGTTGAAGTAAATGGTCGTATTATTTCTTCACCTGCGTTTGATATAAAAGATGGTGACCAAGTCAATGTTGATGGAAAGCCTATAAAGAGATCAGATAATCTGCGTGTCTTTCTTTTTAATAAACCGCAAGGCTATCTAGTCACAACTAAAGACCCCGTTGGAAGGAAAACAATTTATGATTTATTTCCTAAAAAATTAAAAAAAATAATAACCGTAGGAAGACTAGACTATAACAGTGAAGGTCTCATAATACTGACTAATAATGGTGATTTTTCAAGATTTTTAGAGTTGCCTTCAAATCAATTTTTAAGAACCTATAAAGTAAGAGTTCATGGAAATATTGATAAAGAAAAATTAAGCAATCTTTCAAATGGAATAACTTTGAAGGGAATAAAATACAAATCAATCGAGGCATCATTGGAAAAGACAAATAAATCTAATGCTTGGCTGTTAATGAAATTGAAAGAAGGTAAGAATAAAGAAATAAGAAGAATATGTGAATCATTTGATTTAAAAGTAAATAGGCTCATTCGAATATCTTATGGACCATTTAACTTAGGGAAAATCAATAAGACAGAAATTATTGAGGTTTCTTATGGTTTTCTTAGAAGAAAATTTGAAAAAACTTTTTTTAGCAATTAATAAGGTGGATGGATGAGAGTTGTATCGGGAAAATATTCTGGTAAAAGGCTTTATTCTCCTAAAGGAAGAAAAACTCGACCTACAACCGATCGAGTTAAAGAAACATTATTTAATCTTTTAGAGAACAGTATCAAGATTAATTTTAAAGATCAGAATATCTTAGATATTTTTGCAGGGTCAGGGGCTCTAGGTATTGAATCCTTATCAAGAGGAGCTAATTTTTGTACTTTTGTTGATAATTCTCATATTGCACATACTAATATATTGAAGAATATAAATTCTTTAAAGATAGAAAGTAGATGTGAGTTAATTAAAACGGACATTTTGGGTATTCCAAAATTTATAAAAAACACTTTAAGGAAGATTGACATCGTTTTTGCTGACCCCCCTTATAAAAAAATTAATTTAATAGTTAAGGCAATAAAGGTTTTATCGAGTAAAGGCTGGTTAAAGGAAAAAGTTTATTTAGTTGTTGAATCTGCAAAAAAAGAAAAATTGCAGAATATTGAAGGTTTTGATTTATTGGTTAGTAGGGAAGTTGGGGATAGTAGTATTTCAATTTATTTATCGCAATAAGGTTGAACCATTTGTAATAAATTAATAAGATCTATCAAAATAATTTTTAGGAGCAATTATATGCGCGGATTGATGCAGGAATGGCCCTTGCTTGTACACACCTTTATTGACCATGCAAATATCCATCATGGAGAAAGGGAAATAGTTACTAGGAGGGTTGAAGGAGACATTCATAGGACAAATTATTCAGAAATTTATTCTAGAGCAAAAAGATTTTCGAAAGCTTTACAAAAACTAGGAGTTATGAAGGGTGATGTAATTGGAACTCTAGCCTGGAATACTTATCGTCATCTTGAATCTTGGTACGGAATCACTGGAATAGGGGCTGTATACCATACCTTAAACCCAAGATTATTTACTGAACAACTTGAATACATAATCAATCATGCGGAAAACCAATATATTATCTGTGACACAACATTTGTTAAGTTACTTGAAGGTATAGAAAAAAATATTCCTAATGTTAAAGGTTTTATATTTTTAACAGATAAAGAAAACATGCCAGATACAAAATTGAAAAACTCGCTAATTTTTGAAGATTTAATTGATGCCGAAGATGAAGATTTTGATTGGGTTAGGGTTGATGAAAATGACGCTTGTGGTCTTTGTTACACTTCTGGAACAACTGGAAATCCAAAAGGGGTATTGTATTCCCATAGATCTAATGTATTGCACACTCTAGCAGCGAATAGCGCAGATGCGATGGGTATAAGCTCTACAGATTCAGTCTTACCTGTTGTCCCTATGTTTCATGCAAATGCATGGGGTATATCATTCTCAGCCCCAATGGTAGGTTGTAAAGTAGTCATGCCAGGTATGAACATGGATGGGGAAAGTATTTATCAGTTACTTACTGATGAAAAAGTAACTTTTACTGCTGCCGTTCCTACCGTTTGGTTAATGTTGCTTCAATATTTAGAAGCAAATGATTTAAAATTACCATATCTGAATAGAGTAGCAATTGGAGGTTCAGCAGTTCCCAAAATGATGTTGGAAAAATTTGAAAAGGATTATGAGGTTTCGGTTATGCACGCATGGGGTATGACAGAAATGTCTCCTTTGGGGACAATTGGAGCGTTTAAGAGCGGTATGGAAGACTTGAGCTTTGAAGAGCAAATAAATATTAAACTTAAACAAGGGAGAGCAACCTATATGGTTGAAATGAAAATTACGAATGATGAAGGAAATGAACTTCCTTGGAATGGTAAAGATTTTGGTCACCTCTTGGTTCGAGGACCTTTTATAGCAAGCAAATATATTAAGGGAGAAGGTGGACAAATACTTGATAATCAAGGTTTTTTTGATACAGGTGATGTAGCAACAATTGATGAATTGGGTTTTATGCAGATTACGGATCGTTCAAAAGATGTAATAAAATCGGGTGGCGAGTGGATATCTTCAATTGAGTTAGAAAACGCTGCCGTTGGACATGAAGAAATATCTGAGGCTGCCGTAATTGGCATTGCTCATCCAAAATGGGATGAAAGACCTCTTTTAATTTGCGTTCCCGTGGAAGGAAAAACGCCTTCCAAGGAAGATGTCCTTGAATATTTAAAGGAAAAAGTAGCTAAGTGGTGGATGCCCGATGATGTAGTGTTCGTTGAAGAAATTCCTCATACTGCGACTGGAAAAATTCAAAAACTAACATTAAGGGAGCAATTTTCCGATTATTCTTTACCTACTACTTGAAGATGAAGCTCGCGCAATTCTATCGTTAATAGCCCTACCAATACCATTATTAGGTATGGGCGCTATAGCTATTTTCTTGCCCTTTTTTTCGTAAATTGACAAGAATGAGAAGAGGTTAGCAGCTGCTTCAACCAGATTACCTTTTTTGCTAAGATTTGGTTCTTCATAATCTGGTCCAAAACCTAATAAAATTTCATCATTTTTTTTATTTATTGCGTTTATTCTTAGTGGAACTTTAGGAGCGTAGTGCTTTTTCAACATTCCTGGCGCTATTAAATCTTTAGAAAATTTTGTATTTTTATTACCTTCTATAATCTTAATTTTTAAGGAGTCTTCTAATAGTTCTTTACTAATCCCTCCATGGCGCAATATTTTTATATTGTTATTTTCTTCATATACTACAGTACTTTCCAAACCGACCTTTGTTCTTCCATCATCCAAAATAATTGGAATATCTTCATTATTTTTAAATTGCTCATAAACATGTTCGGCCTTTGTTGGGCTTAGATATCCAGATTTATTTGCGCTTGGAGCAGCAATAGGTTTATTAAAATTTTTAAGCAATTTTATTGCTACAGCATTATCAGGAATCCTAAAAGCTGTTGTTTTTAAACCTGCACTTAATAAATCACTTAAATCCGAATCTTTTTTTCTTTCTAAGATTATTGTTAGAGGGCCAGGACAAAAAGCATCTATGATTTTTTCTGATAAAGATGTAAGAACCCCCAATCGTTCTACCATTTTTTTTGAAGAAACATGGACAATTATGGGATTGAAAGAAGGCCTATTTTTAGCATTAAAGATTTTTGCTACAGCTAAATTGTTCGTAGCATCAGCGCCCAATCCGTATACTGTTTCTGTTGGGAAACATACTAGATCTCCTGCCTTTAGCACCTTTACGGCTCCAAGAATGTTTTTATCATTAATTTTTTTAATAGTGGTCATTTTCACATTTATATTTTAGTTACTATCATAGATTGAAAGTAATTTTCTCTTTCATGTTAATATGATTTAGCTTTAGTTCAATGGAGATATTTATGGCATTTGTTTCGCCGGTAAATCAAATGATTTTTGCTGCAACACGTATGGCTAATTTTAAACATTTAAAAGATTCTGGCGTTTGGCCAGAATTAAATGAAGAGTTTTTGGAGTCCTTACTTAAGGAAGCTGCAAAACTTGCTGATAAAGAAATTGCTCCCCTTAATCGTATAGGAGATCAGCATGGATGCAAGCTTCAAGAGGATAATGTATTAACTGCACCCGGCTTTAAAGAAGCCTATAAAAAATTTAAAGATGCTGGTTGGAGTGCTATTTCGGGCTCATTAGAAAATGGAGGACAGGGTCTACCTATTTTACTTTCCGTAATGATACAGGAATTTTGGAATGCAGCATGCATGAGTTTTTCCTTATGTCCAATGCTAAGCCAAGGCGCTATTGAAGCCATAACTCATCACGGAACAAAAGAACAAAAATCGTTATATCTTCCTAAATTAATTTCGGGTGAATGGACAGGAACTATGAATTTAACTGAACCCCAAGCCGGTTCAGATTTAGGCTCTTTAAGAACAAGTGCTAAAAAAAATGATGACGGAACTTATTCCATTAAAGGTACAAAAATATATATAACATTTGGTGAGCATGATATGGCCGAAAATATTATCCATTTGGTTTTAGCAAGGATAGAAGGTTCTCCAGAGGGAAATAAAGGAATTTCTCTTTTTTTGGTACCAAAATTTCTTATTAATCAGGAAGGAGATCTAGAAAAAAGAAATGATTTAAAATGTATAGGTTTGGAAGAAAAATTAGGTATTCATGCCTCTCCAACATGCACAATGTCTTTTGGTGATAATGACGGAGCAATAGGTTATCTAATAGGAAAAGAAAATGAAGGTCTTACATGTATGTTTACCATGATGAATAATGCTAGGTTAAATGTGGGAATGCAAGGAGTAGGTATTTCTGAAAGATCTTTGCAACAGGCTTTGGAATATTCTAAAGAGAGAGTTCAGGGAAAAAATTTTAAAACTGAAAAATCTTCGAACAGTACCTCTACTGAAATAATCAATCACCCAGATGTCCAAAGGATGCTTTTGGAGATGAGATGTTTAACTGAAGCAACTCGTGCATTGTGTTACGACAATGCCATTGCAATTGATTTAGGAAGGAATCATCCGGATCAAGAAATTAGAAGGCAATACAAGTCAAAGGCAGACCTCTTGACCCCTGTTTCAAAATCATGGTCGACTGATATAGGTGTATTTGTAGCTTCATTGGGGATACAAATACATGGTGGAATGGGTTTTATTGAAGAAACCGGGGCAGCTCAACATTTAAGAGACGCAAGAATTTCTCCCATTTATGAAGGAACTAACGGCATTCAAGCGATAGATTTAGTTAATAGAAAGCTATTTTTAGAAGGAGGAAAGGCAATAGAACGGTTTCTGATGGAAATTGAAGAAACCGTAGATATGTGTCAGAAGAAAAATAATACTGAATTATTAAAAGTTGGAAAGAACCTAAAGGAATCTCTAAACGATCTGCGGAATGCTACTAATAAAATGCTAGAATGGATTGTTAATGGTGATAATAAATTAGAAATTCTTTCAAATGCAACAGATTATCTTGAGCTATTAGGTATAGTTTCTGGAGGTCATTATCTAACTAAAGGCGCTGTTTCAATTAGTGAACAGAATCAAAAAAGTATGATAAAAGGAAAGATTGATTTGGCATATTTTTATTGTTGTTCTTATTTATTAAAATCTAATGGACTATGTAAATCTATTTGTTCAGGAAATAAGATATTAGAAGAAGAATTCACTTCAACCGGGGGGGTTTTCAATGGATAAATTGGTAGAAACCAAGAATAAAAGTGCTCATAATCTAATTTATCCTTTCGAGGTCATACCAGAACCAGGGAAAATGCTTAAGATAGAAGATGGAGTATATTGGGTAAGGATGAGACTACCCTTTGTTCTTGATCACATTAATCTTTGGGTTTTGTCAGATGATGACGGTTGGACTGTAGTTGATACAGGTGTAGCATCAGCCGAAATAAAAGAGAACTGGCGTCAATGTTTTTTGGAAGATATGGAAGCAAAAAAAATTAAAAAAGTAATAGTCACTCATTTACATCCTGACCATATTGGATTAGCCGGTTGGATAAATAAGAAATTTTCAGCTCCATTATTTATGTCCAGAACCGATTATCTTATGTGTAGAGTTTTAGTATCAGATACTGGGAAAGAAGCTCCAATTGAAGGTAAAAAACTTTATCGATCAGCAGGTTTCAGCGAAGGAGATTTGGATATTTATTCGGAAAGATTTGGAGGTTTTGGAGCGGCTATTTCGAAACTTCCTGAGAGTTATAATAGGTTAAAAGATAGAGATATTATAACTATAGGAAAATATGACTGGGAAATTGTTGTAGGAAGTGGTCATTGCCCCGAACACCTTTGTTTGTATAATAAAGAATTAAAAATTTTTATTTCTGGTGACCAAGTCTTACCTAGAATTACATCTAATGTAAGTGTTTTTCCTACCGAACCCTTATCAAACCCATTAGAAGATTGGATTGATAGCTGTAAATACATTAAAAAAAGAGTCCCAAATGATGTTCTTGTCCTGCCATCTCACAATGAACCATTTAGAGGTCTTCATGAAAGATTAGATCATTTGATTAATGGTCATGAGAAAAGTCTCGATAGGTTATTAGAGCTATGCAATGAACCAAAAAAAGCTGTAGAAGTTTTTTCAGTTCTTTTTAAAAGAAAAATTACTAAGGATTTACTTCTAATGGCAACTGGTGAGAGTATAGCTCATCTTAATTGCTTGGTTTCAAGAGGTTTAGTTAATAGTGAAAAAGATGAAAAAGGAATTATAAGTTATACTAAGATATGAATGAGAGAAAAAGATGAATAAAAAAATAAATATTCCTGAAGATATTAAGACTCTTAAATTTGAAGAGGCGCTATCTGAGTTAGAAGACATAGTAGAAAAATTGGAACAAGGCGATATAGATTTAGAAGACTCAATTTCGATTTATCAAAGAGGTGTTTTTCTCAAAGAACATTGTGAAAAAAAATTAAAATCTGCAGAAATGGAAATTAGTAAAATTGTATCTCTTCCGGATGGTGATTTTTCTTTAGAACCTCTTGATGAAAAATAAGTCTGAAATGAACAATTTCAATAATGAGCTTAATTCGAGAGCTAAAGATTTAGAAAATGTATTAGAAGAAATACTCAAAATAGATAATGTGCCAGATAAACTTATTGAATCTTTAAGATACGCTGTCTTAGCTGGAGGAAAAAGACTGAGATCTTTTTTACTAATTGAAGTTGCTGATTTCTATAAGGTCAATAGACAAAATAGTTTAATGGTTGCAGCAGCCATAGAACTTATTCATGCATATTCTTTGATTCATGATGATTTACCTGCATTAGACGACGATGATTTAAGGAGAAACAAACCATCGACACATATAAAATTTGATGAAGCTACGGCTATTTTAGCTGGTGATGCACTTCAATCTTTGGCCTTTCAAATTTTGTCTAGTTCCTTTGTTAGGATAAATAAAAATACACAAATAGAATTAATAAATCTTCTATCAAAGCGCATTGGGCCTGAAGGAATGGTTGGAGGGCAAATCAAAGATTTAAGTTCACGTGAAAATACTTTCTCATTTGAGAATTTAAAACAAATACATAGGATGAAAACAGCTCTCCTGATCAGCTTTTCCTGTGAAGCAGGCGCTATTATTGGTCTCGCAAAACAACAAGAAAAAAAAGCATTTCGTGAATATGGAGAGTATTTAGGGATGGCTTTTCAAATCATTGATGATGTTTTGGATTTAACAGGAGATAAGAAACTTATTGGAAAAAATTTGGGAAGTGATAAAAGCAATAATTCCATGACATATTTAAAAGCAATGGGAAAAGAAAAATCCTACGAAGAGGCAGAGAAATATTGCGAAAAAGCACTTTCTTCTTTAGATATATTTGAGAAACTACCTGAAAATTTTAAAAGCGTTTTAGGTTTTGTAAGATCAAGGAAATTTTAACAGTCCATGGAAGATATTAAGACTAAATATTTGAATAATATAAATGATCCAAAAGATTTAGATGATCTTAATGATAGTCAATTAAAAGATTTATCTAATGAACTTCGTTTTGAGGTTATTAGATCAGTTTCTAAAACCGGGGGTCACCTTGGGGCCAGTCTGGGTGTGATTGAGTTAACAGTCGCTTTGCACAAAATTTTTAATGCACCTAAAGATAAGATTATATGGGATGTAGGCCATCAGAGCTACCCGCATAAGATTTTAACTGGAAGAAGAAGTAAAATGGGAACCTTAAGACAAAAAGATGGTCTATCTGGTTTCGCACGTAGAGATGAAAGTGACTACGATGTTTTTGGAGCTGGTCACAGCTCTACTGCAGTTTCTGCGGGCATGGGAATGTCAGTAGCAAGAGATCTGGATAAAAAAGACAACCATGTTGTATGCGTGGTGGGCGACGGTGCTATGAGTGCAGGTCAAGCCTATGAGGCTATGAATAATGCTGGCGCTTTAAAATCTAGATTTATCGTAATTCTGAATGATAACGATATGTCTATTGCGCCCCCTACAGGTGCAATGAGCGCTTATTTAGCGAAATTAATATCTGGAGGAACTTACCTTGGCCTTCGTAACTTTGCAAAGCAAATAGTTGAAAAACTACCAAAAACCTTAGAAAAGGGAGCAAAAAAGGCCGAAGAAATTACTAGATTGATTTCTGGAAATGGTACTTTGTTTGAGTCATTAGGTTTTTATTACGTTGGTCCTATCGATGGACATAACTTGGATCATTTAATGCCGGTTATTAGGAATGTAAAAAACGCTGAAAACGGTCCAATTATTGTCCACGTTGTTACAAAAAAGGGAAAAGGTTATAAACCTGCTGAAGAATCTGAAGAAAAATATCATGGCGTGTCAAGATTTAATATAGCAACGGGCAAGCAAGTAAAACCACAAATATCAAAAAAAACATATACGAATATTTTTTCAGAATCCTTAATAAAGGAAGCTGAAAAGGATAAAAAAATAGTAGCGGTTACAGCCGCTATGCCCTCAGGAACAGGACTCAATAAATTTAAGAGTCATTATCCGGATAGGTTTTTTGATGTTGGAATTGCTGAACAACATGCTGTTACATTCTGTGCTGGTATGGCAATTGAGGGATATAAACCTTTTGCAACAATCTATTCTACATTCCTTCAAAGAGCCTATGATCAAATAATTCACGATGTTGCGATACAAAATCTTCCAGTAAGGTTTGCGATAGATAGAGCTGGTTTAGTGGGTGCAGATGGTCCTACACATGCTGGAAGTTTTGACATTACTTTCCTGTCTACTTTACCCAATTTTGTAATTATGGCGGCATCCGATGAAATAGAGCTAGCTAGAATGGTAAGAACTTCTGTTGAATATGATCGAGGCCCCATTTCCTTTAGGTACCCAAGAGGTAATTGTAAAGGATTAGATATTCCTGAAAACTACAAAAGTTTAACGATAGGGAAGGGAAGAATTATTAAGGAAGGTGAAAAAATTGCTCTCCTTAACCTTGGAGCAAGACTTTCCGAGGCTAATCTAGCAGCTAAGATATTAGATTCAAAGGGTTTAAGTTGTACAGTAGCTGACGCAAGATTTGCAAAACCTTTGGATGAGAAAATGATTTTAGATTTGGTTAAAAATCATGAGGCTATTATCACTATTGAAGAGGGGTCATCAGGGGGTTTTGGTTCCAATGTCCTTTCTTATCTATCTAAAAAAGGTCTTCTTGATGACGGTTTGAAAATAAGAAATATTTATCTTCCCGATCAATTTATTTCGCATGGTAATATGGAAGAAATGTATGAAGAAGCCGGTTTGAAAGCAGACGATATTGTTGTTACAGCACTTAAAATGTTTGAAACAAAAGACAGCAAACTAAAAATAATAAACCCTTAACCAATATCGCTATTTTGTGCTCTATTTCTTAGAAAATGATCAGCTAAAACACACGCAACCATAGCTTCTCCTACCGGCACAGCTCTTATTCCAACACACGGGTCATGCCTTCCTTTAGTCTGTATTTCTGTGTTTTCATTAGATTTGTTTATAGTTTTTTTCTTCTTTTTAATTGAAGAAGTAGGTTTAACGGCGAACCTCACTACTATATCTTGACCGGAAGAAATTCCACCAAGGATACCTCCTGAATTATTTGACAAGAACTCAGTTTGTTTCCCTTTCATCCTCATTTCGTCAGCATTTTCGCTACCCAAAATAGAAGCAGCTTCAAAGCCATTTCCTATTTCTACTCCTTTTACTGCATTAATGCTAATAATAGCCCCGGCTAAATCAGCATCTAGTTTTCCGTAAACCGGAGCACCAAGACCAACAGGTACATTTTTTGCAGTAATTTCAATAACAGCACCACAACTGTCACCTAATTTAATTAAAGTCGCGATTTTTTTATTCCATTCATTAACCACACTTTCATCAGGAGACCAGAAAGGGTTTTTATCTATGTTGTCCCAGTCCCAATTATTTCGGTCAATCTTGCTTTCTCCCAATTGAACTAAAGCGCCTTTAATTGACACTTCAGGAAGTATTTTTCTTGCAATTGCACCAGCCGCTACGCGCATAGCTGTTTCTCTTGCAGACTGCCTTCCTCCACCACTGATATCTCTAATTTTATATTTTGATAGATATGTGTAATCTGCATGACCCGGTCTAAATTTGTCCTTTATTTCTTCATAATCTTTAGATTTTAGGTCTTCATTATGGACTATAAGTGATATCGGAGTACCTGTTGTTAGTTTCTTTCCATCTTCTTCTAATACCCCAGAAAGTATTTCAACTTTATCCGACTCTTTCCTAAGACTGGTAACATTATTTTGGCCTGGTCTTCTTTTATCCAGCCAAATCTGTATATCTTCCTCTGACAAAGGAATTCTAGGAGGTGTGCCGTCAATTACACACCCTATAGAAGGACCATGAGATTCCCCCCAGGTTGTAAATCTAAACATATGACCAAATGTATTGTGCGACATCTAATTAATCTCCATCCTTTGTTATATCAGGAGCATCTTCTGCTTTCATTCCAATAATATTATACCCTGAGTCTACATGATGTATTTCACCAGTCACCCCTGATGACAAATCGCTTAATAGATAAACGGCAGAGTTTCCAACTTCTTTAATTGAGATTGTTCTTTTCAATGGAGAGTTGTATTCATTCCACTTGAGGATATATCGGAAATCACCTATTCCTGACGCGGCTAAAGTTTTAACTGGTCCTGCAGATATTGCATTTACGCGTATATTATCTTTCCCAAGATCCTTTGCTAAGTATCTTACACTAGCCTCCAAAGCCGATTTAGCAACACCCATGACGTTGTAATGAGGCATAACCTTTTCGGAACCATAGTAGGTTAGTGTAAGAATAGATCCTCCATTATCCATAAGTTTTTCCGCTCTTTGCACTACGGATGTAAAGGAATAACAGGATATATTCATTGTGTTTGTAAAATTTTCCTGTGTTGTTTCAATATATCTTCCTTTGAGTTGGTCTTTATCGGAAAAAGCTATTGCATGTACTAAAAAATCTATGCCACCCCATTCACTTTTTAATTTATCAAATAAATTATCAACACTTTTAGGATCATTAACATCACAATCAACTAAAATTTTTGATCCTAATTGTTCAGCCAAAGGAAGAATTCTTTTCTTAATCACTTCCCCTTGATAGCTAAAAGCAAGTTCAGCTCCATTGTCGTAACAAGCCGTTGCTATTCCCCATGCAATAGAACGGTTATTGGCAACACCCATAATTAACCCACGTTTTCCTGATAATAGATTTGTTTTATTTTCCATACTTAACTTTTTTAGTTGTATAAATACAAAGTAAAGAAATACAGCTTTATAAGAGATTTGTATAATTTTATTTTAAATCCTTAGAGGAAGTACACTTTGAAAATAGGAAAAGCAAAGATAAAACCTAAGAAAAATCCTTTTTTATTACTTAAGGAGTGGTATGTGGAAGCAAAAAAAAAGGAAGATGTTAACCCCAATGCAATGTCGTTATCTACCGTTGATTCTTTAGGAAAACCTAGGGCGCGAATGGTTTTGATGAAAGAGATTCGTAAGGAGGGTATAGTTTTCTATACTAACTCAAGCAGTAAAAAAGGAAAACAATTGGAAAATAATTCTAACGCTGCGCTTTGTTTTTATTGGAAATCAACGGGTAAACAAATTTTAATTGAAGGAGGTGTTAAAAAGATTTCTGAAAAGTATTCTGATGAGTATTTTTTAACACGTGATCGAAAATCACAGATAGGCTCTTGGGCTTCATCACAGTCAAAAATCTTAAAAAATCGTTTAATTTTA
>CAJWUE010000033.1:0-15359 GCA_913047775.1 uncultured Rhodobiaceae bacterium
TCAATAGAGTGCATTTTAGGGAAATAATCTTTTCCGGAAATTTCTTCTCCTGAAGCAACTAATATTTGTTCTCTAATTAAATCGAAATCAATAACCTGCTCAGTAATTGGATGTTCTACTTGAATACGAGTATTCATTTCCATAAAATAAAAATTACCATCCTCATATAAATATTCAACTGTACCAACGCTAGAGTAATTTAATGATTTAAGGCTATCGACAGTTAATTGACATATATCTTTTCTAGTTTTCTTATCAACTATTGAAGGAGATTCTTCCAAAAGCTTCTGATTTCTTCTTTGAATAGAGCAGTCTCGTTCACCTAAATGGATTAAATTATTGTATTCATCTCCAAGAATTTGAACCTCTATATGCTTAGGATTTTGAAGATATTTTTCAATATAAACCCTTTCATCATTAAATATTTTTTTTGCCTCAAGCACAGCTTTTTTTAGAGATGAGTTCAAGTCTTTCTCCTCTAGGACCTTAATCATTCCTCTTCCTCCGCCTCCAGATGAGGCTTTAATTATAATAGGATAACCTATCTTATCAGCTATTCTTTTGGCTTCTTCAAAATCCTCTACTTCTCCATCAGATCCTGGAATAATGGGCATACCAAGATTCACTGCAGACTTTTTTGCTAAAATCTTATCCCCCATCATTTTAATATGTTCAAATTTTGGACCAATAAATTTTATGGAATGAGCTTTCAGTTTTTCAGCAAAACCAAAATTTTCGGATAAAAATCCATATCCAGGATGAACTGCATCTGCTCCAGATATTTCACATGCAGAAATTATAGCGGGTATATTTAGATAAGATTTTAGTGAAGGAGGCGGTCCAATGCAGATACTTTCGTCAGCCATTTTGACATGCATTGCATCTTCGTCAGCAGTAGAGTAGACAGCTACGGTTTGGATACCAAGTTCTTTACAAGCTCTTAATATTCTTATAGCAATTTCACCTCTATTTGCGATTAAGACTTTGTTAAACATTTTTATTCAATTATGACTAAAGGATCTCCAAATTGAACAGGTTGTTCGTCTTCAACTAAGATTTCCAAAATTTTTCCATCTTTATCTGCTACTATTTCATTCATAGTTTTCATAGCTTCAATTACTAAGAGAGTTTGTCCTTTTTTTATCATTTTACCCTTTTCAATAAATTTCTTTGATCCAGGCTCAGGTTGGAGATAGACAGTGCCAATCATAGGAGCATTGACAGTGTTATCGTTCTTTGTAGAATCTTCTTTTTCGTTTTTTGATGTTTGATTGTCTTTGCGATCAATATTGGTTAATGAATTAGTTAATCCAAGGTTAGTATTCAATATATTTTTAGAAACCTTAATCCTTCCAATCTTTTCATTGTCTATCTCAATTTCTGAGATTCCTAACTCATCAAGTAAATCCACCATTTCCTTGATAGCTTTTCTTTCAATATCGGTTATGACTTTCTTATCATTTTCTGGCAAAAAGATTCTCCAGTTACTATAGTTTATTAATCAATGCTTTGAGTGCAAAAATATATCCCTCAACCCCTAGACCACTTATAATACCGTCCGCAGCCTTTGATACATAGGAAATATGTCTAAAATTTTCACGTTTGTAAATATTAGACAAATGCACTTCTATAATTGGAAGTTTAGAGCTTAATAAAGCATCATAAATTGCTATCGAAGTATGTGTGTATCCTGCTGGATTAATAATTATTCCTTTACTTTCTTTAGACGCAGTCTGAATTAACTCTATTAACTCACCCTCATGATTGCTCTGTTCAAACACTATTTCTAAGTTATTCGTTTTTGCAATTTTGTTGAGAGATTTTTCAACATCTTTAAGAGAAGATCTTCCATAGATTTCCGGTTCTCTTTCTCCTAAAAGATTTAGATTAGGTCCGTTTAGTATACAAATCTTTTTTTTCATAAAATTTATTAAAGTTCAAAATCAATAGAATTTTTCTTTCACTCTAGTTTAATGCAATAATTTTTCATAGATTATAATAAAAATTTCTTGCTATAAATTGGCTAAGGAATCGATAAAAACTTGTTTACCTATTGAGCCCGGTATTACTTCTTGACCAATTATAAATGTTGGAGTTCCATTAACACCGATCTTTTCCGCAAGTATTTGATTTTCCTTAATTATTTTTAAATTACTTTCTTTTTCCATATCTTGAATGAGCATTCCTACTTTGATACCGATTTCGTTCGCCACTTCCTTAATTTTCACTAAATCAATACGACTTTTTTGAGATAATAATTTCTGATGCATTTCGAAGTATTTACCCTGTTTTTTTGATGCTATTGCAGCTTTAGAGGCAAGTAGAGAACTTTCCCCCAAGATTGGGAATTCTTTTAATATTATTTTGACTTCCTTATCTTCTAAAATTAATTCCATTAACTCAGAAAAATTCCTTTTACAATAACCACAATTATAATCAAAGAATTCTACGATAACTTTTTTACCTTTTGGATTTCCCAGGAAAAAATTGTTATCCTTCATCAACGATTCCTTCAGATCTAGAATTATTTTACTAGTTGTGAAGGTTTCATTACTCTTTTTTACTTCTTGCATTTTTAAAAATACATCAGAGAAAAGAACTGGATCCTTATAGAAGATCTTTGTTAATTCCTCTTTACTGAATTTCTCGTTTTTAAACACACCATAGGAATAACCTAGGGAAAAAAACAAAACTATTGAGATAAGGTAAATTATTAATTTATAATTTCTTATATTGGGCACTCTCTTCTCCTTTGTTTTGTATTTTCTGAATCCAGAACTATATCATCAGCTCTTAAAGATAAAGGAGACGATGGTTTTAAATATTTTTTTGAACGGCCCGCATGAAAGGAAGCTTTTTCTAGATTCCCTAAGATAAAATATCTTTCGGCCGTGGATAATTCAGCCTTTCCTATTTCTCCCAATCTAGACTCCGCAATAGCCATTTGGAAATAAATTTGAGGATTTTTAGGATCCAAATCTATAGCTTTTTTTAGGAGTATTAACGCTCTTTGAGTTTCATCTTTTTTATTAATAGCTAAGAGAGCAGTGGCTAATGCAGTATAAATAAGCGGTTCTTTGTGAGAATATTTCAAAGCTTTTTCGTAGGGTTCTATAGATAGGTCAGTTTTTCCAGATTCATAATATATTTGTCCCTTTAACTCATAAAACCAAGGGTTTTTAGGGTACTTCATTATCAATATATCTATAGTTTCTATAGCTTCATCTATTAAAGCTTTCCTGTATAAGGCTATAGATAATGCATAGAGATTGTCTTCTTCACTCTTGTCTTTGAACAACTTTATTATTTGATCTGGTTTGTTCAGGAATCCCCTTAATTTTGCTCTTATCATTTTGTATCTTTGTAATATATCTTCAGATTCTTCTTTCTTGAAAAAAGGAGAACTTAATGCTTTCTCTTCCAAACTTCTTATTCTTTGCCTAGAAACAGGATGGGAGCGCACTCTAATACTTTGACTTCTTGAACTTAATGCCTCTTGATCTGCAAAACCATAAAGCACGTCAATCATACCTTTGGAAGATAAACCAAGATTTTCGAGATATGTAAAAGAGGCCTGATCAGCAGCTGATTCTTGTCCTCTAGAATATTTTGCAACCATACCTTTGGCTATTTGTTGGCTACCAAGTAAAAAACCTTGAGCTGCATCACTGTCACCAGCCACGGCGGCTCCAATTCCTAGAAGTAAACCAATAATCATAGGAGTTTGGGCCTTTTTTAGAGCAATATCTGATCTTGCTAGATGACCTCCCGCAATATGACCAGTTTCATGGGCTAAGACTCCTCTTAACATCGAAGGAGAGTCAAATTCCATTATTAAGCCAGTATTTACAAATATTTTCTGACCACAGGCAACGAAAGCATTAACAGCATCATCATTGAACAAGTACAAATCAACAGAAGAATAATTGAGATTTGCTACATTAAACAGGGGTCTAGAAATTTCATATAAAAATCTTTCTGTTTCCGCATCTCTTACCATCCCCCCACCATGCAATGTATTGTTAGTGGAAAATAACAATATAATTAAAAATATTATTTTTATTTTATAAAATTTTTTATTTAGTAAATTAACTGGCATTAGAAAATTATTTATTCCACCAACCGTCTTTCTTTTCTTTAGCTTCTGTGTCTTTATCAGATTTAACTGGGGCACCTATATAATTATCGTTATTTTTCTTTTCTTTAGTGCTTTTAGTCTTTTTCACTTCTTTCTCTTTATTTATATCTTCTTTTGTTTCCTTTCTTACATGTTTATTTTTATTATTTTTATTACTTTTTGTTTTGGATGAATCTTTTTCTTTTATGTTCTTTTTCTTTCCTTCAGTTTTAGTTTTATCTTTAATTTGAGGTTTCTCAGGTTTTTTTCTGTTTCTATTATTTTTTCTAATCTCATCGTTCTTTTTTAAAGCTAACTTGTTAAGCTTGCTATCATAGAGGGTTATGTTTTTTTCTTCACCTCTAAGCGTATTATTAGCTTTAAGGCTTATTGATATTTTATTTTCCTTTTCCAGATCAGAAAGCTGTTCTCTTTTTCCATTTATAATAAAATTTAATAGGTCCAAGGGTATTTCTACATTTGCTTTTGTTGCTCTTTTATCTTTAACTGCTATATTTAAATTTCTGAAAAATTCTAGAGAAATCGATTCCATTGATCTTAAAGAACCAGAACCATTACATGTAGGGCAAACATCATAATTTTCTTCTTGAACACTTGATCTTATTCTTTGGCGAGACATCTCCAATAAGCCAAAAGAACTTATCCTTCCAACTTGGATTTTTGACCTATCAGATTTAAGCGATTCTTTTAATTTTTTTTCAATTAAACTTCTATTTTTAAACTTTTCCATATCGATAAAATCGATAACAATAAGCCCAGCCATATCCCTAAGACGTAATTGCCTTGCTATTTCCTGAGCCGCTTCCTGATTTGTCCTTACAGCCGTGTCCTCAATATTATAGTCCTTCTTAGAGGTTCCTGAATTAACGTCTATTGCTACTAATGCCTCTGTCTGGTTAATAACTAAAGATCCTCCAGACTTCAAACTGACTTTCTCAGAAAATATAGAATTCAACTGTTCTTCAACTTTGTCTTTTTGAAATATAGGGGCGTCTTCTTTCCATTTCTGTACTTTCACTGCATGACTCGGCATTATCATTTTCATAAAATTTTTTGCTATTTTATATTTTTCATCACCGTCTATGTATATTCTGTCGATTTCCTTAGTGTAAGAGTCCCTTATAGTTTTTTTTATTATATTTCCATCCTCGTAAATTATATTAGGAGCTTTTGCCGAGAGTGTTTCTTCTCTAATTTTATTCCATGTTTTTATTAAGTAATTATAATCCTTTCTTATTTCTGATTGTGTAGTATCCCCCCCAGCTGTTCTTATTATTAATCCCATGTCACTAGGTATAGTTAATTTTTCAAAAATCTTTTTAATTTTTTTCCTTTCTTGAGAATTGTTTATTCTTCTACTTATTCCACCACCTCTACCGCTGTTGGGCATAAGAACACAATATCTTCCTGGAATAGATATATATGTGGTAGCAGCGGCTCCCTTATTTCCTCTTTCTTCTTTTACAATTTGTATAAGTACTATTTGATGTTTTTTTATTACTTCTTGAATCTTATATTTAACTTTATAAGGTTTTTCTCTTTTTATCTTGCTTTCTTCTAACGGATCTCCAGCTATATTATCAATTGATGTGTGCTTTTCAGTTATTTCGTCATCTTCAAGATCACCTAAAGAATCATTTTTCTCTAAATCTTTTAATTTTTGCTTATCCGCTACAGGTATCTGATAGTAATCTGGGCTGATTTCGGAAAAAGGAAGAAATGCATTACGATTTCCTCCATATTCTAAGAATGATGCTTGAAGAGAAGGTTCAACTCTAATTACCTTGGCGAGGTAAATATTTCCCCGTATTGGTCTTCTTGAGTTAGATTCGTAATCATAGTCCTCTAATCTTTTGTTTTTGACTATAGCAACTCTCGTTTCTTCTTGACGAGCTGCATCTATAAGTATTTCGTTTGACATCTAATTGTTCTCCCAAAATTGGAATACAACTAGACAATTTGATACTCATATCTGTATACAAAAATTTATTTTTTACATAATATTCCAATTTGTTCTCTGTTTCTTAAAAGGATAAAATTGTTTCTACAACTTCGTCCCAAAGTTAAATTTATTTGCAAAAATTAATTTATTTAATTAATGCTTCGACTCCTTATATATTTATTCACTAGAATTTGACAAGCTTCTATTGTAATAGTTAGAGAAAATGCGGGTTTCCAATAAATCTTTTTTAACATTATTTGTATTATTCTTCATCTTTATAGCTTTTGAAGCATATTCAAAAGAACCTGTAGTTGTATCTAAAATTAGATTTGCTGACATCGATGGCGGAGTAAGAGTCGTTGTAGATTTAAATGATCGTATAAAATATGAATACTTGACTCTAGGTAACCCTAACAGATTTGTAATAGATCTTGATAATGTTGTTTATGATAAGAAATTTTCATTTCCTAGACCCAAGGGAGTAATAAATGATGTTAGGTTTGGATCGCCTTATGGTGAGGTTTCGAGGATTGTTTTCGATTTAAATTATCCCGTTAATGTAAAAGGGGTAAAAATCCTTAAGCCTAGCTCAGGATTAAAAAGAAGATTGAGTTTTGACCTAAATGTTGATGAGTCCAGAATTATATCAAAAAAGAACAAAAATAAGATTAAAGAAAAAAAAGACTTAGTCGTTAACTCTAAGAAATCAAAAAGGAAAATCACAATAGTTATTGATCCTGGGCATGGTGGAAAAGATCCTGGTACATCGTACCCCGGGCAATTTAATGAAAAAGATGTAGTTTTGAGATTTTCTTCCCTATTAAAGAAAAATTTACAAAAAAATCCAAAATATAGAGTTTTCTTGACTAGAGAAGATGACTCATTTGTTCCTTTGAGCCAAAGAGTAGATTTTGCTAACATGAAAAGTGCAGATTTATTTATTTCTATTCATGCTGATGCATCAAGAAATAATAATGTTAAGGGTTTCTCTGTTTATACATTATCCGAAAAAGGAATAGATAGGGAATCAGAAAAATTAGCCAAACGAGAAGATAGTTTATATTTAATTTCTAGGGAATATAAAAGAAGGGGAATAAATCTAGAAAATGCAAAAGGTTTAAAAGAAAATTATCTTATAAAGGTTGCCATGCAAGAAAGCCAACTCCGCTCAACTAAGTTTGCTGGTATACTGGTTGATAAAGTTTCAGAAAGAACTAGATTATTGAAAAGACCTCAAAGATATGCGGGATTCGCTGTTCTTAAATCTGCATATTTTCCAAGTATTTTAGTGGAGCTTGGGTTTGTTACAAATGAGAATGATAGAAAAAATTTATTAAGTAGAAATTGGTTAACAAGGATTTCATATACATTTATAGATGCTATAAATGAGTATTTTAACTAATAACGTAAGGTCTTTGAAGATGAAGAAAGAAGTTTTGAAAATAATTGAAGAAATTAACGAATCAATAGGTTTGTTTAGGAGGTATCTTTGACTGGGATAAATCTCTAAAAAGATTGGAAGAATTAGATTCAATTATTGAAGAAGGTAATATCTGGGATAATCAAGAAAAAGCTAAAAGGTTAATGCAGGAGAAGTCTCACCTCCAGGATTCAATGGACAACTGTAATGTTATTGAAAATAAGTTAAGTGATTTACTCGAATTAATTAAGCTAGGAGAAGAAGAAAAAGAAGAAGAGATCATTAATGAATCAATTGAATCTCTTAAAGACCTTTCTTTTAAGGCTAATATTCTTAGCACAGAAACACTTCTATCTGGAGAGGCAGATGAAAATTCTGCTTTTGTAGAATTTCATCCAGGAGCGGGGGGTACCGAAAGCCAGGATTGGGCAGAGATGCTTATGAGAATGTATGTACGTTGGTCTGAAACAAAGAATTATAGTATTGAAATCGTTGAAAGAGCAGATGGAGAGGAGGCAGGAATTAAAAGCGGCACTATCAAAGTTACTGGAAAAAATGCTTATGGTTGGTTAAAGACTGAATCCGGTATACATAGATTAGTAAGAATATCTCCATTTGATTCTCAAAAAAGAAGACATACGAGTTTTGCGAGTGTCTGGGTCTACCCCGAAGTCGATGATGATATATCAATTGATATAAAAGAGAATGATTGTAGGATTGATACATATAGATCCTCTGGAGCAGGAGGGCAACACGTCAACACTACGGATAGTGCTGTTAGAATTACCCATCTGCCTAGTAATATAGTGGTTCAATGCCAATCCCAAAGATCCCAACATAAGAACCGAAGTACCGCTTGGTCTATGCTAAGAGCTCGGATTTATGAACTTGAATTGCAAAAAAAAGAAGAGGAATCTCAGGAAATAATAGATAAAAAGTTAGAAATAGGTTGGGGACATCAGATCAGGTCTTATGTTTTACAACCATATCAACTAGTAAAGGATTTAAGGACAGAATTGGAGAACACAAATCCTCAAGAAGTTCTCGATGGCAATATAGATAGTTTTTTGAGTGTAGCTTTATCGCAGAAGGTTCAAAGAAGGGAGTCAAATTAACAGCTTATTCTATCATAAACTTCTTTTGCGTGACCTTTAACTTTAACTTTCCGCCATATATTCTCAATTCTACCCTTGTCACTTATTAAGAAGGATGATCTTTCTATTCCCATATAAATTCTTCCATACATTTTCTTTTCGACCCAAACACCAAATTTCTCAATAACTTTTCCTTCCAAATCAGAGCCCAATTTGATTTTAAGTTTATGTTTTTCAATAAAATTTTGGTGAGTTTTAATGCTATCTTTAGATACCCCAATTATTTCAACATTCAATTTCTCAAAATCTTTGAATAAGCAACTAAAATCTTTAGCTTCATTTGTACATCCTGGAGTATTATCTTTTGGATAAAAATATATGACAAATGTTTTACCAATTAAGTCTTTAGAGTTAATAACCGTGTTATTAGATAGATTAAGGAAAAATTTTGGAATTTTGTCGCCAATTTCTAGCTTTTTAGGCATTTATCTCTCCGTCGAAAAATTATTTAGGTTAATTTAACTAATATGTGTTTCTTTTTTCCAAGTGAAATCTTTATGACGTTTTGACTTTCAAAATCTTTTAAGGTTACGACATATTTTTCGTCGGATATCAATTTGTCATTAATTTTAACTGCATTAGATTTGACAAATCTTCTTGATTCGCTATTTGATGAGGTTAATTTTGTATATTCATTAGATAAAAGAGCCAATAAACCAATACCCTTATCTAATTCATTTTTCTTAAGAATAAATTCGGCAACACTATCCCATTCCGAATCCTTCCCGTGAACCAGTTCAGTAATATTTGTCGCAAGTACTTCTTTCGAAATTTCAATTTCTTCATTTTGCAATTTTTCATATTTTTCAATTTCCTTTAAAGGTAAATCTGTGAATAATCTCATCAGTTTTCCTACGGATTCATTTTCTGTCTTGTCACGCCAGTAATTCCAAAAATCTCTAGGATGTGTTGAGAAATCGCTATTATCTTCATTATAACTCAACCATACAGCTCCCTTTTCAGTTTTACCCATCTTTTCACCCGATGACGTTGTAAGTAATGGGGTGGTTAGCCCATAAAGATTAGCTCCAGATAACCTTCTCGCAAGATCAATACCGCATACAATATTTCCCCATTGATCAGATCCACCCATCTGTAAGATACAATTATGTTTTTTATTCAGTTCAAAGAAATCATAACCTTGCATGATCATATAATTAAATTCTAAGAAAGACAGAGGTTGCTCTCTCTCTAACCTTAGCTTTACTGAGTCAAAGGATAACATCTTGTTGACCGAAAAATTACTTCCGACTTTTCTAAGAAAATCAATATAATTTAGACTGCTCAACCAATCATCGTTATTTAGAATCTTAATTTTTCCCTTTTTTGTATCCAAAAATTTATCAAAGACTTTTTTTATTCCTTTAATATTTCTATCTACCTCTTCTTTTGAAAGAATCTTTCTGGATTTATCTTTTAGGGAAGGGTCACCAACCTTACTAGTTGCTCCTCCAATTAAGGCTATAGGTTTATGTCCAAAATCTTGAAGATGTTTCAGCAACATTATTTGCATTAATGATCCGATATGAAGATTCGGCGCGGTGCAATCAAATCCTATATATGCAGTGACTTTTCCTTTAAAAAAAATTTCATCTAAAGCTTCTTCGTCACTTATCTGATATATATAACCTCTATCATAAATGAATTTTAAGAAATCTGATTTAAATTTGTACATATCTAAAGATTGTCTCAGTATATATTACTATATATCAGGTCCAACTAATCTTGAATCAAGATATTTGTTTACTTGGTTAATAAGTTTATCTGTCTTATTCTCAAAAAAATGATTTGCCCCGCTGATACTCTTATAATCAACTTCTATATTTCTTTGTAATTGAAGTTTTTCTACTAATCTAACTATATCTTCTTTGGGAACAACTTTATCCTCCTCCCCATGGAGAATAATTCCCGATGATGGACAGGGAGCTAGAAAATTAAAATCGTACATATTTGCAGGCGGTGAAATTGATATAAATCCTTCTATTTCAGGTCTTCTCATTAATAACTGCATTGCTATCCAAGCTCCAAATGAATATCCAGCCACCCAACAGCCCTTTGAATCTGAAACCTGTGATTGGACCCAGTCAAGCGAGGCAGCAGCATCAGATAATTCTCCTATACCGTGATCAAAATCACCCTGACTTTTTCCCACTCCTCTAAAATTAAATCGTAGAACAGAGAATCCTTTTTTTATAAAAGTTTGATAAAGGTTGTAGACGATAGGATTATTCATATTCCCACCAAATTGTGGAAGAGGATGAAGGATCATCGCTACTGGAGAACGTTTTCCCTCAACAACATTAACTCTTCCTTCTAATCTTCCTTCAGGACCACTATATATAACTTCTGGCATATTTAATTTCTTATTAATTTAAAAAGGTATAAAACACTGATATAGCTCACATAAAATCTATTTCTTGACAAATTTGATCAAGAATAATAAATCCTATAGATAAGTCATAAATGTTTTTAACACAGACTCGGGAATTTTTATAAAAAATTAATAAAAAATTAGGTGAAAAAATGAAACTTACAGCAAAAGGAAGGTACGCAGTCCTCGCTATGACAGAATTGGCTTTAGCTAAAAAAGGGAATTTAGTGAAAATCTCTCATATTTCGGAATCCCAAAAAATTTCATCTAAATATTTAGAGCAAATACTTATGATCCTTAACCACGCAGGATTTGTTACAGGAGTTAGAGGTCCTAATGGTGGTTATAAATTATCTCAATCTCCTAGCAAGATTAGAATCGTAGATGTTATTGAGGCTATTGAAGGCAAGATAGAGGCAAAAGCATGTACTCTTGCGAAAGGTTCTTGTACCGGTGTATCAGGAAGATGCTTAACGCACGATCTATGGGACGAATTAGGAAGGCAGATTGAATTGTTCTTAGGACAAATATCTCTTGAAGATATTATTGAAGGTAAGGTTTTAGGGAGATCATCATTGCCTAGGCCTTATTCAGGTTATATTGATGCTTAATGATTCTCGAATTTACCTTGATTATAATGCCACTTCGTTAATTAGAAATGAGGTTATTATTTCATTTGAAGAAATAATAAAGAATTATGGAAACCCTTCTTCAGTTCATAGTGAAGGTAGGCGTGCCAACATGCTAATAAATAATTCAAGAAAAAATCTTGCGGAACTTATTAATAGTAAAACTGGAAACATTGTATTTACTAGTGGCGGCACTGAGGCAATTGATATAGCTCTTAATCAGAGTTCAGATCGGATACTGATTAATCCTACTGAACATATTGCAGTTCATGATACCGCTCAAAAATCTTATTCTAATATTGAAGAAATAAAAATTAATTCAGATGGTGTAATTGATCTCAATAACTTAGAAAAATTAATGAAAAAAAGACCTTGTACAGTTGCTGTTATGATGGCGAATAATGAGACTGGCGTTATACAGCCCATAAAGAAAATTTCGAAAATTGTTCATGATTACGGTGGAATTATTTTTTGCGATGCAATACAAGCTCTCGGAAAATTAGAGGTAGATTTCGATGATTTGGATGTAGATATTATGTCAATCTCTTCTCACAAGATTGGTGGAATCTCTGGAACCGGGGCCATAATATTTAAATCAGAAATAGAAATAAAACCAAGAATTTCTGGAGGAGGCCAAGAATTCAATATTAGAGGTGGCACTCAAAATGTTTTAGGTATCTCAGCATTTGGAGAAGCAGCTAAAATTAGCCGTTTCAATGAAGAAGAGGATAAAAGAATAAAGCAATTAAGAGATGAATTTGAGAGAAGAGTTACTGAGATAGGAGCAGAAATATTTTCTAAGAATGAAAAAAGACTTTCAAACACTTCTTATTTCGCATTTAAGGAGAATAAAGCTGAAACGATGATTATGAAACTTGATCTCGGCGGTTTCTCAGTGAGTTCTGGCTCGGCATGTAGTTCAGGCAAGGTCTCAGAAAGCCATGTGTTGAGGGCGATGGGTGTAGAACCCAATTTAAGACAGAATGCAATACGAGTAAGTCTTGGCTGGGGAAGTAAACTAAATCATATAGATAAAGTTTGTGATTTCTTAAAATCTCAAATTCGTAATTAATAATTTTTGATGTCATGGATAAAGAGAATAAAAAATTAAAAAAAGAAGATCTTAGTAATTCTTACGAATTTGGTTTTCAAACCGAGATTGAAACCGAGTTTGCTCCAAAGGGACTGAACGAGGAGACTATTCATTTTATATCTAATAAAAAAAATGAACCAGAATGGCTTCTTGAGTGGAGATTAGATGCATATGAAAGGTGGCTGACTATGGCAGAACCAGAATGGTCAAGTGTCAGATACCCAAAGATAAATTATCAGGATTCTTATTACTTTTCTTCACCAAAAGAAATGGATAAACCTAAGAGCTTAGATGAGGTTGATCCAAAATTAATTGAAACTTATAATAAGTTAGGCATACCTCTGAAGGAACAGGAATGGCTTTCTGGTGTTGCCGTTGACGCGGTTTTTGATAGTGTTTCAGTAGGAACGACTTTTAAAGAAAGACTTAAGGAAGATGGAATAATTTTTTGTTCATTTTCCGAAGCTGTTACTAATCATCCTGAATTGATAAGGAAATATCTAGGAAGTGTAGTTCCTCCCTCAGATAATTATTTTGCTACCCTCAACTCCGCCGTATTTTCTGATGGAAGCTTTGTTTATATACCTTCAGGAGTTCGTTGCCCTATGGAATTATCTACTTATTTTAGAATAAATGCTTCCGGCACAGGACAGTTTGAACGAACTTTAGTAATTGCAGACAAAGGTTCATACGTTAGTTACTTGGAGGGTTGCACAGCTCCGATGAGGGATGAACACCAACTTCATGCAGCTGTGGTTGAACTTGTAGCCCTTGAAAATGCAGAAATAAAATATTCTACAGTTCAGAATTGGTATCCCGGAGATGAAAACGGAAGAGGTGGGGTCTATAATTTTGTTACTAAAAGAGGAGATTGTAGAGAAGATAATTCTAAGATTTCTTGGACACAGGTTGAAACAGGTTCAGCAATTACTTGGAAATATCCAAGTTGTATATTGAGAGGAAATAACTCTTCAGGTGAATTCTATTCTGTCGCTATTTCGAATAATTTTCAGCAAGTTGATAGCGGAACAAAAATGCTGCATCTTGGTAAAAATACTTCAAGTCGGATAATATCCAAGGGTGTTTCTGCTGGAAATTCATCTAACACTTACCGTGGATTAGTAAATATTCACCCCAAATCAAATCAATCTAGGAATTTTACTCAATGTGATTCCCTTTTATTAACTGACACTTGTTCAGCATCAACTATCCCTTACATAGAATCGAAGAACAATACTTCTATAATTGAGCACGAGGCTACATCATCTAAGATTTCTGAAGACCAACTTTTTTATTGTCTGCAAAGAGGTTTAGATGAAGAAGAGGCAATCTCCCTAATCGTAAACGGTTTTTGTAGAGAGGTTCTGCAAAAATTACCTATGGAATTTGCTGTAGAAGCTCAAAAATTACTAAGTATAAGCCTAGAAGGAAGCGTAGGATGAATAATACTTTATTAAAAATAAAAGATTTAAACGTTGAGATCGAAGGGAATAAAATTCTTAGAAATCTTAACTTGGAAATTAATAGAGGTGAAGTTCATGCTATAATGGGACCTAACGGTTCAGGAAAATCCACACTTTCGAATATTTTGGCGGGCAATGATGGCTACAATATAACTTCAGGTTCAATTGAATTTTGTAAGAAGAATTTGATTAACTTGTCGCCTAATGAGAGATCAAATTTAGGATTTTTTTTAGCTTTTCAATACCCAATTGAAATTCCTGGTGTTTCCATAATGAATTTTTTAAAAACTATTAGTGAATGTAATAGAAAAACTAAAGGTCTAGAGCCTCTTAAACCTTCAGATTTTCTTAAACTTGTTAAAGAAAAAGCTAAGATTCTGGGCATAGAGGATGATGACTTAAAAAGACAATTCAATGTTGGTTTTTCTGGGGGAGAGAAAAAAAGAAATGAAGCTCTGCAATTGCTAATTTTAGACCCAGTATTGTCAGTCCTTGACGAAACCGATTCCGGTTTGGATGTTGATGCACTAAATGTAGTATCTGAAGGAATTAACGGTATAAAAAGTTATGAAAACTCATTATTAGTTATTACACACTACAAAAAAATGTTGGAAAAAATTCAACCCGACAAGATTCATATCCTAATAAATGGAAAAATTGTTTTTACTGGCGGAAAGGAAGTTGCAGATTTAATTGAAAAAAATGGTTTTGAAGGATTTCAAGACGATGCTTGAAAATATAAATAACAATATAAAAAATATTTTTTCTGAAAAAGACTTTCTTTTTTCTGAAAGACAAAGTTCTTACGAAAGATTTCTTAATTTGGGACTACCAAATAAACGGATTGAGGATTGGAAGTACACGGGCTTTTCAAAACTAAATAGATTTCTTTCGCAAGATATTTTGGATGTAACTTTTAGATTAAAGAAAGAGCATGATCAGGATGTTGAGATTCTGGATTTAGATTTTTCTAAAATTGATTCTAATGATTATATAAAACCTCAGAATTATGTAAAGAATGAAGCAATAATTGACCTTAATCTTGCGCTTTCATCGCAATTTAAAGTTATAGATATTAAAAATTCACAAAAAAAACCAATTGTTATCTTCTTAGATACCACGGAAGAAGGGATGTTTCTCCCAAGAATA
>CAJWUE010000034.1:0-15023 GCA_913047775.1 uncultured Rhodobiaceae bacterium
GCCTCAATACTGCTTCAGAAAATCCACCTTCAAATATTATTGGTTTACCCGGATCTTATGTTTCAGATTTATTGATACAACTTTTTGGCGCTTCATCACTATTCTTGACTGTTTCATTAATTATTTGGGGTATTTATCTTTTAATAAGAAAAAATAAGCCCTTTTGGTCGACTTTATTTATTTTTTTAGTGAGTTTTTCAATTTTAACTCTCTCTTTTCAAATTATCTATGAAGAGGGAGGTCTTTTAGGATATTTTATTTTTTATAAAATAGAACCTTTTTTTGAATTCTTATTCGGTCCTAATCAGGAGATAAACGGAACAAATTTTACCCCTCAGGGAATAATTTATTTCTTTATTTGTATTTCGGCGCTTGCCTTAAGCAATTATGCTCTAGTTCCTACTCAATCAAAACGACTATCAAAGAAGAAATTGAATACCGAGGTCTCTCAAGAAATTAAATCAAATTTTGTTGATGTTAAAGATGAAACGTTTGTTGAAAAGAAAAACAAGCCTATTATCTCAAGACCAAAAAAGGCAAAACCACAGATATTAAAAAGAAAGCCCCTAGATTTTCAACCAACAAGTCAAATAAATAAATCAGGTTATGAATTTCCTACATTAAATCTTCTTAAAGAGTTACCAGAAACAGAGAAAACAGAACTCTCAGATGAAAAGATAGAGGAAAATAGAAGACTTTTATTGACTGTATTAAGCGATTTTGCTGTAGAGGGTGAGATTGTAAATGTAAGACCCGGACCAATAGTAACATTATACGAGCTCAAACCTGCGCCAGGAATAAGAACTAAAAGGGTAATTGATCTTGCAGATGACATAGCCCGATCAATGAGTGCGGTTTCGGTTCGTGTGGCTGTTGTACCTGGGAAAAACTCTATCGGTATTGAATTACCAAACGATGATAGAGACACAGTATTTCTAAGAGAAATTTTAGAATCGGAAAAATTCGTCTCATCAAACCAGGAAATACCTTTGAGTCTTGGAAAAGATATTGGCGGAGCTCCAATTATAGCTGATCTATCAGCTATGCCACATTTGTTAATATCAGGGACAACGGGTTCAGGAAAATCAGTGGGTATAAATGGTATGATACTTTCAATCTTGTATAAATTCAGACCAGATGAATGTCGGTTGATTATGGTTGACCCCAAGATGCTTGAGCTTTCTGTCTATGATGGAATTCCTCACTTATTAACACCAGTTGTTACCGATCCTAAAAAAGCCGTTGTTGCTCTTAAATGGGTTGTAAGAGAAATGGAGGAAAGATATCGAAAGATGTCCAAGATTGCAGTGCGCACCATGGACGCATATAACAAAAAGGCAGAAAAATACCTCAAGGAAGGAAGAACCTTTAAAAGAAGAGTTCACACAGGTTACGATCCCGAAAACGGTGAGGCAATGTATGAAGAGGAACAAATAACTCCTGAAAGATTACCGTTTATTGTTGTTGTAATAGATGAGATGGCAGATTTGATGTTGGTAGCTAGAAATGATATAGAGCATCTTATTCAAAGACTAGCCCAGATGGCTCGCGCAGCAGGAATTCACGTTGTCTTAGCAACCCAGAGACCTTCGGTGGATATTGTTACTGGAACAATAAAGGCAAACTTACCTACAAGAATTTCTTTTAGGGTAGCATCAAAAATCGATAGCAGAACAATATTAAATGAGATGGGCGCAGAACAATTACTAGGAAAAGGTGATATGTTATTTCTATCCGAAGGAGGTATAGTTACTCGTGTACATGGACCGTTTATCTCTGATAGTGAAGTAGAAAAAGTAGTAACCCACATTAGACGGCAAGAAAATCCAGATTATATTGAATCTGTTATTGAAGAAGATACGGATTTACCTTTGGGTGATCATATTGCAGAAGAAGGTGGAGACATGTTATTTAATCAGGCAGTTTCTATAATAATAAGAGATCAAAGAGCATCGACAAGTTATATCCAAAGAAAATTACAAATTGGTTACAATAGGGCGGCTAGAATAATAGAAGAAATGGAAGAGAAAGGAATAGTGTCGTCTCCAAATAATCAGGGGAAAAGAGAAATTTTAAAAGGTAATGATTGATGGCCCCGAAGATCAGAATAATAATAATATTCTTAATATTTTTTGCCTTTGAAACCTCCAAATCAGAGATTACTAAAGATTTTAGAGATGAGTGGCTGATTAATGTTGAGCAATACCTTTCAGAATTAAGCGCAATAAACGGCTCTTTTACACAAATTAACAATAATGGAAATATATCTAAGGGAAAATTCTGGATCGGGAATAATCAAGAATTAAGATTTGAATATTTACCCCCCTCTGAAACAATTATAATTATTAAAAATAAAAAAATCTTTTTTAAGGAGAATAAAGCAGAAGAATTTGCAAGTTATTCGACAAATGGGAATCCACTTGTAGGTATATTTTCTGACGAGATCCAATTTGGACAATTCCTAATTAAAAACCTAGAAATCAAGGGAAGTATTGGAACTTTTAGCTTAAATACAGAAAAAAGTTTGTCTAGGAATATCCTTTTTTTAACATTAGATTATCCTGATCCAAAATTGAGACAATGGAGATTTATAGACGAACAAAAAAAGGAAACAACAATTTTCTTCTCAAATATTGATACTCAAGAGAAAATAAAAGAAAACTTATTTGAAACAAGAAGGTAATTTTCTCTAGTTTTAGAATCTCAATAAAGTTCTAGATAGAATGACAGTTAATTGGTATTAAGGTTATCACCTTTTTTAAAAGGAAAGATTAACATGAAAAAAATAAATATATTGAAATATCCTACTAGAAGATCTTTTGTCTCTGGGCTCGCTTTATTTATTGCTGGGATTTCTGTGAGTCCAAAAAAAGTTTTTCCTCAAAGTCAGGAAGCCCCGGATATTTCTTTAAACTTAGTTAGACCGAAGAATTATCTACCCAGAAACACAATATCTAAAATTTCCTCTGCACTAAGTATTCCTATAAAAGATAAGATGTATGAAGGAAAAAAGAACAATATTGAGGAGGATTTCGACATATTCATCGGAAGAAACGATATAATAGAAACAGCTATTGAGGCAGGAAAACTTTTAGAAATTGACAATTCGTTAATACCTAACCGTTCTTTTATTAATGAACAATTCTTAAATTCTTTTTATGATCCAGGGAGAAAATATTCGATCCCATTAACCTGGGGGGGATTAGGAATAATTTATCGTAAAGACAAATTTGATGAACCCCCAAATAGCTGGAGATGGTTGCTGGACTCAGATAAATATTCTGGAAAGATTGCTTTAATTGGGGAAGGAAGAACATTAATACAAATTGCATTAAAATATATGGGGATGAGCCTTAATACTAATGATCCAATGTGGATAAACCAAGCAGAAAAACTGTTAAAAAGACAGAAAGAGCATATTAAGGATTTTGGAAACAATAATGGTATAAGTCTGCTGACATCTGGAGAGGTTGATTTAGCAATCTCTAGCAATGAGGAGGCAGCAAAAGTGATTTCCGCGAATAACGATATAGGTTTCGTATTTCCAAGGGAGGGTAGTTTAATTTGGGAAGATGCAATATGTATAGCAAAATCATCTAACAAAAAGGAAAGCGCACATTATTTTATCAATTCACTTTTAGATGCAAAAATAGGGAAAAATATTGCTGAAGAAAATAGTTTAGCTACATCCAATATGATGGCTTTAGATATCAGCAGCGATAGTTATAAAAATGACGGGCTAATCTTCCCAAACGATCAAATCATCGAGAGATATGAGGATACGTCAAATATATTGGGCTTTGATTACGAAATGATGATTGATGAAATGTGGGAAAACATAAAAGACGCCTAATCACTTCAAATAAAAATGCGAATAATTTCATGGAATATTAACTCCGTTCGCCTAAGAATGGATATGTTAAAGAAAATAGTTAAACGTTTTAAACCTGATATATTGTGTCTTCAGGAAACAAAATGTCCGAACGATTTATTTCCACATCAAGATTTTTATGATATGGGCTTTCGTTATTCTTTTGCTTACGGGATTAAGGGTTATAATGGGGTATCAATAGCATCTAAAATTAATTCAACTAAAAATAACAAAAAAAAGTTCTGCAACAAAGATGATGGTAGACATATTTCAGTGAATCTAAGTTATCGAAATAAGGTTATAACAGTTCATAATTTCTATGTTCCTGCTGGAGGGGATATTCCAGACCCAAATATAAATGAAAAATTCAAGCATAAGCTTGATTTTTTAGATGAAGCCACTAATTGGTTTTCTAAAAAGTCCGGCAAAGATAAATCACTTATTGCTTTAGTTGGGGACATAAATATAGCTCCGGACATTATGGATGTTTGGTCACATAAACAACTAACAAATATTGTAAGCCACACAAAAATCGAAAGAATAAAGATGGAGCTTTTTAAAAGATCATTTAATTTCGAAGACGCTATTAGGAACATTTATGGTTATGAAAAAAAGATATATAGCTGGTGGAGCTACAGAGCTCGAGATTGGAAGAAATCAAATAGGGGGAGAAGGTTAGACCATATTTGGACGAGCAAGAAATTGAATGAATATCTTGTTAATGCGAATATTATAGAAAATGCTAGAGGTTGGAAAAGACCCTCTGATCATGTTCCTATGGTGGCTGACTTTAAAATAAAATAATACCTAACCTGTCTTTAGAATATAACTATTTTCTATATTTCTAATTTCGAAACCATTCTCACCAATCTCTAAAAGTTTCTGCCTTATCCTGTATATATGCGTGGTAAGGGTTCTGGTTTCAATTTCCTCTGTATATCCCCAAATTTCTTTTAACAATAACTTCTGATCAATCTTTAAATTTGGGTTACTTAGTAAGTACCATAATATCTTCGATTCCTTCTCGGTAAGTTTTGCGCTTTTTTCATGCTTATGTATTTTTCTACCTACAATATCTAGGAAGATATCTCCTAAATCAACATTCGAAAACCTTGGTTCTTCTTTCTGTTGAACTAAGTCAGATAATAGTTTTGTTAAAGCCCTAAATTCTATAGGCAAAGTTATAGAGTATAATGGTTGAAACCTAATATCGTTTACAACATCATGCTCAGTTTGATTTTGAGAGATCAAAATCGTGTTCTTTTTGTTTCTTAGCCAAAATGACTCTGTATTTTTTTGTGCTTTAAGGGTTTGTAGAAGATCCTCTGTAATCATAAAAGCAAGAATTTTTTCATTCTTTTTGGAGGCTAAATTGATACTTTTTTCATTGAAAAGCTTTAGAGAGAACATTCCTTGTAGGTCAAATTGTTCTTTTAGCAATAAACTTAGCTCAATATTATTGGTAATTATGGCAATAGTTTTTTTATTAGACATCTTCCCTTGACCCCATAATCGCCTCACCAACCCGAATGTGTGTAGCGCCAAACTCAACTGCTTTTTTATAATCTCTACTCATACCCATGCTAAGATTTTTTATTTTATTTTCTTCTGATAATTTCCTCAATAAAGCAAAATATAATGAAGGCTCTTCATCCTTTGGAGGAATACACATTAAACCATCAATTTTGAGTGTAATATCCTTTTGTAATTCTTTTAATAAGCCTGGTAATCGCTCTGGGTAAATCCCGTTTTTCCCTAATTCTTTTGCTAAATTTAATTGAATGAAGAACTCATTTGGACAATCATTATCTACTAAATTTTTCAATATTTTTTCTATTAACTTAACGCTATCAATTGTATGAATTGAAGAGAAAATTCTTAGAGCGTCTTTAACTTTATTTGATTGTAAATTTCCTAACATATGCAGCTCTACATTTTTATAGCTATCCATCAAATCAGGCCATTTATTAAGGGCTTCTTTCACTCTATTTTCTCCGAATGTAAGGTGCCCAATATCTAACAGGGGTTTAATTGAATCCTGATTAAATTTTTTGGTCACAATTATCAGCTTAATATCCCTTGGGTCCCTACCGTTTTCTTCGGCTGATTTGGTTATATTATATTTAACCATTTCTAAATTCTTGATAACATCTTTCATTCTTCTATCGCTTACTTATCCAAATATTAATAAATCTCATTTTTAAACTAAACTTAATGAGAATTAGAAATTTTTAGTTTAGGTTAACTTAGTATTTCTTGATATGGAATAAAAGATATATAACCTTATAATAAGATTTTGGAGCTAGTTTTGAAAAATATTCTTAAATACTGTCTAATTATTATATTAGTAACACCATTATTGTTGGCCTGCGCAGGAAAAGCCGATAAACAAATTTCTGAGATTGAAAATTCACAATATTCAATGGCTGTTAATGCTTTTCTTTGGAGGGCGAGCCTGGATGCTTTATCGTTCATACCCTTAGATAAATCTGACCCAATAGGTGGTATAATTTCTACAGAATGGTTTACTGATATTAATTCATCCAATGAAAGGGTGAAGATTGTGGTTTACATAAAAGATAGGAGATTGAGAGCGGATGGATTATCCGTTTCAGTCTTCAGACAAACAAAAGTTGGTGAGGGGTGGGTAGACTCCAATACTAATACTGAAACCTCAAGGTTAATTGAAAATTCAATATTAACGAAGGCAAGAGAATTAAGAATTGGCACAAAAATAAGCGACTAAATATACCAAGATGAAAAATTATTCACCTAAAAAATCCGAGCCTTATTGGCAAGATATTTGGGAAAAAAAGGCGTCTTTTAAAACTAAACCTGTAGATAAAAATTTTCCTAAAAAATACATATTGGAGATGTTTCCTTATCCATCAGGAAAAATTCATATGGGGCACGTGCGGAACTACACTATTGGAGATGTGATATCCCGTTATAGAAGGGCAAGAGGAGACAATGTTCTACATCCTATGGGTTGGGATGCATTTGGCATGCCTGCTGAAAATGCAGCTATGGAAAAAGGTGTCCACCCTGAAGAGTGGACTCATCAAAACATTCGTAAAATGCGAGAACAACTCAAATCATTGGGGCTATCTTTGGATTGGGAGAGAGAATTTTCAACATGTGATGAAGAATATATGAAACACCAACAAAGAATATTTATCGACTTTCTTGAGAACGGTATCGCTTACAGGAAAGAAAGCGAGGTTAATTGGGACCCAGTTGATAAAACAGTTTTAGCTAATGAGCAAGTTATAGATGGGTTGGGCTGGCGATCTGGGGCGCCAGTTGAACGAAAAATATTAAAGCAATGGTTTTTTAAGATTTCTGAATTTTCTGAAATTCTTCTTAATGAATTAGATAATCTTCGAGATTGGCCAGAAAAAGTTAAATTGATGCAAAAAAACTGGATAGGTAGATCGGAGGGAGTAGTTTTTACTTTTAATGTAATAAATGAAGAAAATAATTCGGTTGAAAATATAGATGTCTATTCAACAAGACCAGATACTCTTTTTGGCGCTAATTTTTGTGCTATCGCACCTGATCATAAACTATCTATAAAACTTAAATCGCACAATCCAAAGATAGCTAAATTTATAGAAAAATGTCAGAAAACAGCATCCTCTGAAGAGGCTATTGAAAAGGTTGAAAAGGAAGGAATAGATACAGGATTAAAGGCAGTACATCCATTCATTCATAATAAATATTTGCCAGTCTATATAGCAAATTTTGTTTTATCTGGTTATGGGCAGGGTGCAATATTCGGTTGTCCTGCACACGATCAAAGAGATTTAGATTTTTCATTAAAATATAACCTTCCGTTTCTTCCTGTAGTATGTCCTTTTGACGAAGAAGAAGAAAAATTTTTAATAATAGATAAAGCATATACGGGAGATGGGTATTTAATAAATTCTGACTTTTTGAATGGTATGAACGTTGAAGAAGCAAACAAGGTATCTATTTCAAGGCTAATGAGAGATCACAACGGGAAGGAAGAAATAAATTATCGTTTAAGAGATTGGGGTGTATCGCGACAGCGTTATTGGGGATGTCCGATTCCTGTAATTCATTGTAATAAATGCGGTATTGTTCCAGCAAAAAAGAGTGATTTACCTATTACTCTGCCAAAAGACGTAAAATTTGATAGACCTGGTAATCCATTGGAGTCTCATCCATCATGGAAGCGAACAAAATGTCCTAAATGTGGTGAGGAAAGTAAAAGAGAAACAGATACTTTTGATACATTTGTTGATTCCTCTTGGTATTTTGCTAGATTCTGTGACCTAAATAAGGAAAAACCCATAGATGAAAAATCTTCTAAATATTGGTTACCGGTAGATCAATATATTGGTGGTGTCGAGCACGCAATATTGCATCTTTTGTACGCGCGATTTTTTACCAAAGCCCTTAAAAAAACCGGGCACATGGATTTAGATGAACCTTTTCAAGGAATGTTTACACAAGGAATGGTGTGCCATGAGACTTACCGCAATCATGACGGCGTGTGGATTGAACCAGAGTTTGCTGAAAGGTTAGATGATAAATTTGTTCATAAAGAAACCAAAGAGATTCTAAGAGTAGGTTCGTCAGAAAAAATGTCTAAATCTAAGAAAAACACAATTGACCCAGATGTTATAATAAAGAAATATGGCGCTGACACCGCAAGATGGTTTGTTATGTCTGACTCCCCGCCTGATAGAGATATTTTTTGGACAGAAGCGGGAATAGAATCTGCAAATAAATTTTTGAATAGGGTATGGAAAACAATTATTAATTATAGCGAAATACTTAAAAAGAAGGACACCATAAAGAATTCATCATCCCAAAATTCAAAAGAGGTTAGGAAGCTCTCTCATAAGACCTTGGTAAGGTTAACCGAGGACCTTGAAAGAAAATCATTTAATAATGCTATTGCAAGATTATACAGTTTCGTTGGGGCGCTCAATAAAGATGAAATTACCAAAAATGCTAATCATCAAGCCGCTAAAGAGGCTCTGGAGTTTCTTTTAATTATGCTTGGACCTTTTGCCCCACATCTTGCTGAAGAAGGATGGCGGTATATAGAAGGTGACGGCCTATTGTGTGAACAAAAATGGCCAGATCATATCAACAATTTTGTAGTTGAAGATAAGATAAAGATAGCAATCCAAATAAATGGTAAGCGAAGAGATGAGATGCTGATTGCAAAAGACGTAGGAGATGATGTTATTAGCGAGATGGCCATAAAAACAAAAAAAATAACGAGACACATCGGTGATCGAAAAATAAAGAAAGTAATAGTTGTGGCCGGAAAGGTGGTTAATATTGTCTTGTAGGATAACCAAAAGATCCTTTCTCTTCTGTCTATTGTTTGTGCTAGCAGGCTGCGCTTTTGAGCCTTTGTACAAATCAGAATCTTTCAGTGACTTTCATATTAAAAGGCCCGATGTCCAAGTTATGAACACTGATTTGGTTTACAAAGAATTGAAAAGGTTTTTTAACAACGATGACGTAAATGCTAGATTTGTAGTTGCATTTATTATTGATGAACAATATGAGGACATTGATGTTCGCGAAGATGAAAAGGTTTTAAGAAAGAATATAACAAATAAACTTGATTTTACGGTTAATGATAATATTACAAAAAAAGTCGTTTTTAGCGGTCAATCTTTAGTTTCTTCTGCTTTCAATAGGGTTGCCGAGCCTTATGCTAATTACGTTGCTGAGTCTAATACAAAAAAACAAATTTCAATTTTATTGGCTGAGGATATTCAAAAGCAGCTTCTTCTTTTTAAAAATCGTTATAGAGGAAATTAATGAAGGGGAATTTAAAAGAACTTGGAACATATTTAGAAAATATAAACAAATATAGTCTCATAATGTTCTATGGTCCAAATGGTTATTCAATAGAAGAAAATTATAAAAAAACTTTTGATAATCTTAAAGGTAAAAATGATGAGCCTTTTGAAGCTCAAGAATTAATTTCAAAAAATATTCTAACTGAAACTGATATTTTTTATCAGCAGATAAACTCTATGCCATTTGGCGGGGGTAATAGTGTTTTAAAAATCAATCTTTTGGAAACCGAATCTGTTGGATGTTTAAAAGATTTTTTAAAAACACCTATTGACGGAGTAAAAATTATTGTAAAGGCTGGACAATTGGCTCCGCGATCGAGTCTGCGAAAAAATATTGAAAAAAGCCCGATAGCAATATCAATACCAATATATGAAGACAGCCAAAGGGACCTAAATATTTTTATAAAAGATTTTTTTAAAATAAATAATTTTTCTATATCAAATAGTGGGTGCTTAAAAATTTCTTCCTTAATGGGCAACGACAAAAATTTAATAAAAAACTCTCTCGAATTATTATTACTGTATTCTTTGCAACAAAGGGAAAAGGACATTTCAGAGTCTGTAATAGATTTAGTTTTAAGAGATGAGAAACTATTACAAACGCGTGATTTATGTAATTACGTTGGATTGGGAAACGTAAAGAAATCCTTACAATCTGTATACAAACTGCGGTTACAAGGATACCAGCCAGTCCAGTTTATTAATGCTTTGTCTTCTCACTTTCAAAAGATACATAATGTTTCAATCAAAAGAGGTTCTGGCATTCCCATTTCAAGAGCAATGCAAGAATTAAAACCGCCTGTTTTTTTTAAAGAAAAAGAATCTTTTGGAAAACAGGTTCATCTCTGGGAAACAAAAAAGACTGAAAAAGTTTTCTCCATATTAAATAACGCCGAAAAAGAAATAAAAAATTCAGTTAATTTGGGTGAACTAATTATTAATGATGTAGTTTTGAGAATCTCAGCTGCAGCTAAGAAGTGAAGTATTATTTATTCAGTCTTTTTATAATATAGTCCAACTGCTCAAAATTTTTATAGACAACCTTAAGCTCTCCTTGTTCACCCCTCTTCTTTTTAATTTTTACAGTTAACCCCAAATGATCGCTTAAACTCTTTTCAATTGCGAGGGTATTAGGATCTTTTTTTGTATTACCGCTACTGCTTTTAATGTTTATCTTGTTCTTCACATAATTAACATATTGCTCTAGCTGCCTTACACTCATTTTCTTTTTTATTGCGAACTGGGCAATTGATAATGCGTTTTCTAAACCCACCAACGATCTTGCGTGACCTGCTGTTAAGATTTTTCTTTGTACAAAGTCTTGCACTTTATGAGGAAGGGATAGCAACCTCAAGGTATTGGCAATGTTTGATCTAGACTTTCCTATTATTTTTGAAAGATCCTTTTGTGTATAATGGTGTTCTACCAATAACCTATTTAAGCCAGAGGCCTCTTCTATCGCAGTTAAATCCTCCCTTTGGATGTTTTCTATTAAGGCGATCTCAAGAACTTCATTTTCCTCAAGATCCTTAATAACAACTGGAATCTCGTGGAGGTTTGCTTTTTGAGCAGCCCGCCATCTTCTTTCGCCTGCAATTATTTGGTATTTCTTCTCTTCAAGGGGTCTAACTAATATGGGTAATAATATTCCTTTTTCTTTAATAGATTGTGCTAATTCGTTTATGGAATCCTCGTCAAAAGTTTTTCTTGGTTGGTTGCGGCTTGGCTCTAAGTATTCGATTGGTATTTTTACGCCTTCCGTTTTTATTTCTGAAGGATTTAGGTTCCTCGCCTCTGCTTCGCCCAGGTCTCCTATAAGTGCCGCCAAACCTTTTCCTAGGCTTTTTTTCTTTTCTTTTACCATTTTTAATTTACCTCCCAGCCGGCTTTAATCAATACTTCTCTCGCTAAGTTAATATATGCTTGACTACCAAGACACTTGTGATCGTAGATAAGAGCTGGAACACCATGCGAGGGTGCCTCTGAAAGGCGAACGTTCCTTGGTATTATTGTTTGAAAAACATCGTGACCAAGGTATGCTCTTACATCCTCTTCTACTTGGTTGGAAAGGTTGTTGCGAACATCATACATTGTTAGTATGACTCCCTCGAGCCTTAGTTTGGTGTTAATGGTATTTCTAATTTTGTTAATCGTTTTAATCAGCTGGCTTAAACCTTCAAGTGCGTAAAATTCTGCTTGAAGAGGCACTAACGCCCCCTCTGATGCAACCAAGGCATTTAATGTTAGGATATTTAATGCGGGAGGACAATCAAGTAGTATAAAATCATAATTTAATTCCTCTAGTAGAGAATCTCTTAATCTTGTTGCCCTATCAGAGGAATTTGCTAGCTCAATATCAAGACCTAAAAGGTTTTCATTGGCTGTTATTACATGAAGATTGGGAACGGTGGTTTCTTTATATAGTTTTGTCGCACTACTTTTATTTATAAGAATGTCATATGTCCCATTATTTCGGTCTGCTTTTTCTATCCCAAGTCCCGTCGAAAGATTTCCTTGTGGGTCTAAGTCAATTAGCAGCACTTGTGCTCCACACGCAGCCATAGCTGTTCCTAAATTAATTGTTGTAGTTGTCTTTCCAACCCCCCCTTTTTGATTAATTACTGAATAAATCTTTTTAGAGTTCATTTCGTTTCAACATTATTAACCACAATAATCCTTGACTTATTGTTGGTAAGACTTTTGTGGGCATCAAAATCAAATTTCCAAAAGTTCTGCGCTTCTTCAACTTCTTTCTCCCAATTTATTCCTTTATGGAAGATTCCTATTGAGCCGGCCTTAAAGTGATCAAAAGTTAGATCCAAAAGTTTATTCAATGGTAAAAGAGCCCTTGCTAAAATTACATTTTTTCCAATTTGGCTAGGTTGAATATTTTCAAATCTTTCTTGGTAAAGCTTCATTCCTAAAAACAATTGGGAATTAACTTGGGCAATAAAACTATATTTTTTATAGTTAGATTCTACCAAATGGGCAGTAATTGCTTCTCTTAATATTTTAACGACTATTCCGGGTAAGCCTGCGCCTGAACCAATATCAACAAAGGAACTGTATTTTTTATTTTTAGGAAAATAATTTAAAGTTTGGGCACAATCACAAATATGTCTTTCCCAAATATTTTTTATTGTTCGCGCACCTATTAAGTTTGTTTTTTTATTAGCCTCTAACAGCATATCTTTGTAAACAAGCAGTTTGTTTTCTACCTCGCTTGAAATCTTTATTTTTCCGATCAAAACTTTTTCTTTTTTCAGAATTCAGCCCCTTTGGAATTTCTCATATGAGAAAGTATTAAGCTTATTGCTGAGGGTGTAATTCCATCAATTCTTTGGGCTTGGCCTAGCGTTCTGGGTTTAATTTTAGAAAGTTTATCCTTGTTTTCGTTTGAAAGGCCATCAATTAAATCATAGTTAAAATTAGGATTTAGTTTTTTTAATTCTTCTTTTTTAAAATTATCAATTTCCTTTTTTTGCCTCTTCAAATATCTATAATAGGTAGCTTCGGCCGAAATGGTTTTTCTGGTAGACAAATCAATATTTTCTAGCTTTTCCCAAATTTTTTCTAGATCTTTAAAGTTAATTTCTGGATAGCCTAACAGTTCAAAGGCTGATCTTTTTTTTCCATCACAGTTAATCTTTAAACCCTTTCTTCTTGCTTCGGTTGGAGAAATAATTAATTCCTTAAGGCTGCTCCTGGCTTGATTAATTTTAGATTTTTTTAATCTCCAAGATTTTTTTCTTTCCTGTCCCACTACCCCCAAAAATATTCCAGTATCAGTTAGTCTGTGGTCGGCATTGTCTGCTCTTAAGCTTAATCTATACTCCGATCTTGATGTAAACATGCGATATGGCTCGGTTACACCTTTGGTCACCAGGTCATCGATTAAAACACCTATATATCCATCCGCTCTATCAATAAAATACAATTTTTTACCCCGGCTGTGTCTCGCGGCATTTATGCCTGCGATCAAACCTTGTGAAGCCGCTTCTTCATATCCTGTTGTTCCATTAATTTGACCAGCAAGCCAAAGGCCCTTGATTTTCTTAACAGAGAGGCTGTGATCAAGCTCCCTTGGGTCTACATAATCATATTCTATGGCATAACCAAATCTTCTTACTTTAGCCTTTTCAAGGCCCTTTATGGTTTTTATGAACGCAAGCTGAATATCTTCTGGTAATGAGGTCGAGATACCATTTGGATAGATAAGATCACTATTCAAACCCTCGGGTTCCAAAAAAATTTGGTGGCTTTTCTTTTCAGGAAATCGAACTATTTTATCTTCTATTGAGGGACAATATCTCGGTCCTGCGCTAGTTATATTCCCAGAATACATTGCGGACTTTCTGATATTATTTGCGATAATTTGATGGGTTTTTTCGTTTGTGTGTGTAATATGACAAACTGTTTGTGGCGCCTGAATTTTATTGCTCATATAAGAAAAAGGTTCGGGCTGGGTATCTCCCTTTTGCTCTTCAAGCAAATCATAGTTGATAGAATCTTTCATTATCCTGGCTGGCGTACCTGTTTTGAGTCTGGATAGGCTTAAATCAAACTTTTTTAATCTCTTTGATAGGGTTGTTGTTGGGGCTTCTCCGTATCTTCCGCCTGGTGTTGTATTTTTACCACAATACATTACGCCATTCAAGAATGTTCCTGTTGTGAGTATAAGGGAGTTACAAAAATATTCGCCTTGATCGCACCTTATCCCACAAATTGTGTTATTTTCTATAATAATATCGTTTACACTTGCTTCAACAATAGTAAGGTTTTTCTGTTCTTTCAGGGCTTTTTGCATATTCTCAAGGTAAAGGATCCTGTCTATTTGGGCCCTAGGCCCCTGGACCGCTGGCCCCTTGCTTCGATTTAGAACCCTGAATTGAATACCAGATAAATCTGATATAACGCCCATTAATCCATCAAAGGCATCTATTTCCCTTATTAAATGCCCCTTACCTATTCCTCCCATTGCAGGATTGCATGACATAGCCCCAATGGTGGTAATGTGCTTAGTTAATAAAAGAGTATTTACCCCAATGCGCGCAGATGCTGCTGCTGCTTCACAACCCGCATGCCCCCCACCTATCACTATAGTATCAAAATTGTGCATATATACCTTTTTTAGTGTCTTCGGTGTAATTTTTCAAGAACAATGTTTCACATGAAACAATTTATTTTCCAATACAAAAATCATTAAAAATACGCCCAAGAATTTCTTCATTATGTGTTTTTTCTGTAATTAGGCCTATTTCAATAAGTGCGCGATTAATATTCTCTGAATCAAGCGCTGG